>JBPPNC010000160.1:0-2825 GCA_051306365.1 Solirubrobacteraceae bacterium
ACCTGACCGAGCACCTTCGTTCGCACAAGAAGGACCATCACTCGCGTCGTGGTCTGCTCATGCTCGTCGGCCAGCGCCGTCGGCTGCTCAACTACCTCCAGCGCGACGACCTCGAGGGGTACCGCGCGCTCCTCAAGGAACTCGGCCTCCGCAAGTAAGCGGTTCGGCAGGGTCGTCCGTATCGTTCGCATGAGCATCATCGCGCCCGGCACGCCCGTCCCTGAGTTCACCCTGAAGCGCGAGGACGGCGAGGCGTTCACCCGCGAGGATCTCGCGGGTACCACCACGATCCTCGTCTTCTACCCGTTCGCGTTCAGCCCGGTCTGCACCGACCAGCTGCAGATCTACGAAGAGGTCCTCGGGCAGATCACCGAGCAGGGCGCCGTCGTCTACGGCGTCTCCACGGACTCGCTGTACAGCCAGACGGCGTTCCGCGAGAAGCTCGGCGTCACCATTCCGCAGCTCTCGGACTTCGAGCCGAAGGGCGAGGCGTCCAAGGCGTTCGGTGCGTTCTTCGAGCCGGGCGGCATGACGAACCGCGCCATCGTGGTCATCGGGCCCGACCAGGTCGTGAAGTGGTCGCACCTCGCGGCCAACCCGGGCGAGCTGCCCGGCGCGAACCTGCTGTTCGACGGCCTCGCGGCCGCCGCGGCCTGAGCGTCAGCCCAGCGCGCGCAGCACGGCGGTGACCGCGGCCGCGGTGCCGACGGTCGCGACGACCGACCCGGTGCGCCACATCACGACGCCCGACAGGGCAACGCCGCCGGCCTCCGGCCCGACGGTGAGCCGCTGCCCGTCGGTGAAGGTCTGCGTGACGACGAGCGCTGCGAGCAGCGCCGGGCCAAGGAGCAACACGATGTCGCGTGCCCACCCGGGCAGCTCGCGGCCACCGACGGTGATCGGGCCGAGCGCCTTGATCGCGAGGGTCGTGACGGTGAGCGCCACGATGACGACGATCGGCGTGCTCATGAGGCAGACCGGCGCCAGAGGGCGATCAGGGCGGCGGCGCTCGCCAGCAGCACGGGGAGTCCCGCCGGGGCGACGGGCGTCAGGACGAGCGCGATCGCCGCGCCGAGCGCAGCCGCGACACGGCCTCGGGTGCTGCGCGTCTCGTTGAACAGGAGCGCGAGGAAGAACGCCGGGTAGATGGCGTCGAGGCCGAGCGCCTCGGGGTCGGCCAGGAGGTCGCCCGCGACGACGCCCGCCGCGGTTCCGCTGACCCAGCCGACGTACAGCGCGAGCGTCGATCCGAAGAGGATGCCGCGGTCGAACGTCCCGTCGCCGCGTGACGCCATGGCCCAGGACGCGTCGACCACCGCCTGGCCCTCGATCGCGCGCCGCAGGCGCCCGCCGACGAGTGAGGGTGCGAGCGCGATGCCCATCGGGAGATACCGCGCGTTCATGAGGGTCGCCGCCGCGATCGCGGCGCCCGCACCGCCGCCCTGGATGAGGACCGCGACCGCCGTGAACTGCGCCGACCCGGCGAAGATGAGCACACTCGCGGCCATGGCGGCGATCGGCCCGAACCCGGCCTGCTCGGCGACGACGGGGAATGACATCGCGAGCACGAAGGAGGCGACGCCGAACGGGATGCCGGCGCGCAGGCCCTCGATGACGCGGTCGCGCATCGGGGCTGGCGGAGTCGGCGGCGACGTCACCCGGCAAGGGTGACAGCCGGCACTCAGGCCGGCACGGAGGCGGCGAGGATCCGCCGGGCCACTTCGTCACGGCGGTAGTCGAAGATCGTGGCGAGGTCGCGCCGGACCAGCGGCATCGCGACCTCGCTCAGCGGGCTCAGCGGCAGGGCGTACCGCACGGTGTCGGTCATGAGCGTGCCGCCCGCTCCGTCGTCGACGAACGTGTGCGAGTGGTGCCAGAGCGCGTACGGACCCTTGATCTGCTGGTCGACGAACGCGTACGGCGGATCCCATCGCTGGATCGACGTCAGCCACGAGATGGGAAGGCCGTGGAGCTTCAAGCGGTACTGGATGAGGGCACCGACCCGCATCTCAATGTCGCCGGGCGTGACGATGGCGAACCGCAGGAGCGGCGGCGTGATCGCCTCGAGGTTGTGGGCGTCGGCGAAGAACGGGAAGACCTCCTCGGGCGAGCCGGGGAGGAGCTGTTCGCGGTGCAGGACGTGGATGCGCATCAGCCGGGGTACGGCCTAGCCTGGTGCGCGGGATGAGCGATCTCACGAGTGCAGCGGCCCCCTCGCTGCGGGATGACGATCACGTCCGCGGCTCGGATGACCGGCCGCTCGTCGTCGTCTATGCCGATCTGTCGTGCCCACACTGCGCGGTCGCACACGAACGCCTGCGGGCGGCCGGTGTGCGGGTCTGCCTGCGGCACTTCGCCCTGCGGACCCGCCACCCGCGTGCGCTCCCGCTCGCACTGGCCTCGGAAGCCGCCGCGGCGCAGGATGCGTTCTGGCCGTTCGCCGACGCGGTGTACGCCGACCAGGGCCGGATCGACGATCCGCACCTCTGGGCGAAGGCGCAGGAGCTGGGCCTGGACGTCGATCTGTTCGACGCCGATCGCCGCTCGGAGACCACCGCCGAGCGGGTCGCACGCGACGTCCAGGATGGCCTACGGGCGGGCGTCGCGCAGACCCCGACGCTCATCGTCAGCGGCGTCCTGCACGGTGGCGTGCCGACTGCCGAATGGCTCGCGCGCCTCCACTAGACTCGACGCCGTTCGGAATCAGAGAGATGAAGCAAAGAAGAGGGTCGGCCGACCGAAGGGCCCACCCGTAGAGAGGAACAACCGCATATGAGTCTCAACAACCCGACGACGGTTTCCGTCGAGATCGCCGGAGAGACGAT
>JBPPNC010000073.1:0-3704 GCA_051306365.1 Solirubrobacteraceae bacterium
CCGCGGCCCCGGTGGCGCCGAGGCCCGCTGCCGACGCGACGTCGATCGCGCTGTCGCTGATGTCGAGGACCTGCGCCCTCGTCGGCCAGGTGACGCCGTCAGCGGAGCTGAGATAGCGCAGCTCGCGGCCGTCGCCCTCCGGGTCGGCGGAGAGGTAGAAGAGGTGGGCGTTCGAGGCGCCATCGAGGTCGATGTACGGCCGAAGGCCGTCAGGCGCCGAGCCGATGACCGTCGTGCCGCCACCCCAGGCGTTGGACGCGGCGTCGTAGCGGCGCACCACGAGCGGGTTGACCGTCGTGTCGCCCTCGAAGCCCGCGGCGATGACCGGCGCGAGGCCGTTGCCGCCGAGATCCGCCTCGGCGAGAATCCCGGGCTGCGCCTTCTCCGCGGTCCAGTTCGCGCCGACGTTCGGGTCCGCGTTGCCCGAGAACCGGCGCCACCGAAGCGCGCCATCGCGGCCGGTGTCGCGCTGGGCGAGCAGGATGCTGTCGCTGGCGATGCTCGCGAGCTGGCCGGTCAGGGCATTCTCCGACAGCATGGTCGACGCCTTCGTCGCCGTGCCGCCCGCCAGCGCGGCCGACTGGACGTTCACGTTCGCGTAGTCCGACAGCGTCGTGATGCGAAACGCGCCCGGGCCGAACACGGCGCTGCCGAGGTCACCCTCCTGGCCGGTGGCGATCCGCACCGGCGCCGACCACGTCTGCCCCTGGTTCGCCGACTTCGAGATGAACGTGCCGAGGTTCCCCGGGCCGCCGGTGTCGATGAACGACCGCTGGATGACGACGATGATCTCCCCGGTGCCGGGGTCGCGCAGGATCGCCGCATCGGTGGTCTGCCCGCCCAACGTGAAGACCCTCATGCGGTCGCACGCGCCGGCGCCCGGGGCCACGCGGCACACGTACACGCGGGTGGTGTTCACGTCGACGGCCTGATGCCACGCGACGTACGCGGTGCCGTCCGGGTCGGCGACCACCTCGGGATCGCGGCCCGTCCCGACCTCGAACGTGGCGCTGTGCGCTGCCGGTGCGAGCGTCAGGACGACCGCGGTGAGCAACGGCAGCAGCAGGCGCATTGCTGCAACCTAGAGCGTTCGACATTCCGATGTGGACGGCGTGCTCAGCCGCAGCGCAGCGGCTGCGCCGGAACGCGCGTCAGACCGATGTCCGAGACGAACGGCAGCGCGCCCGCCGCGCACGCGCGCGCCGCCGCGCGCCGGGCGAGGGCAGTGCCGTCGGCGCGGGTGTAATCGGTCGCCGTGACGAGCAGGCCGCGGCGACGCATCGCGCGGAGTTCGGCCTGCGCCTCGCGGGACGCCGCCGCGGGCACGCCGCGGTAGTGGGAGCCGTCGAACGTCGCCGTCACGTCCTCGCGGTTCCACGCGTCGAGCTGCCCGGCGACCGGCCTCATCGCGCGGGCCCCGTTCTGCGCCATGAGCACGCGGCCGGGTTGCGCGTGGGTCAGCCCTGACAGGCGCCGCAGGAGCGAGAACATCCCGGCGCGCTGGCGCGGATGCGTCTCGATCATGTCGACGTTGTCGAGGAACAGGCCGTCGAAGCCCTTCCCGAGGATCGGCGGCGCGACGTCCTTGACGATGAGGTCACGGAAGCCCGACTTCGACGTGTCGGCGTAGCGCTCGCCCGTCCAGCCCGCGACCGGCTCCATCCGGTACGGGATGGCCTTCGGCGCCCAGGACCGCCAGCGCTCGATGCTGCCGATCGAGAGGTAGGCGAGGACCGTCGACCCGCCGGCGCGCAGCTGGGCGACCTGCTCGGCCGTCGCCTCCTCCCCGTCGACGACGACGAGGTCATAGGCCGCGTACGTCGACATGTCGCCGCGCAGCGTGCCGTTGCCGAGTGCGAGGGCGAAGCTCCGAACGTCCGCGAGCGGTGGCGGTGCCGCGGGCGCCACCGCCGTGGGCGCGAGGGCGAGCACGGCGCCGACTACCGCGAGCACTGCGCTGACCGCCCGTCGACCCATATGTCGAAGCTAACCCAGCCAGGCGCCGATCGACTCGGCGATCCAGTCGAGCATCGGCGCCGTGAGCCCCGGTGCGACACCGACCCACACCGACGCCTCGGTGATCCGGTCGGCGTTCGCCAGCGGGCTCGCGATCCGATGATCGGCGCCGAGCAGCGCAGGCTGTCGCGTCAGGTTGCCCGCCAGGACGAGCCGCGAGTCGATCTTCCGCTCGAGCAGGAAGCGCTGGAGGTCCCGGCGCTCGGCCGCGCCGCCCTCGCGCAGCGTGATCGGGTAGCCGAACCACGACGGGTCGGCGCCCGGGAGCACGCGCGGCAGCACCAGCCGGTCCTCGAACTGACGCAGCGCGGCGTCGAGCCGGGCGACGTTCGCGCGGCGGGCCGCGCCGAACGCGTCGAGCTTGGCCAGCTGCGTCGTGCCGAGCGCGGCCTGCAGGTCGGTCATCTTGAAGTTGAAGCCCAACTGGCTGAAGACGTACTTGTGGTCGTAGCCCTCGGGCAGCTCGCCGTACCGGCCCTCGAACCGTCGGCCGCACAGGTCGTTGACGCCGGGCGGGCACCAGCAGTCGCGGCCCCAGTTGCGCAGGGACTCCAGCGCGCGGATCCACGCGGGGTCGTCCGCGCCGACCGCGCCGCCCTCTCCCGTCGTCATGTGGTGCGCGGGGTAGAACGAGTAGGTCGACGCGACCCCGAAGGTGCCGACCGGGGCGCCGGCGATCTCGGAGCCCAGCGCGTCGCAGCAGTCCTCGATGAGCATGAGGTCGTGCTCGGCGGCGAGCGCCGCCCACGCGGGCGCGTCGAACGGGTTGCCGAGACAGTGCGCGGCGACGATCGCCCGGGTGCGCGGCCCGATCGCCGCCTCGACCGCGTCGGTGCTCGGGTTCAGCGTGTCGAGCGCGACATCGACGTACACCGGGCGCAGACCCGTCTGGTAGAGCGGGGTCACGGTGGTGGCGAAGCCGACGGCGGGCGTGATGACCTCGTCCCCCGCCTGCAGCGGCGTGTCGAGCAGCGGCGAGCGCAGCCCGCTGATCGCCAGCAGGTTGGCCTGCGAGCCCGAGCCGACGAGCAGGGCGGCGGCGCGCCCCGTCGCAGCCCGCAGCCCGGTGACGAACGCCTCGGCGAAGCGCCCTTCGGTGAGCCACCCGTCGAGCGACGCGTCGACGAGTGCGTGCAGGTCGGCGGCGTCAAGCACCCGGCCCGCGACGGGGACCGGGTCGACGCCGGGCCGGAACGAGGGAGCGGTGCGCGCCCCGTCGGCGTACCGGCCGACGGCCGCCTGGACCTCGGCGCGGAGCCCGTCGAGGTCGGCGCCGTCGAGGTGGAGCGCATCGATCGGACCCATGCGGTGGGTACGGTACCCGGCCGTGTCCCGGACGACAGGCCTGCGGGTTGCTCTGCTCTTCGCCGCCGGCGTCGTGATCTCCGGCGTCGGCTTCCGGCATGGCATCCAGCCCAACGACGAGGGGCTCATGCTCCAGGCCGCCGGGCGGATCGCCGACGGGCAGGTGCCGTACCGCGACTTCTGGTGGTTCTACCCGCCCGGCCAGGCGTATCTGCTCGCCGGGCTCCAGGAGATCTTCGGCCCGTCGCTCGTCCCCTGGCGGGTGCTGCGCGTCCTGTGCGACGCCGGGGTCGGCGTCCTGGCGTACCTGCTGGCGCTCCGGGCCGCTCCACCGCGGCTCGCGCTCGGCGCCTGGGCGGTCGCGATCCTCGCGATGGCGACGC
>JBPPNC010000204.1:0-24837 GCA_051306365.1 Solirubrobacteraceae bacterium
GTGGCTCGCGGAGTGGGTGTTCGCCGACGTCCTCTACGCCACGCTGGTCGGTCTGGCGCTCGGCGGGCTGGTCGGTCGCGGCCTGGCGATCGCCGTGTCCCGGCTGCACGCGCGCGGAATCCTCGTCCCGCAGCTCGACGGCTGGCTGGCGATGGCCAGCGTGCTCGTGCTCTACGGGCTCACGGAGATCGCGGGGGCGTACGGGTTCCTCGCCGCGTTCGCCGGTGGCCTGGCGTTCCGCAGGTATGAGCGTCACCACGATTTCCACGCGCGAGTGCACCACGGGGCCCGCACGGTGGAGCAGTTCGCCGAACTGGCGATCGTGCTGCTGCTCGGCAGCACCGTGACCCTCGCCGGGCTCCAGGCGCCGGGCGTCGGCGGCTGGCTGCTTGCGGCGATCCTGCTTCTGGCGATCCGGCCGCTGCTCACGATCGTCGCGCTCGCCCCGCTGAAGCTCCCGCTCGCCGAGCGCGCGTTCATCGGCTGGTTCGGGATCCGCGGGATAGGCTCGTTCTACTACGTCGCCGTCGGGATCGGCAGCGGGGCGCTCGCCACGGGGGAGGCGGAACTCGTGTACTGGACCGTCGTGGCGTGCACCGGCGCCTCGATCATCCTCCACGGCGTGACCTCGACACCGGTGGTCAGGCGGCTCGGGCTCTGACGACCGGCCGGTCCGCGGGGTTCTCCGAGGGCGCCCGCCAGACATGCTCCGTGCGCACGCGATGTCGCAGCAAGTAGCCTGCCTGGCGGCATGATCAGCACGAACCAGCTCAAGAACGGCAACCACATCGAGGTCGACGGGATCATCTACAAGGTGGTGGAGTTCCAGCACGTCAAGCCCGGCAAGGGGCCGGCGTTCGTGCGCACGAAGCTGCGCCGCTCCACGGATGGCAACGTGATCGACAAGACCTTCCGCGCGGGCGAGAAGTTCCGGGCGGTCCGCACCGAGGCGCGCAAGATGCAGTTCCTCTACGCCGACGGTGATGACGCGCACTTCATGGACACCGGCTCCTTCGAGCAGATGGCGATCCCGGAGGCCGTGCTGAAGGACGCGCTGCGGTGGACGAAGGCCAGCGACGAGGTCGACGTGCTGTTCATCGACGGCCAGCCGTCGGATCTCCAGCTGCCCGCGTCGGTCGAGCTCGAGGTCACCCAGACCGAGCCGGGCCTGCGCGGCGACACCGCGTCCGGTGGCGGCAACAAGCCCGCGACGCTCGAGACGGGCGCCACGATCCAGGTGCCGCTGTTCGTGAACATCGGCGACCGTGTCAAGGTCCAGACCTCCTCCGGCGATTACATGTCGCGCGCGTAGTGAGCCGCCGCACCGACCAGCGTCGCGCCGCCGTCTTCGCCCTGTACCAGGCCCAGCTCACGAACCGCGAGCTGGACGACGTCTTCGAGCGTGACGCGTCGCTGTTCACCCGGGCGCTCGCCCACGCCACCCAGGACTACGCCGACGATCTCGACGCGGTGATCTCGCGCCACGCGCACGGGTGGACGATCGACCGCATCGCGCCGCTCGAGCGCGCGATCCTGCGGGTCGCGCTGCTGGAGATGCTCCACCCTGACGCCGCGCCGGCGGACACGGCGATCCCGCCGGAGGGCGCGATCGACGAGGCGGTCGAGACCGCGAAGACCTTCTCCGGGGCCGATGCACCGGGGTTCGTCAACGGGATCCTCTCGGCGGCGCTGCGCGAGATCCGTGAGACTTCCCCGCAGGATGCCTGATCCGACCGCCGATCCCGGAGCCGCGCTCGATCCGCTCGTCGAGCGCCTGGAGCGCGCCGCCGAGCAGCTGCGCTCCGGCGACCTGAGCGCCGACGCCGCCGCCACCGTCGTGGAGGACTGCGCGGCCGTCGCGTCACAGGCCGCGGCGGAGCTCGAGCGTCGCGCGCGGGCGGCGGCCAGCGAGCCGATTCCCGGGCAGGACAGCCTGTTGTAGTGCCGGGACCTGGGGGCTACCCCGACGACCTGCGCGAGCTCGTCGAAGCCGAGCTGCGCACGTTGCCGTTGGGGGAGAACGGCGGCCAGGACGCCGCGGGCCTCCTCGAGGCGATGCGGTACTCGCTGCTCGCGGGCGGCAAGCGGGTGCGGCCGGTGCTCGCACTGGCGACGGCGCGTGCCCTCGGCCGCGGCGAGCGCGAGGTGCTGCCGCTCGCCCTGGCGGTCGAGCTCATCCATACCTACTCGCTGATCCACGACGACCTGCCGGCGATGGACGACGACGACCTGCGCCGCGGGCGGCCGACGTGTCACGTCGCGTTCGGCGAGGACGTGGCGATTCTCGCGGGCGACGCGCTGTACGCCGAGGCGTTCCGTCTGGTCTTGACCCAGCAGCGGGGCGACCCGGCGGCCGTGCTGCGCGCGGTCGCCGAGCTGGCGGGGGCCACCGGGGTGAGCGGCATGGTCGGCGGGCAGTACCTCGACGTCGCGACCCAGGCGCCCGAAGGGCCGGACGGCCTGCGCCGTCTGCACGCGCTGAAGACCGGGCGACTCATCGTCGCGTCCGTCGAGTGCGTACTCCTCATCAGCGGTATGTCGGAACCTGCGACAATCCCGTTTCGCGATTTTGCGGCCGAGCTGGGCGTGCTGTTCCAGATCGTCGACGACATCCTCGACGTGACCGGAACGGACGACGCCTTGGGAAAGCCGCGGGGCAGCGACGAGCGACACGGCAAACGGACGTACGTCAGTGAGTTCGGGCTCGACCGGGCCCGGGACCTGGCGGTGCAGTCCCACACACAGGCCCGGGCGCACCTCGCCGCGGCCGCCCCGGACGGGGCACCGGAGCTCGAGCAGATCACCGACTTCATCTTCACCCGCACCTCATGACCAAACCCCCCGAGCGCCTTCTCGACAGCATCGACCGGCCGCAGGATCTCCATGGCCTGAGCGAGGCGAAGCTCGAGCAGGTCGCCCAGGAGGTGCGCGAGCACATCATCGATACGGTCGGGGAGATCGGCGGCCACTTCGGCGCCAATCTCGGCACGTGCGAGCTGGCCGTCGCGTTGCACTCCCTCATGGATTCGCCGCGGGACAAGATCCTGTGGGACGTCGGGCATCAGGCCTACCCCCACAAGATCCTCACGGGCCGGCGCGACCAGCTGTCGACGATCCGCCAGTACGAGGGGCTCGCGCCGTTCTGCTCGATCCCCGAGAGCGAGCACGACATCATGGGCGCCGGCCACGCGTCGACGTCGATCGGGTACGGCGTGGGCCTCGCAGAGGCGATGAAGCTGAACGGCGACGATCAGGCCGGGAAGGTCGTCGCGGTGATCGGCGACGGTTCGATGACCGGTGGTGTCGCGTTCGAGTCGATCCATCAGGCTGGTGGCCTGCAGACCCCGATGGTCGTGGTGCTCAACGACAACGGGATGTCGATCTCGCCGAACGTCGGCGCGCTGTCGGGCTACTTCAACCGCATCCGTCTGAATCCGAAGCTCTGGCACGCGCGGGAGGACGTCGAGCATGCGCTCACCGAGCTGCCTGCCGGCATCGGCTCGCGGATCGGGCGGCTCGGCCCGCAGCTGAAGGAGTCCCTGAAGGCCTTCTGGGCGCCGGGACTGCTGTGGGAGGACCTCGGGTGGGCGTACGTCGGCATCATCGACGGCCATGACGTCCGCGCGCTCCGGGTCGCGCTGCGCAAGGCGCTGGACGCGCAGCGGCCCGTCGTCGTGCACGTCGCGACGGTGAAGGGCAAGGGCTTCGCGCCTGCCGAGGACGGTGGCCTGGAGGGCATGGAGCAGTGGCATGCCGCCAAGCCGAAGTCGATCACCAACCGGGCGCCGACGATCGTCAGCAAGGCGAAGCCGAAGCCCCCTGGGCCGGCCGCACCCCCGCAGTACACGAAGGTCTTCGGCGAGCAGCTCGTCCGTGAGGCCCAGCGCGACCCGCGGGTCATCGGGATCACCGCCGCGATGAACTCGGGCACCGGCCTGAACATTCTGCAGAAGGCGATGCCGGACCGCTACTTCGACGTCGGTATCGCCGAGCAGAACGCGATCCTGTTCGCCGCCGGCCTCGCGCTCGAGGGCGTCAAGCCCGTGGCGGCGATCTACTCGACGTTCCTCCAGCGCGCCTTCGACCAGATCGTCCACGACGTGTGCCTCCAGCGCCTGAACGTCGTGTTCGCCATGGACCGCGCGGGCCTGGTCGGCGACGACGGGCCCACGCACCACGGCGCGTTCGACATCTCCTACCTGCGCTGCCTGCCGAACATGGTGCTGGCCGCACCGCGTGACGAGGCGCTGCTCGTCGACCTGCTCCACACGTCGCTCGTGTACGACGACGGGCCGGTCGGGCTGCGCTACCCGCGCGGGGAGGCCGTCGGTGTTCCGCTGCCGGTCACGCCGCGGGAGATCCCGATCGGCACCGGCGAGGTGCTGCGTGAGGGCGACCGCGTGGCGATCCTCGGCTACGGCGCGGGCGTGCAGAAGGGCCTGGAGGCCGCGGACATCCTCGCCGAGCGCGGTATGGACGTCACCGTCGCCGACGCGCGGTTCGCCAAGCCCATCGACGTCGGGCTCGTGGCGCAGCTCGCGGCCGAGCACGAGCTGCTGGTCACGGTCGAGGAGAATGTCCTCGCCGGCGGCTTCGGCTCTGCGGTGTGGGAGGCGCTCAACGACGCGGGCGTCTCTGGCTCGACGGCGCGGATCCTGCGCGTCGGCTTGCCCGACCGCTACGTCACGCACGGTAAGCCCGCGCTCCTGCACGCCGAGGTCGGTTTCACCGGCGAGCGGATCGCCGAGCGCATCGCGGCGGCCGTCGGCGACACGTCGAGCTTCGAGCCTGTCACCGCCGAGTAGCGGCGCGCCCATCAGGGCGCGTGCTTGACGCGACGACGCAGGTCGCGTGCAGGCGCACGCGGACCTCGGTGACGGCCGAGCCCCGTCCCGGGGCGGGCGTCGCCGCGGCGCTCGGCGTAGCCGACGACCACGGCTGCCGAGCCGCGCGCCGGGGTACGCGTGGTCGTGCTGGGGCGGAACGTGTCGAGGTACTGCGCGAGCGTCCCCAGCCAGAAGTACGGGTCATCGGTCGTACGCCGGCCGCCGGTCTGCCGAGGGCACGTGGTGACCATGAGGTCGTCCATGCCCCGCGTGTGCGCAGCGCGAACGCTTAAAGAGAAACGGCCCGCTAGCGCGGGCCGTTTCTGGGGAGGAGAGATACTGCTATGTGATGGGTCTGTCTCTTTGTGGAGCGATGAGGGAAGTTCGTTGGAGGCCCGCTCCGCGCTGTGCGCGATCTGCGTTCATCCGATGAACAGGAGTCTGCACGGTGGCGAGCCGGAACGGTGTGAGCTAGGTCACAGCGCCTGCAACCGATCGTGCGGGTGTCCACGTTTTCGCTGGATTTGCAGGTCTTCGGGTACCGTTCTCGCCCGTGACCCGGGTCCGCCTCGATGCGCTGCTGGCCGAGCGCGGCCTGTTCCCCTCGCGGTCCCGTGCGGCGGCCTCTGTGATGGCCGGTGAGGTCCGGATCGGCGCCCACGGTGAGCGGGCGAGCAAACCCGGGCAGATGGTCGACCCAGCCGTCGAGCTGCACGTCGACGAGCGCCCGCGCTACGTCTCGCGGGGGGGCGAGAAGCTCGCGAACGCGGTCGAGAGGCTCGGGCTCGACCCGGCCGGCCGGCGGTGCCTCGACGTCGGCGCGTCGACGGGCGGTTTCACCGACGTCCTGCTGCAGCGAGGGGCCGAGCACGTCGTCGCGCTGGACGTCGCGTACGGGGAGCTGGACTGGTCGCTGCGCAGCGACGAACGGGTCACGGTCATCGAGCGAACGAACGCACGGGGCATCTCTCCCGGTGATCTGCCGTACCGTCCCGGGCTCATCGTGGTCGACGTGTCCTTCATCTCGCTCACCAAGGTCCTGCCCGCGGTCCTGGCGTGCGCGGACACGCCGTTCGACGCGCTCGCCATGGTCAAGCCCCAGTTCGAGATGGGACGCGGCCGCGTGGGCAAGGGCGGCGTCGTGCGTGATCCCGACGACCGCCGCGAGGCACTGGTGACGGTGGCCACGTCCGCGCGTGCGGAGGGAGCCTCCGTGCTCGGCTTTGCATCCTCCGGCCTGCCGGGGCCGAAGGGCAACCGCGAGAGCTTCGTCTGGCTTGCCGAAGCCGGGCGCGAGGGTGATCGTGACGACCTCGAGGCCGCCGCGCGAGAGGTCGAGCCGTGAGTCGCGGCGTCACGGTCGTCTCGCATCAGCGGCCCGAGCAGGTCGCCCACGCCGTCGACCGGCTCATCGAGGCGGCGCGGACCTCCGGGGTCGAACTGCGCTTCGACCAGGAGGAGGCGTCGAAGCTCGGCATCGAGCCGATCCCGGGCGTCGTCGCGGTGGGCGCGCACCCGACCCAGGACGTCTCGCTGTGCGTTGCCCTCGGCGGCGACGGGACCATCCTCCGCGGCCTGCGACGCTATGCGGGCACCGGCGTTCCGGTGTTCGCCGTGAACTTCGGCGAGGTCGGCTTCCTCGCAACCGTGGAGCCGGAGGATCTGGACCAGGGCGCGTTCGAGCGCGCCTTCGCCGGGGAGTTCGAGCACCTCGCGCTGCCGGCGATCGCAGTCGAGGTGGGCGACGGCGTGCAGGTCGCGATCAACGACGTGTCGATCCAGCGCCGGATCGGCGAGCGGGTCGCCACGCTGGCGTACGGGCTGGGCGGGGAGGAGGTGGGGTCCGTGCGGTGCGACGGGCTCGTCGTGTGCACGCCGGCCGGGTCCACGGGCTACAACCTGGCCAACGGCGGCCCGGTGCTGGCCTGGGGCGTGGAGGGGTATGGCGTCTCGTTCATCGCGCCGCACTCGTTCAACGCTCGCGCGCTGGTCGTGGCGCCGCACGATGTCCTGCACGTGCACAACCGCTCCGAGGAGCCGGTGGACATCTCGATCGACGGTCGCCCGGCCGGTCACATCGATCCGCATGAGGAGGTCCATGCGCGCTTTCTCCGCGAGGCGACCGTGCTCGCACAGCTGCACGGGTCAAGCTTCTACCGCAGATTGCGGGAGAAGTTCGGACGACTCTCCTCGTAACTGCGGGTTTTCGGCCCGGAGGGCCCTGATCCGTCGGCGCGCGCTGGTAGACCGGTAGGCGTGCTGACCGAGCTTCGCGTCGAGAACCTCCTGCTCATCGAGCGGGCGGAGCTGCGGCTGGCCCAGGGCCTGAACGTCCTCACGGGCGAGACCGGCGCGGGCAAGACGGTCCTCGCGCACGCGCTCGACCTCCTGCTCGGCGGCAAGGCGCGGCAGGGCATCGTCCGCCCGGGCGCACGGGAGGCATACGTCGAGGGCGTCTTCGAGCTGGACGACCGGATGCGCGCCCAGCTCGGCGACCTGCTGCCTGAGGACGCCGACGAACTCGTGCTCGCGCGCCGGGTCAGCTCCGAGGGTCGCACCCGTGCGCTGATCTGCGGACGGACCGCGACGGTGGCCGACCTCCGTGAGGCGGCCGCGCCGCTCGTCGCGTTCTACGGCCAGCACGAGCACCGCCGCCTCATGCTCGGCTCGGCGCAACTGGACATCCTGGACGGCCTCTGCGGCGATGCTCAGCGGTCGCGCCGGGTCCGTGCGGCGGCAGCCCACGGGCGGGTCCGTGAACTGGAGCGCCAGCGCGAGGGGCTGCGCGAGCGCGCCGGCGCGCGCGAGCGTGAACTCGACCTGCTCGAGTATGAGCTGCGTGAGATCGAGGAGGCCGCGCCGGAGCCTGCCGAGCAGGCCGCGCTCGCCGCGGAGCGCGATCGCCTCCGCCACGTCGAGGCACTCCGCGCGGGCGCTCTGGGCGGCGCCGAGGCCATGGCGCCCGAGGCCACCGAGGCGGGTGGGGGTGTGGCCGTGCTGCTGGCCGATGCCGTGCGTGGGCTCGAGGTCGTGGAGGGTGTCGACGCACGACTCGATGAGCTGCTCGGCCGCTGGCGCACATTGAGCCTGGAAGCCGATGACCTCGCGGCCGAGTTGCGCCGGTACGCCGAGGAGCTGGACGCCGGGGAGCCTGGGCGCCTGGAGGCCGTGGAGGAGCGGCTCGGGGTGCTCGACCGACTGGCCCGCAAGCACGGCGGCACGCTCGAGGCGGTCCTCGCCCACGCGGACCGCTGTCGCACGCGGCGCGACGAGCTCGCAGGCGCCGAGGAGGCACTGGGTCGCGCCGACGCCGAGCTGGAGGCCGCCCGCGAAGAGCTCGCCGAGCACGCCGTCGCGCTGCACGCGTCCCGTGCGAAGGCGGCGCCGAAGCTGGCCAAGGCCGTGATCGCCCGGCTGGGCGAGCTCGCGATGGAGGGCGCGGAGTTCCGCATCGAGCTGCTCGGGCGTGAGCCCGGGCCCACGGGCTCGGACAGCGTGGAATTTCTCATCGCCCCCAACTCCGGGGTGCCTGCCGCGCCGCTGCGGGAGTCCGCGTCCGGTGGCGAGATGTCCCGCGTCATGCTCGCCCTCATGAGCGTGGCGCACGACCAGGGCGCCGGCACGCTCGTGTTCGACGAGATCGACGCCGGCATAGGCGGGCAGACCGCCCGGGCGGTCGGCGAGCGGTTGCGCGAGCTGGCCCAGGGCCGCCAGGTCCTCTGCATCACCCACCTGCCGCAGGTCGCGTCGCTCGCGGCCCGGCACTTCTCGATTGCGAAGGACCCGTCGGGCAACCCGGCGGTGACGACGGTGTCGGAGCTGGACGATGGCGCCGTGGTCGGCGAACTCGTGCGCATGCTCGGCGCCGACGAGGACGACCGCGCCGCGGTCGAACACGCCGAGCGGCTGCGAGCCGTGGCGTGACCGGCAGTTTCTCGCAGGGAGCGGGGTCGACCCGCCGTACCGTCGGCGATGCCGGATACAGTGAACAGGAGCACGGATGACGACCTCTCGCCCGAAGACCCGCTACATCTTCATCACCGGAGGCGTCGTCTCGTCCCTGGGGAAGGGGATCGCCGCCGCCTCGATCGGCCGCCTCCTCGTCTCCCGTGGGCTGACGGTCGGCCTGCAGAAGCTGGATCCGTACATCAACGTCGATCCGGGCACGATGTCGCCCTACCAGCACGGTGAGGTCTTCGTGACGGAGGACGGTGCCGAGACCGACCTGGACCTTGGCCACTACGAGCGTTTCACCGACAGCAACGCGTCGCGCGCCTCGAACGTCACGGCCGGCGGGATCTACAACTCGGTGATCAGGCGCGAGCGCCGCGGGGACTACCTCGGCGGCACCGTGCAGGTCGTTCCGCACATCACGGACGAGATCAAGCAGCGCGTGAAACTTCTTGGGGAATCGTCCGGCGTGGACGTCGTCATCTGCGAGATCGGCGGCACGGTGGGCGACATCGAGTCGCTGCCGTTCCTCGAGGCGATCCGGCAGTTCCCCGCCGACGTGGGCCGGCGCAACTGCATGTACCTGCACCTCACGCTCGTGCCGTACATCGGTCACGCGGGCGAGCTGAAGACCAAGCCCACGCAGCACTCCGTCAACGAGCTGCGACGCATCGGTATCCAGCCCGACATGCTCTTCTGCCGGTCGGAGTCCGAGCTCAGCGTCGAGATCCGCAAGAAGATCGCGCTGTTCACGTCGGTCCCGACCGAGGCGGTCATCTCGGCGAAGGACGTCGACAACATCTACAAGGTGCCGCTCTGGTATGACGAGCAGCACGTCGACGAGGTCATCTGCGACTACTTCGGCATCGAGGCGCCGCCCGCGGACCTGAGCGAGTGGGACTCCATCTGCCAGCGGGCGGATGCCGCGGTCGAGCCGGTACGCATCGCGCTCGTCGGCAAGTACGTCCAGCTCGAGGACGCCTACCTGTCGGTCTCCGAGTCGCTGCGGCATGCCGGCTACATGTTCGGCGCGGGCATCGAGATCGACTGGGTCGACAGCGAATCGCTGACGGACGACGTGGTCGCACTCGAGCGGCTGCGCGACCACGACGGCATCCTGATCCCGGGCGGCTTCGGCGGCCGCGGCATCGAGGGGAAGATCCGCGCCGCACGCGTGGCGCGCGAGCAGCAGATTCCGTACCTCGGCATCTGCCTGGGCATGCAGATCGCGGTGGCGGAGTACGCCCGTAACGTCGCGGGCATGGACGGCGCGAACTCCACGGAGTTCGACCCCGAGACGCCGCACCCGGTGATCGACCTGCTGCCCGAGCAGAAGGAGGTGTCCGACCTCGGCGGGACGATGCGCCTGGGCGCCGACCCGATCAAGCTGCACGACGGCACGCGCATCCGCGAGCTCTACGGCGAGGCCGTGATCTACGAGCGTCACCGCCATCGCTACGAGGTGAACCTCTACCTGCGCAAGCGCCTCGAGGCGGCCGGCCTGGTCGTCGGCGGCACGTCCCCGGACGAGCGCCTCGTCGAGGCGATCGAACTCGACGACCACCCGTTCTTCGTCGCCTCGCAGTACCACCCCGAGTTCAAGTCGCGCCCCGAGCGCCCCGCGCCCCTGTTCCGCGAGTTCGTCCGCGCTGCCCACCAGCGCGCGCGCCCCGGCGCGCCTGAGGCTGAGCCCTCCGTGGTACGCGCCTCCACCGCGTGAGGCCGGCCTCCCCGGCGGAGAAGCGCCGCCTCCACGACACCTTCGCCGCGCTCTGCGCGATCCCGAGCCCGATCGGGGCCGAGCGCGCCGTGGCCGACCGGGTCATCGCCGAGCTGGCGGGCATGGGAGTGTCCGTTGACGAGGACGACGCGGGGGCTCGCCTCGGCGGCACCGCCGGCAACCTGCTGGCCCGCCTGCCCGCGCCGTCCCCCGACGCGCGCACGATCATGCTCTGCGGCCATCTGGACACCGTCGCCGTGAGCGGGCCCATCGAGCCCGTCGTGGAGGACGACGGCTGGACGAACCGCCACGACGCGATCCTCGGCGCCGACAACAAGGCGGCGGTCGCCGTGATCCTCGAGGTGGCGCGGCGGGTCGCGGTCGAGTCGGCGCCCGTGGGCCTGGAACTCGTGTTCACCGTCGGAGAGGAGGACGCGCTCGCGGGCGCCAAGCTCTTCGACGTCGGGCAGCTGCAGAGCGAGTGGGGCTACGTCTTCGACCACGCGACGCCGATCGGCGAGGTCATCGTGGCCGCACCCACCTACCACCGGTTCCTCGCCACGTTCCACGGCCGCGCCGCGCATGCCGGCATCCGTCCGCAGGACGGCAGCTCAGCCGTGCTGGCTGCGTCGCGCGCGATCGCCCAGATGCCCCTCGGCCGCCTCGACGAGCAGACCACCGCGAACATCGGCCACATCGAGGGCGGGGTGGCCGGAGCCACGAACATCGTGCCCGAGTGGTGCTCGGTCCTGGGCGAGTGCCGCTCCCTCGACGAGGCGCGAGCGGACATCCTCATCGGCGAGCTCGTCGCCCACCTCCAGGACGCGGCGAACGACCCCACCGCGCCGTGCGACGTGGACATCGAGGTCGAGCGTCTGTTCACCGGGTACCGGCACCGCCCGCAGGCGCCGTCGGTCATCGCCGCCGAGGCCGCGCTCCAAGCGTGCGGATACGTGCCCGAGCGGATCGTCACCGGTGGCGGTTCGGACGCGGCAGCCTTCGAGGTCAGCGGCCTGCCGTGCACGAACCTCGCGAACGGCACGGAGCGCAACCACCAGCCCGATGAGCGCGTGTCGCTCGCGGCGCTGGAGGGGATGCTCGATATCACGCTGGCGCTGCTCGACGCCTGCGGCGCGGCCTGAGTGCGCCGCGTTAGGCTGCCGCGCATGAGCCAGCGCTTCGAACGCCTCACCGGCGAGACCGTGTTCCGCGGCCGGATCTTCGACGTGGTGCGGGAACGCTTCCAGTTCGAGGACGGCGAAATCGTCGAGCGCGAGAACGTCGTGCACGGCGGGGCCGTCGCGGTGGTCGCCTACGACCACGCGTCGCTGTACCTCGTGCGCCAGCCACGGGAGGTCGTCGGACGGTCGGACATCCTCGAGATCTGCGCGGGGCGGCTCGACCAGCCCGGCGAGTCGCCGCAGGACTGCGCGCGCCGCGAACTGGCCGAAGAGCTCGGCCTCGCCGCCGACGCATGGGAGCACGCCACGACGTACTTCACGAGCGTCGGGTTCAGCAACGAAGAGCTCCACGTGTTCTTCGCCACGGGCCTCACCGAGGTCGAGCGTCCCGAGAACGACGAGGAGGACGAGCGCATCGAGGTGGTGCGCTGGCCGCTCGCCGAGCTGGACGCCGCGATCGACGCGACGACGGACGCAAAGACGCTCATCGGACTGCTGTTGTTCCGCCGCGCGCGCGAATCGGGCTGACGCACGTCCCGTGCCGTGGGGGGATTGGGGCCTCACCATGGCATCGACGAGCGACACGGGCGCCAGGCGCGTTCGAGACCGCGTTGCTCGCGGATGCCGGCGCTGAGGCGTGGGACGGACCGGGCTGGGCACGCCGGAATGCTGTATCGCCTGCGCGCGCGCACGGTCGGGGACCCCGAACCAAGGGGTCTCCATGCCCGCGCTCACCGCCAGCGCCGTCGGTGAGCTCCGCCTGCGCGTCGAGCGTCATCCGGTCTGTGGCCCGCCACCCGGTCGTCGACACGCGGCCTCTCCGTGTGGCCGCGTCCACCTGTGCCCATGTCGTGGCCGGCTCGTCCGCGCAGACGCCGACCTGGAGCGCACGCGGGGTTGCAGCACGCAGGCGGATCGCTGCGCCCATGGAACCTCCCTGCATGGCCACTGCTGCTGCTGTCGACACGCGCCCGTTCGAGCACCACGTCCTCGACTTCCTCGCCTACCTCGAGTTCGAGCGCGGCCTGTCGCGGAACACGCTGGAGGCATACCGGACCGACCTGCTCCAGTTCGGCGTGTTCCTCGGCCGTGTGGGCGTCCAGACCACGGACGCCACGCACCAGGACCTCGCACGGTTCCTCGCCGAGCTGGCCTCAGGGGACGGCGAGCGCCCGCCGGCCGCGCACGCGACCCTGCAGCGCAAGACCGCGTGCCTGCGGTCGTTCTACCGGCACCTGCGCCGCGAGCAGGTCATGGAGCACGACCCCACCGCGGACCTGCGTTCGCCCCGCGCGTCACAGAAACTACCGCAGGTCCTCAGCCGCGACGAGGTCGCCGGGCTGCTTGCCGCGCCGAAGGGCACCGATCCCGCCGCGCTGCGCGACCGCGCGATGCTCGAACTCATGTACGCCTGTGGCCTGCGGGCCAGCGAGGCGACGGGCCTCGAGGTGCGGGACATCGACCTGCGCCATGGGGTGCTGCGCACCCGCGGCAAGGGGAGCAAGGAGCGGCTCGTCCCCGTCGGGCGGGAGGCGATCTCCGCCGTCCGGACGTGGCTCGACCGGGGCCGTCCTGCGCTGGTCGGCGTGGAGGAGGAGGCGCACCTGTTCGTCAACCGGCGCGGGACCGGGCTGACCCGCCAGGGGCTCTACAAGATCGTCCAGCGCCACGCGCGCGCCGTCGGTCTTGATCAGAAGATGAGCCCCCACACGCTGCGTCACACGTTCGCCACGCACCTTCTCGCGGGCGGTTGTGACCTGCGCGCCGTGCAGGAGATGCTCGGTCACGCCGACATCGCGACGACGCAGATGTACACGCACCTCTCCGCGGACCGCCTGCGGGACGTGTACTTCAGCGCGCACCCGCGGGCGTCCGCGCGCTGAGTACGCTCTCCGGGTGCTTCGCACGTCGATTCTCGGTGTCATCGCCGCCGCCGTCGTGGCGGCCGGCTGCGGCAGCGAGCCCCAGCGCCCGCCGGACGTGGGCGCCCCCGGCCCGCCCGGGCCGCTGCTGCCGCTCACCTTCGCTTCCCAGGGAGTCAGCCTCGAGATCCCCGGCGCCTGGAGACTCGAGCAGGGGCCGGCCGCCGGTCCGCTGCTCGCCAAGCTCACGTCCGGCCGGGCGACGATCGCGGTGTGGCGCTACCCGCGCACCGAGCCGCTGCCGACCACCCGCTCCGATCTGGAGGCCACGCGGGACTCGCTCGTCGCTGCCGTCAAGACGCGCGATCCGGAGTACTCGGTGACGTCGACTCGGATCCTGCGCAACGGCTCGCGCCGAGGCGTGGAGCTCCTCGGCACGGGGGCGAATTCCGGGTTCCCACGGCGGGCGCGCTCCCTGCATCTGTTTGCGGGCGGCGCTGAGGTCGTCCTCGATCAGTACGTGACGCCGGAGCAGTTCGCGAAGGTGGACGGCGATGTCTTCGGCGACGTCGCCCGGTCCTTGCGAATCCGTCAGCCTTCGGCGTGAGGCGACGTCGGGGTCGGCGCGCTCCCCGACGCCGCCGACTACGGCGTCGAGCACAACCATCGCGGACGACCTGCTCGTGATCACCGCAGACTCCGGCGTCGACCATCGCGCGCCCCACACCGATCACACCCGTGAGTACGTGCCGCTGCTCGCGGTCTTCGACGGCGAGGAGGGGCGCCGGCACGATGGGGCGGTGGCCGACGTCGGTGCGAGCGCGCTGGCGGGGTCGCCGATCGCGATGAGCCCGACCTGCCCGGCACGCCGTTCGTTCACCGGTGTCTCGTAGCCTCGGGCCATGACGTTCTCCAAGGTGCACCTGCCCGACGTCGAGGACTCCGCGGCCCAGGGCGACGACGAGATCATCCAGGGCTTCTGGGACGACTGACCCGGCTACGCGATGCCCGAGCTCCCCGAGGTCGAGACGATCCGCCGCCAGCTCGCCCCGAAGGTCGAGGGGCGCACGCTGCGCGAGCTGCGGATCCTCGATCCGCGGTGGACCCAGCCGTTGGCACCCGAAGCGGTCGTCGACGCGCTGCAGGGCCGCCGCGTCGAGGCGCTCGAACGACGCGGCAAGTACCTGATCTGGCGCGCCCAGGACGACATCCACCTGCTCATCCACCTGCGGATGACCGGCACGCTCCTGTGGGAGCCGACGGACGAGGCCGCAGCGCACGAGCGGGTACGCTTCGACCTGGACGGCGGACGCTTGTCGTTCTGCGACCCGCGGCGATTCGGAACCGGAGAGCTGGCGCTCGGCGGGCCTGCGCTCACGGCGTTCCTCGATGCGCGGCTCGGTGCCGAGCCGTTCAGCGACGAGTTCACCGGCGCCTACCTGCGCGCCGAGGCGCGGGGTCGGCGGGCGTCCGTGAAGGCGTTCCTCCTCGATCAGCGCCGCATCGCGGGGGTGGGCAACATCTACGCCGACGAGGCACTGTTCCGGGCCAGGATCCATCCGCTGCGGACGGTCGGCTCGCTCAGCCGGGCGCAGTGCGACACGCTGCGTGACGCCGTGGTCGCCTCACTGGCGGCGGGGATCGACGCGGGTGGTGCGACGATCGACGACTTCCGCCACGTCGACGGCGTCTACGGGGGCTTCCAGCACGACTTCCTCGTGCACCGCCGGCGCGGCGAGCCGTGCACGGTCTGCGGCGGCGAGATCGTGAAGTTCGTCGCCGCCGGGCGGGGGACCTACGCGTGCGAGTCCTGCCAGCCCCGGCCGCGCAGGACGCGTGGTCAGGCCGCGTCGGCGAGGAGCTGACGCAGCCGGCCGCTGCGGTCTGCCGCCAGCGTCTCCTGGAAGCCGCCGAGCAGCTCGCCGCGGACGACGACCTGCGGGAAGCTCATCATGCCGGTGCGCTCGACCAGTTCGGTGCGGCCCGCAGCATCGCGCTCGAGGTTGACCTCGGTGTATGGCACCTTCCGCGCGTCGAGCAGGGCCTTGACGCGGGTGCAGAACGAGCAGCGGTCCGTCGTGTAGACGACGATGTCGGTAGTGACGTCACGCACTTCAGAAAGTATAGCGGGCCGTTGATGGGCGCTTCGGCCAAGACCGAGGCCGTGATCCTGCGCTCGCTGCGCTACGGCGAGGCGGACCGGATCCTCCACCTGTATTCCCCGGAGCTCGGCCGGATCGGCGCGATCGCCAAGGGCGTGCGGCGGGCGAAGTCGCGGTTCGGTGGGCGGCTGGAGCCCATCACCCGCAGCGCGCTGATCCTGCACCGCGGCCGCGGCGACCTCTCCACGATCACCGGGGCGGACACGGTCGATCCGTACCGCCGGCTGCGTGAGCACCACGCGTCGCTCGACATGGCAGCACGCGCGTGTGACGCCGTCGCCCGGATCTTCGCAGAGGGCGACCCACACCCGCCGGTGTTTCACCTGCTGTGCAACGAGTTGGCGCTGCTCGACGCTGACCCGGCCCACGCCACGCACGGGAACCAGCTGGCATTCCGGCTCAAGCTCCTCGTCGCGGCCGGGCTCGCGCCGCAGTTCGCGGCATGCGCGAGCTGCGGGGAACCCGACCACCTCAGCGCGTTCTCGGGCGCCGCGGGTGGGGTGGTGTGCAGCGCGTGCGAGGCGGGCGCGTTCCCCCTGGCCGAGGAGACGCACCGCTTCATGACGGGCGCGCTCGCCGTCCCGCTCGCCGAGGCGCCCGCAGCATCCGAGCGCGCCCTGCGCCAGGCCGAGCGGGCGATCACGGAGACGCTCGAGCATCACGGTGGCCTGCGCCTGCGCGACGCCGCGCCGAGACCGCGCGTTCCCGCGTCGGGCCGCGGGTAACATCCCGGCCGCAGTGGCCACCACGACAACCACAACGAAGCTCGTCTACGACTTCACCGAGGGCTCACGCGACATGCGCGCGCTGCTCGGCGGCAAAGGCGCCAACGTCGCCGAGATGACGCGCCTGCTCGGCGCCGACCTCGTGCCCGCCGGTTTCACAATCACCACGGAGGCGTGCGTCGCCTACATGCGCGCCGACCGCACACCGCCGGCCGGCCTCGCCGAGCAGGTGAATGCCGCGCTCGCGTCCCTCGAGGAGCGCGCCGGCAAGCGGCTCGGGGATCCGAGCGATCCGCTGCTCGTCTCGGTCCGCTCGGGCGCCCGGGATTCGATGCCGGGGATGATGGACACGGTCCTGAACCTCGGCCTCAACGACGCGTCCGTCGAGGGGCTCGCCCGCGCCACCGACAACGACCGCTTCGCGTGGGACAGCTACCGCCGGTTCGTGCAGATGTTCGCCAACGTCGTGCGCGGCGTGCCCGGCGAGCGGCTGGAGGAGGAGATCGCGGCGGTCAAGGCCGAGCGGGGCGTCCGGCTGGACACCGAGCTCGACACCGACGCGCTCACCGAGCTCACCGCCCGGTTCCGGACGCTGTACACGCGGCACACGGGCGATGCGTTCCCGCAGGAGCCGCGCGAGCAGCTCGATCAGGCGATCTACGCGGTGTTCGACTCGTGGATGGGCGACCGCGCCGTGCACTACCGGCGGATCAACCGCATCCCCGACGACTGGGGCACGGCGGTCAACGTCCAGCAGATGGTGTTCGGCAACAAGGGCGACACGTCCGGCTCCGGTGTCGCGTTCACGCGCGACGAGATCACGGGCGGCCCGGACCCGTCCGGCGACTTTCTCGTCAACGCGCAGGGCGAGGACGTCGTCTCCGGCGTGCGCAACACGCAGGACATTGACGATCTCGCCCAGGTGATGCCGGAGGTCCACGCGCAGCTGATGGAGATCCTCCGCACGCTCGAGGGCCATTACCGCGACATGCAGGACGTCGAGTTCACCATCGAGGACGGTCGCCTGTACATGCTGCAGACGCGCGCGGCCAAGCGGCCGGCGCAGGCGGCCGTGCGGTTCGCGGTCGACGCCGTGAACGAGGGGCTGCTCACGTCCGGCGAGGCCATCGCCACGATCGACGCCGAGAAGCTCGACGCGCTGCTGCACCCGACCTTCGATCCCACGGCCGACTACACCGTCCTCACGAAGGGCGTGAACGCCTCGCCGGGCGCCGCGAAGGGCGCCGTCGTCTTCACCGCCGCCGACGCGGTGGCGGCCGATGAGGACGGCCGAGATGTCGTTCTGGTCCGCCCTTTCACGGAGGCCGACGACGTCGCCGGGTTCCACGCCGCCCGCGGGATTCTCACGAGCGAGGGCGGCAAGGCCTCGCACGCGGCGCTCGTCGCCCGCGGCATGGGGCGTCCGTGCGTGTGCGGCGCATCCGACCTGGAGATCGACCTGCGGGCGCGCGAGGTGCGCATCGACGGCGAGGTCGTGCTGCGCGAAGGCGACCTCCTCGTGATCGACGGCACGTCCGGCGCGGTCACCACCGAGGACGTCCAGCTCGTCGAGCCGCAGATGAGCGAGGACTTCGAGCAGGTGCTGCGCTGGGCCGATGAGCTGCGCACGCTCGACATCCGGACGAACGCGGACACGCCGGAGGACGCCGCGAAGGCCCGCGCGTTCGGGGCGGAGGGCATCGGGCTGTGCCGGACCGAGCACATGTTCATGGCGTCCGATCGCGTGCCGCGGATGCAGGCGATGATCCTCGCGGACACGCTGCAGGAGCGGGTGGCCGCGCTCTCCGAACTCCAGCCGCTGCAGCAGGCCGACTTCGAGGGGATCTTCGAGGCGATGGCGGGTCTGACGATCACGATCCGGCTGCTCGACCCGCCGCTGCACGAGTTCCTGCCCGACCGCGAGCAGGTCCGTGGCGCCCTCGACGAGGCGCGCACCCGCGGCGACGCGGCGGCCGTGACCGAGCTGGAGCGCACGCTCGACCGAGTCCACGCGCTGGCCGAGACCAACCCCATGCTCGGTACCCGCGGCTGCCGCCTCGGCCTGCTGTACCCCGAGATCTACGAGATGCAGGTCCGGGCGATCTGCCGGGCCGCCGTCGCAGTGCGCGAGCGCTCCGGCTCCCCGCCGCACCTGGAGATCATGATCCCGCTCGTCGCGTACGAGGGCGAGCTGGAGGTCATGGAGCAGCTCGTTGAGCGCGTCGGCCACGAGGAGGGCCTGCAGCGCGGCCGGGACTTCAGTGTGGGCACGATGATCGAGCTGCCTCGCGCGTGCCTGCAGGCGGACCGCATCGCGATGCACGCCGACTTCTTCTCCTTCGGCACCAACGACCTCACCCAGACGGCGATCGGCTTTTCCCGCGACGACATCGAGGGGAAGATCCTCGCGCGGTACATCGACCGCAAGGTGCTCGACCGCTCGCCGTTCGAGACGCTCGACGCGCCCGGCGTCGGCCAGCTCGTCCGCATGGGCGCGTGGCTGGGCCGCAAGACCCGTGGGGACCTCAAGATCGGGGTGTGCGGCGAGCACGGCGGCGACCCGGACTCGATCGACTTCTTCCATCACAGCGGCATCGACTACGTGTCCTGTTCGCCGTACCGCGTGCCTGTGGCCCGCGTCGCGGCGGCCCAGGCTTCTGTCAGGTCCGCGACATAGCGGTACCTGGTGACACCAGTCGCCTGTCATGTCGTGCATCACCACCACCCGCCGCCGCGTCGCCGGATCTGAACGAACCGGGCAACGACCAGGTCCAGTACGACGACGGCCCTGCGAGAATCGGGGCATGGCCATGGAGCTGTCCACCGGCGCGGTCGCCGCCGCCTTCCACGAGCGCCAGCGTGCGCGGGAGGCGGCGCGCCTGTCCGCGCTCGCGCAGCCCTCGTATCCGGCGGACCGCGTCGGTGACGAACCCGACTGCGGCCTGCGCACCCCGATCCAGCGTGACCGCGACCGGATCGTCCACAGCAAGGCCTTCCGGCGGCTCAAGCACAAGACCCAGGTGTTCGTGGCGCCCGCCGGCGATCACTTCCGCACCCGGCTGACCCACACGCTCGAGGTCACGGGAATCGCGCGCACGGTCGCCCGGGCGCTGGACCTCAACGAGGATCTCGTCGAGGCGATCGGCCTGGGTCACGACCTCGGCCACCCGCCGTTCGGGCACATCGGCGAAGCGGTCCTCGACGACTGCCTCCGCGAGCACGACGGCCGCCGGTTCCGCCATTTCGAGCACTCGCTGCGGGTCGTCACGGTGCTCGAGCCGCTGAACCTCAACGCCTCGGTGCGCGACGGGATCCTCAGCCACAGCGGCCGGTCACCCCAGCCGCAGACGCTCGAGGGTCGGATCGTGCGGCTCGTCGACCGCATCGCCTACCTCAACCACGACATCGACGACGCGATCCGCGCGGGCGTGCTCGACGAGCGTGCGCTGCCCGCGGGCCCCATCGCGCTGCTGGGCACGACGGGCTCGCAGCGGATCGACACGCTCGTCCACGATCTCGTCGAGCACAGCGAGGAGGCGGGCGACATCGTCCAGGGCGCCCGGGCGGCGGTGGAGATGGACGCCCTGCGCGACTTCATGTTCACCGAGGTCTACCTCGCGGAGGCGGCGCGCCGGGAACACGTCAAGATCGAGACGGTGCTGCGCAAGCTGTGGCGCTACTACCTCGAGGACCCCGAGCGCGTGCCGGATGCTGGCGGCATCCCCGGCGCCGACCCCGCGCAGCGCGTCGTCGACTACCTCGCCGGCATGACCGACCGGTTCGCCGTCAACGCGTTCGAGACGCTGTTCGTCCCGCGCGGGTTCGAGGCCTGATGGCGCGCTACGCCGACGACGCCAAAGAGCAGGTGCGCGACGCGGTCGACATGATCGACCTCGTCGGCACGAAGGTCGACCTGCGCCGAGCCGGAGCGAACCGGTACGAGGGGCTGTGCCCGTTCCACGACGAGCGCACGCCGAGCTTCGGCATCGACCCCGTCAAGAAGGTCTACCACTGCTTCGGCTGCCAGGCCTCGGGCGACTGCTTCACGTGGGCGCAGGAGATCGAGGGCCTCGGGTTCGTCGAGGCGATGGAGTGGCTGGCCGACCGCTACGGCGTGACGCTGGAGCGCGAGTCCGAGGACCCGAAGGAGGCCGAGCGCCGCAAGCACCGCGAGCGCCTGCTCGAGCTGCTCGAGCGCACCGCCGCGTTCTACGTGCGCTTCCTCTGGGAATCCACGGAAGCGGCGCCAGCGCGGCAGTACCTCGTCGACCGCGGGCTCGACGAGGCGATCCTGCGCGAGTTCCGCGTCGGCTACAGCCCCAGCGCGTGGGACAAGGTGCTCATGGCGTCGCGCCAGGGCGGGTTCTCCAACCGCGCCATCTACGACGCCGGCCTCGCCCAGAAAGCGAGGGGCGAAGGCCGCATCTACGACCGCTTCCGTGGACGGATCATGTTCCCGCTGGCCGACATCCGCGGCCGGGTGCTCGGCTTCGGCGCCCGCGCGCTGCGCGACAACCAGCAGCCGAAGTACCTGAACACGTCGGAGAACGACATCTTCCACAAGGGGCGTCAGCTGTTCGCCGCGGACCTCGCGCGGGCGCACGCCGCGCGCGCCGGCGAGGTCATCGTGGCCGAGGGCTACACCGATGTCATCGCGCTGCACCAGGCGGGGCTGCGCAACACCGTGGCGACGATGGGCACCGCGATGACGCCCGAGCAGGTCGGCGAGCTCACGCGCCTGGCGCCCCGCGCGCTGCTCGCACTCGACGCCGACACGGCCGGCCAGGAGGCCATGATCCGTGCCGCGAAGGTCGCGAGGGGCAAGAAGCTCGAGCTGCGCGTCGTCGAGCTGCCCCCGGGCCGCGATCCCGCCGATCTCGCCGCCGAGGCGGGCGCGGCCGAGATCCGGCGGCTCGTGGAGGCGTCGGTCCCGTTCGTGAGGTTCCGCGTGCAGCGCGCGCTCGCCACGGGTGACCTCGCGACCGCCGAGGGCAAGGACGCGGTGCTCACCGAGCTGCGGCCCGTGTTCGCCGAGATTCCGGCCAGCATCCTGCGCGAGGAGCTCGTCGCCGAGGTGGCCGATCGGCTTGACATCGCCGAGACGCTCGCCGCGCAGCTGCTCGGTCGCGGCGGCCCCACCCCGGCGCGCGCGTCGCGGCCCGAACCGGCGGCGGCCGAGCCCGATGTGGTCCAGCGCGTCGCCGTGCAGCTCAGCGCCGCCGAGCAGCAGGAGCGCGGGTTCCTCGCCGTCTGCGTGGCGGTGCCCAGCGCGGGGGCGAAGGCGCTGGCCGCACTCGACCTCGAGCACGACCTCACGACCGACGCGTCACGCGCCGCGGCCCGATGGCTCGCCGATCACCTCGACGACCCGGAGCGTGACCTGGAAGCGCAGGAGGAGCGCCTACAGGTCCTGGTCCGTGACATCTGCTTCCGCGCGCCGAAGGGCGACGACCTCATGCCCGAGGCCGTCGAGGCCGAACGCCTGCAGCTCTCGCTGGCCCGGGCCGAGCGCGAGCTCGTCGCCGCGCGGCGGGCGCACAGCGGGGTGGATGACGCACAGCGGCGCCGGCGCACGGCCCAGGAGCAGTACAACGCCGCCCTGGACCGCGTGCTCGAAGCGGGCGCCCCGCGCTGACTACGCGGCCCGCTGGTGCTCGACGGTGCCGACGGGCGCGGTGACCGGCGGCTCGCCGCTGCCCTTGATGCGGACCGCGCCGCGGAGCTCGTCGTCGGTGAAGTCGCCCAGCGCCTCGCCGGACTCGGCCCACCGCAGCAGGGCGACGCCGAAGATCGCGCGCAGCGCATTGGAGACGAGGACGGAGATCGTCAGGCCGATGACGCCGACGGCGATGAGCGCCGCGCCGCCCGCCGCACCCGCGCCGTTCTCGACGCTGATGACGAGGTAGACGCCGATACCGCCGATGATCAGGGAGGGGAGCATCGCGAAGAGGAAGACGGCCCCGCCGATGCGGATGCCGCCGAGCAGCTGCGTGCCCCAGCGTTCCTTGAAGATGTGCCCGGAGCGCTTGATCGCGGCCACGGGGCCGAGGCCCTCGAGGACGACGAGGGGAAGCACGAAGAACGTGATGAGCGCCCACGCGGTGCTGAGCAGCGCACCGAGGACGAGGCGCAGGATGGAGAGGATCGCGCCGGCGGTGCCGCTGCTGCCGCCGTTGCCGCCGTTGGTCAGCGCCTGCAGGAGCCACCCGACGACGGTCTGGATGACGGCCCAGCCGGCGATGGCACCGAGATGCTGGGTCGCACGGCCGAACGCACCGTCGATGGCTTGGCCGCGCAGCGCCTGATCAGCACCCGCGACAAGGGCCGCGCTGCACACCATGCCGCCGAACACCGCCAGGTAGCTGCCGAGCACGATCGCGGCGATGCCGACCGTGTTGGCGTTGTCGGCGACGAGCACGATGCCGCCGAGCACGATCGCGGCGCCCGGAAGGGCCGCAAAGACGCCGAGAACCGGCCACTTCATGAGTGCGGGATTGGCCTTCAGAACGGCCCAACACTTGGTGGTCAGGACCTTCCCACGCTGCCAGGACGACGTCACGAGAGTGCTCCTCTTTCGAGCTCGAAGATGTGGTCAGCTGATCGGCGATATGCAGGGAACCTTGAGTCCCCGTGCACGTACGGCGGGCGGGTGTCCTAACATCGTGGGCGTCGCTGCCGATCAACCGGTCGGCGATCATTCCGGGGTAGCTCAATCGGCAGAGCATTCGGCTGTTAACCGAAGGGTTGTGGGTTCGAGTCCCACCCCCGGAGCCTCGCGGCGCCAGGCGCATCACCAACGGTGCGCAGCGGCTGGATGACCCCCGCGGCGATCGAGCGGTCAATCGCCTGGCCGGCACGGTGGTGCTGGTACAGGAGGGCGAACGCGACCACGTCGGTCATGTCGAGGAAACGACCGGCTGGTTCCTGGCAGCAGGCAGGCGCAAACGCCTTATCGCACGTCGAAGCCCAGCGGCTCCAGGCGCTGGATCCGGCGCTGCAGCAGCGCTTCGCGCCGGCGGACCGCGTCGCGTCCGCGGACGAACCGTGCGCGCTCGCCGTCGCGCGCGCCGCGGGCCATGGTGCGGTAGCCGGACTCGACGAGCCGCAGGGTAGCGACGAGCTCGCGGTCGGCCGCGCGGACGTCGGCTGGAGCGTCCGCCCGTCCGACCGACCGGGCCGCGATGCCGTACGCCTCGGCGAGCGCCGTCGCTGTGCGCGACTGCCCGCGTCGGGTGCGGGCCTCGGCGAGCCGCTCACGCCGCGCAACGCGCCGGACGTTCAGGCGCCGCAGGGCGGTGCCGAGCTCCGCGGCGTACGCAGCGCGCGCCTGGGGGCCGGCAGCGTCCGGCGCAGCGATCAGGGGCGGGAGGATGACGGGCGGCGGCGCCGGCTCGATGTCGGCGCTGTTGCCGGAGACCGCGACGAAGAGCCCGAGGAGGAAGGCCGCGCCCGCCGACGCAGCGATGATCCGCAGCCGCCGGGTCTCGGGCGCCGATGCCGGGGTCGCGTCGGGGCCTGGGATGGGCGGATCCGCGACCGCGGCCTCCGCGGCGGCAAGCAGAGCCGACGGGGACGGCGGGCGCTGCGCGGGGTCGTCGGCCAGGGCGTCCCACAGGACGTCGCCGAACGCGCCGCCGAGCTGGGGTGCGGAGGCGGGTATCGTCTGCAGCGTCCACGGCGGGGGATCGTGGCCGGTCACCGCGGTCCGCAGCAGCCCGGCGACGGCGTAGACGTCCGAGCGGCTCGTCGTCGGCGCGCCCTCCGCCAGCTCGGGGGCGCCGAACGGCACGAGCGCGTCGCCGGAGGTGCGAGGTGGCGACGCCAGCCCGAACGCGGCGAGCACGGCGCGCACGTCCCGCGGCGTCCCGGCTGGGACCTTGAGCTCGCCCCCGTCGAGTCGGGTCCCGTCGAGCAGCGAGGGCAGCGGGGCGAGCAGTGCACACGCGTCGGCGGGCGTCAGGACGCCGCGGGCGGTGAGCGCGGCGTCGATGAGCTCGAGCAGGTCGCGGCCCGGCGCGGAGGTGGGTTGGTCGATGGTGCGGGCCATCGTCAGTCGCTGTCCGCGAACGATCCGCTGCCGCTGCCGCTGTTTTCGAACGACCCGGCGCCGCCGGCTGAGCCGGACGACGGGGCGGGCGGTGAGGACGCGGGGGCTGGTGCCGCCGCAGCCGGAGCGGCGTCGGCGTCATCGGACGCGGGTGCCCCCTCGGTGCCGGCTGGGGCGGGCGCCGCCGCGGCGGGCGTGGGCGCCGCACCCGTCGACGCCCCCTGCATCCGCGGCAGGGGCGCGGCCCGCCGGAGGTCGGGGATCGCCGGCAGCGCCGCCTCGTCGTCCTGTCTGGATGGGTCGGCGCTGTCCGACACGAGCGCGACGCGCCGCAGCGGCTCGTCGCCGGCCACCAGGTCGGCG
>JBPPNC010000006.1:0-4402 GCA_051306365.1 Solirubrobacteraceae bacterium
AGGTCGCGTCGTGACCATCGACAACCGGGTGACCAACGGCATGGGCATGCGCGAGGACACCACGCCCGCCCGGCTGCAGACCCAGCCGTGGATCCGCTGCGCCTCGCGCGGATGCGCGATCGGCGGCACCGAACGCGGCACAGGCGGCACGTACGACGCCGCCGTCTGCCAGACCAGCGGCGAGCGCACCACCAACGGCTGGGACGCCAACCCCTCCGACGACGCCAACCCCGAGCGCTTCGAATCGACCCGCTACTACGGCATCCGCCTCCCCGACGGCACCTTCGGCGTCATCAGCGAAGTCTGGATCCGCGCCGCCGACCGCGGCGGCCTCGGCCTCCCCAACTGCTAACCATGCGGACGCGTTGACAATCATGTCTGCATCCAGTGCTGACGATCCGTTGGGTGAGGCGATCGTTGTCATGCTCGCCAAGGCGGGCGCTGCGGACCTGCTCCGGTTCATGACCGATCGCGAGATCGCCGTCACCGCGTCGGTGAGTGCGGCGCGAGTGCGACGGGCCTTCTCTCGTCGGCCGGGAACCGAGCAGCTCGATCGACGGCAGATGCTCGAGGTCGCGGTGGTCAAGGCACTTGACGAGCTGGATGTCGTTCACGCTGACCGCGCATCGCGGTGGCGCAGGGCTGCCCGGCAGGGCCAAGGACGGCCGTCGGGCAGTCAGGTCGCCAACGCTTTGCTTGACGTGTCGTCGATGGGCGGGGAACGCGACCTGGCCAAGATTGTCGGCCTCGCGCTGGCCCTGGCCCACGCCGACGACACGGTGCGCGACCTGCTGAGTTACGCCTCCAGGCGGCGCACAGCCCACTACCGGGCAGCAGTTTGCGACCTGCTCTCCAATGGCCGCTGCGATACCCCCCGCAAGGGGGACGTTGAGGCGCTCGCCCTCCTGGCAACGCTGATCGGCACGCACATCGCCGAGCCGCAGCGGATCGGGTTGGAACTCGAGCGGCGGGTGGTCGTCGAGGCGTTCGCCCGCGCCTGGGACGCCGTTGTAACAGGCAGGGGCGCCGACGGCATAGCGGTCGAAGCGCACGTCGCTCACGTCGATCGCGACTCGGCGATGTATCAACGGGAAGGTGACGGATCATGATCAGGAGCGCCTTTGCGATCTGCAACCTGGTTGCCATTCTTGGCCTGTCGACGTCGGCTGTGCAGGCGAAATCTTGCGGGTCGCGTAGGAACAGGCCATGCCGACACCGAGTGATGAGCGCCGCCCGCTGCACCGCCGCCGACCCGACCGGCAGCGATCAGCCGAGGTAACGCGTGCAGCATCACCTCGCCCAAACGGCACAGCTGCGATCCGGGCGGCTCCCGAAGCGCCAAGTCGTCGCGTGAGTCGCAGGGCCTGTTCGTTTTGCCGTGCTTGACCGGTGGATCGCCGGTTCGTAGGGTCCCGCGTCATGCGTATGCCTGTCTCCTCGCTCGGCGCTCTGCTCGGGGCTGTGCTGATCCTGTTGTTCCCGGGCGTCGCGCTCGCCGACGTCGAGCCCGCCAACGACTACCTCGCCAGCGCCGAAGGCCCTATCACGACGCCGACGGTCACCGCATCGGGAAACAGCGACGGAGACCAGGACTGGTACCTGATCTACGTCAACGGGCCGACGCAGCTGACTGCGACCGTCGACGATCCCAGCAGCGACGACGGCTGTGCCAGAGTCGAGCTGTACGACACCGTCGGAGATCGCCTGGGCGGGCTGCCGTACTCGACGCCTGCCGGGGTGCAGCGCTACTTCGTACTGGTCACGACCCGCTTCCTGTGCCAGACACCGATGCCGTACACGCTGACGCTCGGCCCGGCCTCGGCGCTGGTCGCCGGCCCGGCGATGCCGACGTCGGCTGGGATCGTCGAGCCGAACGAGACGCCACAGTCGGCATCGGGGCCGCTCGCCGGAGCGGCCTGGTACAGCGGAGTGCTTGAGACCGTCAACGACCAGGACTGGATGACGTTCTACCTGGCGCCCGGAACGCATCAGCTGTCGCTGTGGACGATCGAGCTCCCCGGCCACGGCTGCAGCGACGGTCCGACGATGGAGATGTTCCGCGACTACCCGACGACGAACTCGGGCCCGGTGACCAAAGCCGCGGTGATCAGCAACAAGTACACGTCGGGCAACGTGACGGCCACGGGCCCGGGCAGGTACTTCCTGAAGGCTGCCGCGTACGGGACAGGCGATGTCGGCTGCGGGTGGATGACGCAGGTCGCGCCGCAGGGCGCGCTGGCTCCGTCGCTGATCGTCCCGGTCGTGCAGCGGCCGGCGAGCACGACGCCGACGATCACCGGCTCGTGCGCGCGCGCCCGCGCGCGCGTAAGGACGTATAAGAGCAAGGTGTACCGCTACAAGAAGATCTACCGGCGCTCGCACGGCAGCAAGCGCAAGCGGTACGTGCGCAAGTACAAGTCGGCGCGCAAGCAGCTGAACCGCTCCTATCGCCAGCGAGCCGCGCACTGCCCGGGCGGTCAGTAGGACACCGGTCGGCTCGTCGGTATTCGCAGCTGAGCGGGCCGAACAGCCGGCCTGCTCGGCGGCGATCGTCGCCGGCACCCTCGGCGCCGTCCTGCCCGTCTGGGCGATCCTGACCGCCGCAGCCGCCTGGCTGCTCTTCGGAGTCCTGCACGCCCCCGACGTCGCGCAGCCGATCCTCATCGTCCTCTCCGGCCTCGGCCTCCTGATCGGCCTCATCAGCTCGCTGCTGTTGATGACCGAGCAAGGCGCCACCTACGACGACGGCGGCGACTAGCCGGGGGAGCCCCTTGCACGACGCCGAGCACCGCCGGGATCGGCGCCGGCTACTCGCCGTAGGTGCCGAGGTCGCTGACCGCCTCGTCGAGCTGCTGGCCGATGTTCGCGTCGATCGCGCCGCCGCAGTTGATCGTGATCAACGACTCGACCTTCGCCTCGTTCGTGTACTGCTTGTCGACGTAGATCACGACCTCAGCCGTCGGAATCGACTCGATCCGGTTGCTGACCGTCGGCTCCCCGCTCATCTTCGCCCGCCGATCGCCGAGCTGCGTCTTGCACAGGTCCGCCAACTCGTCCTTCAGATCCGGCGTCAGCGACTTCCAGAACGTCCCGTCCTTGCGCAGATCGGCCACCGTCACCTGCGTCGGCGCCTCAGCGGCCTCACCGCCGCCGCCTTCGCTGTCGCCGCCGCAGCCCGACGCTGCGAGCAGGGCGGCAGACGCCGCGACGACCAGGACGCTCCGAAGGCTGCACATGGCGCGGCACGGTACCCCAACCCGCCCGACCGCGGCAACCCACCGCGATCGTTCAGGGCCCGTCGCCCGATGTGGGTACGCTGCGCGCGATGCTGCCCAGCCGCACGCCCCTCAACCTCGCGCCATTCGCCGCGCTGCTGGCCCTCTTGATCGCCCCGGCCGCCTCGAGCGCCGACGCGACCATCCTCGACAGCGGCGACCGCGAGATCTGCGCCGTCCGCAGCGACCACCGGCCGGTCTGCTGGGGCATCTGGGAGATCCGCGGCGGAACCGACGACGTCACCGCCGCCACCAGCGCCAGGCGCACCCCCGCGCCGAAGCTTGTCCGCGGCACCGGCAAGGTCCGCGCCGTCAGCACCGACGGGTACACCCGTTGCTACATCACCCTCAGCCGCCGTCTCCGCTGCCACGGCTTCAACGAGTACGGCCAGCTCGCCAACAGGCGCCGTGCGCCCTCGATCGCCCCCGTGACCATCCGCGGCGTGCGTGCCGCCACCGACCTTTCCGTCGGCGGCGCCAACGTCTGCGCCGTCCACCAACAGGGCCGCGTCAGCTGCTGGGGCGAGATCGGCGACGGCGAACCCGGCGCCGGCGAAGTCCACAACAACACCCAGCCGCGCCGCATCACCCGGCTGCCCCGCGCCCGCACCGTCGCGCGCATGGAAAGCGCCGGATGCGCGCTGCTGCGCACCCGCCGCGTCAGCTGCTGGGGCAGCCAAAGCCAAGGCATCGGCCGCAGCGCCCGCCCGAGACCCGTCCCCGGCCTCGGCAAAGCTCTGCAGGTCACCGGCGAAGGCGACGTGGCGTGCGCCGTGCGCCGCAACCGCCGCGTCGCCTGCTGGGGAAACTGGCAGGGCAAAGCGCACCGCCGGCCCATCACCGTCCCCGGCCTCAGCCAGGCCCGCCGCGCCACCGTCCAAGCGCGGCGCGTCTGCGTGACCGTCACCGGCGCTCAGGTCCGCTGCCACGACCTGAACACCGGCCGCAGCTTCAGCCCCTTGCCCGCCGCCAGCGGCCTCGTCGCCCTGGCCGCCACCAACAGCGCCGTGTGCGGCGCCAAACGCGACCGGAGCCTGATCTGCGAGAACAGCACCCAGGTCACCGGCCCCACCAACGCCAGCCCGTTCCCGACCCCGCTGACCGGCGTCGCCGACCTCGAGCTCGGC
>JBPPNC010000217.1:0-5168 GCA_051306365.1 Solirubrobacteraceae bacterium
GGAAACGGTGGACGGCCGCAGCGCGACCGTCGAGCTCTCCGCCACCTGGCACCCTCCCGTGCTCTCGGTGCTCGTGCCCGAGGGTCTGCGCATCGAGGTCACCGCGGTCGCGCGCTCGGTGTTCTCGTAGCCGTGCAGCACTCTCTCAGGTTCACTGTCGGTGCCGGTCTGCGAGAATCCTTCAATGGAACGTGACGTCGCGGCCGAGCGGCCCGCCGCACCGCAGCCGCCCGCCGCCGACGCGCTGTACACGAAGGCGCGCTCCATTCTGCACGCGATCGAAATCGTCATCGACGGCAAGCGCGACGCCATCCAGATGGCCCTCACGGTGCTGCTCGCGGAGGGGCACCTGCTCATCGAGGACGTGCCCGGCGTCGGCAAGACGATGCTTGCGAAGGCACTCGCGCGGTCCGTGGACTGCACGGTCACGCGCATCCAGTTCACACCCGACCTGCTGCCCGCCGACATCACGGGTGTGAGCATCTACAACCAGGGCGAGCGTCAGTTCGAGTTCAAGCCCGGGCCGGTGTTCGCCAACATCGTCATCGGGGACGAGATCAACCGCGCGAGCCCCAAGACGCAGTCCGCGCTGCTGGAGGCCATGGAGGAGCGCCAGGTCACGGTCGACGGCAAGACCTACGAGCTCGCCGTGCCGTTCATCGTCGTCGCGACCCAGAACCCGATCGAGATGGAGGGCACCTACCCGCTGCCCGAGGCACAGCGCGACCGGTTCATGGCGCGCATCTCGATGGGATACCCGGATGCCGCGGCAGAGCTCGCGATGCTGAGCTCCCGCGAGACCTCGAGCCCGCTCGACGTGCTCGAACCCGTGGTCTCCGGTGCGGAGCTGGCCCACATGATCCGCGCCACGCGCAGCGTCTACGCGAGCCCAGCGGTCGAGCAGTATGTGGTCGCGATCGCGAACGCGACGCGCACGGACCGCGAGCTTCGGCTCGGGGCGAGCCCGCGTGCGACGCTGCAGCTCGTTCGCGCGGCGAAGGCGCGTGCGGCGCTCGAGGGCCGCGAGTTCGTGCTGCCCGATGACATCGACGCGCTCGCCATCCCCGTGCTCGGCCATCGCCTGATCGCCGCGCGTCGCGCCAGCGGCGGCACCTCGGTGCTCTCCGGCGGGAGCATCGCCGACATCATCACCCGCATCGTCTCCCAGACGCCCGTGCCGCTCGGGACCGCCGGACCGGTCTGACGTGGCCGCGCGCACCGCGACGGACCACCCTCGCGGCCAGTTCACGATCGCCGGGGTCGCGCTCACCCGCCGCGGTTGGGCCTTCCTCGGGCTCGGGACGCTCGCGGTGGTGTCGGCCTACGCGAGCGGACGCCCCGTGCTGCAGTACGTCGGCATCCTGCTGATCGTGCTGCCGGTGCTCGCGGTGGGGCTCGTTCGCCTGCGCCGACCGAGATTCGGGGTGTCGCGCAACTTCGCCCCGGACGTGGTCGCCGCGGGGCATCCCACGTCGGCCCGCATTGCGGTCGCCAACCGCGGACGCACCAAGACCGTGCGCGCCCGATGGTGGGATGAGCTGCCCTGGGGCGAGACGGAGGAGCGCGAGTTGCTGCCGGTCGGGCGCGGCCGCACCGCACAACTGCACTACGAGCTTCGGCCACCACGCCGCGGCGTGTTCGGCATCGGCCCGCTCGGCGTCGAGTTCGGCGACGCCTTCGGCCTCGCGAGGAGCACCCTCGCCTACGGCGGCACGCACGAGCTCATCGTCACCCCGGAGGCCGTGCCGCTCACCGAGTCGGGCCTCACGGTGCCAGCGGGCAGCGGCGAGGCGAGGCTCGTGCAGCGCCGTGCCGCCGGCGACGACGACGACGCGATGACCCGCGAGTACCGCACGGGAGATGCGATGCGTCGCGTCCACTGGCGCGCCACGGCCCGCCACGACGAACTCATGGTGCGCCAGGAGGAGCAGCGCTCGCTGCCGCGGGCCCGCATCCTCATCGACACCCTCGAGCGCGGCTACGTCGACGACGGCGAGGCCTTCGAGTGGGTCGTGCGGATGCTCGCCTCCGTGACGGTGCACCTGCGACGGGCGGGCTTCGCGGTCACCATCGACGAGTCCGGTCACCAGCAGCTGCACGAGCTCGGTCGCCGCCGCACGTGGGGCGACGAGGAGTTTCTCGCCGCCCTCGCGGCCCTCGACCTCGTCGAGGAGCCCGGGGAGCGTCGCGCGGAGCGGCCGGGCGACGGTCCGGTGATCGCGATCGTGGGGAGCCCCGACCCGCACACCCTCGACTGGGTTGCCGAGCGGCGTCGGCCGGGGTCGCTCGCGGTCGCGTTCATGGTGCGGAACGCGTCATCCATCGACCTGCTTGACCGCTCGTTCGGCGCACGCGCCCCCTCCTCCGTCGACGGCGAGCGGCTCCACGACGCCGGGTGGCTCGTCGTGCCGGTGAGCGCCGACGAGGACCACGCGGCCGCCTGGGAGGCCGTCGTCGTCGAGACCGGGAGGGCCCGTGGCCCCGCCTGACCGGCAGGAGCTCGGACGCGACTGGGTGACGGTCGCACTCATGCTCGTCGCCTTCGGACTCGCCTTCGGCGGTCTCAGCCCGCTGCTCGCCGGGTCGCAGTGGTGGCTCATGGGCATGGTGCTCGTGACGGTCGTGCTCGTGACCGGCGCGATCGTGCGTTCCTTCGCGCGGCACCGGCTGTGGGGCGTGCTCGGGCAACTCCTCGCGGGGATCGCTGTCTTCACCGCCCTGAACGCACCGGACGAGGCGTTCCTCGGCTTCGTGCCGACCGGCGAGACACTCGAGGCCTTCCGGGCGCTCGCAGTGGCCGGCGGCGAGTCGATCGCGGCGCAGTCCACGCCCGCAGACCCCGTGCCCGGCATCCTCTACCTCGTGTGCATCGGGGCCGGTGCGCTCGCCTTCGCGATGGACCTGTTCGTCTCGGGTGCCCGGATGCCCGTGCTCGCCGGCCTGCCGCTGCTGCTCCTGCTGCTCGTGCCGAGCTTCGTCGACCCCGCGTCGCACGATCCGCTCACGTTCCTGTTCACGGCGCTCGTCTACCTCGCGCTGCTCCTCGTCGGGCGGCGCGGTTCCCGGCGCCCCGCGGTCGCGATCGGGGCGGTTGCCCTCGTGCTCGCGGTCGCGGTGCCGCCGCTGCTGCCCGCGGTCGAGCCGCAGCCGGTCGCGAACGGCGGCGGGGGGAACACGGGGCTCAATCCCTTCATCACCCTCGGTGACGACCTGCGCCGCGGTGACCCGGCGATCGCCTACACCTACACCTCGACGCAGTCCGGCGGACAGTACTTCAGGCTCACGGTGCTCGAGGACCTGGGCGGCGTCACATGGCGGCCGGACACGGGCCGCGACGGTGAGCGTGACGTCACGGCGATCGGCGAGGTGCCCGGCCTGGGCGAGGCGGTGCCGACGACCGAGGTGACGACGCTCGTGAAGGTGGGCGACATCCGCAGCGAGTGGTTGCCGCTGCCGTACGCACCGCGCAGCGTCACTGGGCTCGAGGGCCGGTGGACCTGGGATGCGGGCAGTCTCGCCGTGCGCAGCGACGGCGCGAGCATGCGCGGGCAGGAGTACGAGGCGCTGAGCCTCGCGATCGCCCCCTCGATCGAGCAGCTCGTCGCCGCGCCGGCGACCGTGCCCGGCGGCTTCGGCCGGTACGTGGCCTTGCCGGGCGGGCTGCCGGATGTCGTGGCCGAGACCGCAGAGCGGGTCGCCGGTGACGCGGCGAATCGTTACGAGGCGGCGCTCGCGCTGCAGGCCTACTTCCGCGACGGCGATTTCACCTACTCGGAGCTCGCGCCGGTGGAGCGCGGCTTCGACGGCGGCGGGGCTGAGGTGCTCGCGGAGTTCCTCGAGGTCAAGGCGGGGTACTGCGTGCACTTCTCGTCGGCGATGGCGACCATGGCGCGCACCCTCGGCATCCCCGCACGCATCGCGGTGGGGTTCACCGGCGGCACCCCTGTGCTGCAGGAGGGCGTCACGGTGTTCCGGGTGACCACGCACGACTTCCACGCCTGGCCGGAGCTCTACTTCGAGGGCGTCGGCTGGGTGCGGTTCGAGCCCACCCCGGGGCGCGGCGAGCTGCCGGCCTTCGCCGCGGCGGTCGAGGATGATCCCGCGACGCCCGATGTTGACGAGTCGGTGGCCGTGCCGACGCCGCAGGATCCCGCAGCGGCACCGGAGGATCCCGCCACCGGCACGGAAGAACCGAGCGCGGGGACGCGCGATCGTGCGGGTGCCGTGCCCGCTGTTTCCCCCGGCCCACCGATCGGCTGGATCCTGCTCGGCGCGCTCGCCGCCCTGCTCGTGACGCCGGCGATCACGAGGATCGTGCGGCGCGAACGCCGGATGGTCCACGTCGCGCACGGCTCGAGCCTGGCCGCGTGGGCGGAGTTGCGCGACACCGTGCACGACCTGGGCCGACCCCTGGGCGATACCCTCACGCCACGCCAGGTCGCCGAGCACCTGCGCTTACGGGTCGGCAGCTCGGCCGTCGCGGCGCTCGAACGGCTCACCGACAGCCTGGAGCACGAGGCCTACGGCACACGTCCCGGGGTGCCGGACGTGCACGACGTGCGCCTCGTGCGACGCTCGCTGTCGCGGCGCGCGAGCCTCGTCTCGCGGGTGCTCGCCGTCGCCGCGCCGCGCTCGTTGCTCGTGCTGTTCAGTCCAGTGGGCTCAGCGCGATCACCGGTCGCTTCGTGACAGGGTTCTCGAGCACGGTCGCCGTCACGCGGTAGACCTCGCGGATGAGGTCGGGACGCAGGGTTTCGCCCGTGGGACCGGCAGCGACCACCCGCCCCTCGCGCAGCACGATCACGTGGTCCGCGTAGGTCGCGGCGAGCGACAGGTCGTGGAGTGCCGCGACTACCGTGACACCGTTCGCGGCGAGCCGGCCGAGGAGGCCGAGCACCGCGAGCTGGGCATGGATGTCGAGGTGGTTCGTCGGTTCGTCCAGCAGCAGCAGGCGCGGTTGCTGCGCGAGCGCGCGCGCGAGCATGACGCGCTGGCGCTCCCCGCCGGAGAGGCTCGCGAACTCGCGCTCGGCGAAGGCGGTCATCTCCACGGTCGCGAGTGACTCGGCGACGATGCGGGCGCCGTCGGCGGGGTCGTCGCCGAAAAGCGATTGGTGCGGCATCCGACCGAGGGCGACGACATCTTCGACGGTCATCGCGGTATCGGTC
>JBPPNC010000018.1:0-2473 GCA_051306365.1 Solirubrobacteraceae bacterium
CCGCGGCGCTGCTCGCCGGCGCGCGGATCGCGTGGCGCGGGCGAGTGCGTGCGGGTGACGACGACGTCTCGATCACGATGCGCGGCCCCGTCTCCTACGCCGGCCCCGGGTCGCTGGGCGGGGTGGAATCCGCGCTGCGCCGATGACGACGCGCGAGATGCTGCAGCAGCTCGGCACGGTGCTCGTCATCGCGGGTGTGCTGCTCGTCGCCGACGCCGTGGCGACGATCATGTGGCAGGAGCCGATCTCCGCGATCTACAACGGTGTGACGCAGGACGCGCTGGCGGGTGACCTCGAGCAGCTCGAGCGGGCGCAGCCGTCGCTCGTCGAGTCCAAGGCGCTGGAGAAGCTCGAGAGCACCACCCGGCGCATGGCGTTCCTCGGCCGGTCGCTGCGGCGCGAGGCCAAGCCTGGCGAGGCGATCGGGCGCATCACCGCGAAGACGGGGAAGATCGACTCGGTCATCGTGGAGGGCACCGACCCGGCCGATCTGCGCAAGGGGCCGGGGCTCTACGAGTCGACCGTGTACCCGGGGGTCGGCGGGACCACTGCGATCGCCGGGCACCGGACGACGTACGGGGCGCCGTTTCGCCACATCGACCAGATGGATCCGGGCGACCGGATCGTCGTCGAGATGCCGTACGGACGCTTCGTCTACCGGGTGCAGCAGCGCAAGATCGTCCCGCCGACCGCCGTCGAGGTCGTCAAGAACGTCGGCTACGACCGACTGGTGCTGACCGCCTGCCATCCCCTGTACAGCGCTGCTCAGCGCGTCGTGGTCTTCGCTCGCCAGATCTCCGCGACCCCGCGGGGCTCTGCGCGGGGCGGGACGGACACGCCCGTGACCGGCCAGAAAGCCCGGCGGTTGAAGGACGCGGGCCTCAGCCAGGACGCACCCCCCGGGTCTGGACCGTAGGTCGGACGTCCAGACGCGGCGCGGGCCGCATGGACACTCGGCCGAGAGGGAACCATCCCTGATCAATCGGCCGTCACCCGAGGTCGATAGGGACATCACCAAGGCGGGATGCGGGATCCCAGCCGAAGGCAGGGAAGAAGATGAGTGTTCAAGAGTTGAAGCGACGCGTGGCCGATGACGGCTACGACGTTGATCCACGCCTGGTCGCAGAGGCATTGCTGCGACGCAACGGACTGGACGCGATCGCAGGGGCGATCGCCGGCCGGCCTCCGCTCAACGACGGTGCTCGTAGCCGCGCAGCGGCTGTGCGCTCCCCGCAAGGTGGACCCGGCCTGGCCCCGGGCTGACGTGGCCGATCCATCGCAGGTGCGCCGCCGCGGCCTCGGCTTCGGCGCGCCGCTTCGGTGGGACGCACACGAGCAGCTCGTAGTCCTCGCCGGCGGTTGCCGCGAACTCGCCGGGCACGACCCCCAGGTGCTCGGCGACGCCCACAACCCCCTCGGCCAACGGCAGGATTGCGAGCTCCAGCTCGAGGGTCGCGCCGCTCGCCTCGGCGACGTGGCCGGCATCGGCGGCCAAGCCGTCGGACAGGTCGATCATCGCCGTCGCCCCCGCGGCGGCCAGTCTCTGCCCCTCGGAGAGACGCGGCAGGGGCCGCAGGTACGCATCGACCAGCGCCTGCGGCCCGGTGGCGCGGCCCTCGAGGACCGCGAGGCCCGCCGCGCTGGCGCCGAGCGGGCCGGTGACGGCGACGAGATCGCCGGGCTGCGCGCCGCTACGCGGGACGACGTCATCGGGTGACGGCGCCCAGCCGACGACGGTGACGGCGACGGAGAGGGCCGGGGCGGTGGTGATGTCGCCGCCGATGACGGCGATGCCCGCCTGGTCGGCGAGCTCGGCCATGCCGCGGGCGACCTCCAGGACGTCATCGTCGGGGAGGTCTTGCGGGAGCCCGAGCGCGACGTACGCCTCGCCGGGGCGGACGCCCATCGCGGCAAGATCGGACAGCGCGCCGGCCAGCGCGCGCCAGCCCGCGTCGGCAGGCGAGGTGTGGCCGGGCGCAAGGCGGAAGTGCACGCCGTCGACCATCTGGTCGATCGACGTGACGGCGACGCCTTCGGCGCGGACGACGGCGGCGTCGTCGCCGGACCCGATGAGGACACGGTCGTGCGGCGCGGGCAGCAGCTCGCGGATTCGCTCGATGAGGGCGAACTCACGCATCAGAACCGGGGACCCGGCTGAAATCGCGCCCCGCGCGATTCTCAGCGGTGGCGGTAGACGATACGCGCGCGGTCGAGATCGTACGGCGACAGCTCGACGCGCACCCGGTCGCCCGGGAGGATGCGGATCCGGAACCGTCGCATCTTGCCTGCGACGTGGCCGAGGACCATGTGGTCGTTGTCGAGCTTCACCCGGAACATCGCGTTCGGGAGAGCTTCGACGACCTCGCCCTCGAATTCGACCTTTTCTTCCTTGGACATGCGAAGGCGAGGCTAGCAGCGCCGTGCGGGGCGGGTCACTCCCCGGCGCCGCCGGTGGCCCCGTCGTCCGGTGCGG
>JBPPNC010000027.1:0-2080 GCA_051306365.1 Solirubrobacteraceae bacterium
TTCGGGGAGATGCCCACGTCGAGCGACACGGCGAGCGCCCGCGCCCCGTTGAGGCCCCCGGTGAGGGCAGCGCCCACGGTGCCGGAGTGCAGGATGGCGCGGCCGACGTTCGCGCCATGGTTGATGCCCGACAGCACGACATCGGGCACCGCCCCGAACGCCCCGTGCGACGCGATGAGGGCGATCAGGCCGGGAGCGCCGTGCACGGCGAACGACGGGACCGCCTCGAGCCCTTCGAGCTCTCGGCGCTCGATGCGGATGCGGCCGTCGTCCTCGGACGCGACGATCGACGCCGAGGATCCCGAGGACTGCTGCCGAGGGGCGGCGATGATCACGTCGAAGCCGGCATCCACGGCTGCCGTGGCGAGCGCGCACAGCCCCGCCGAGCCCATCCCGTCGTCATTGGTGACGAGCACCGTCGTCACTGCTCCTGCACCTTCGCGGCGAGCTCGTCGAGGCTGATCGACTGGGTTATCGAGGTCACGGGTTCGTCGATGTTCCGCACCTTCACGAGCTCGCGCAGTTTCGCGATCGTGTGCGGGTCTCCCGTGCCCAGACCATGACGGGTGACGTTGAGTGCCCCGGCGGCGGCCCCGAGTGCCACGGCGTCGCGCAGATCGTCGCCCGCGGCGAGCGCGGCGGCGATGCCCGCGGTGAGCGAGTCACCGGCCCCGGCGGTGTCGGTAACCTCGAGCGTAGGCGTCGTGACCTCCCAGACGGCGTCGGAGGTCATCACGAGCGAGGGCTCATCCGAGCGCGTGACGATCACGGCGTCCGCGCCCTCCCGCCTGAGCTCGCGCATCGCCGTGAGGATGGCGACGGTCGTCGTCGCCGGGATCCGGCCATCGGCGAGCAGCTCCTCGTCGCTGACCTTCGCGAGTTCCACCCCGCCGGCGAGCGCGCTGGTGAGGCGGTCGCCGGCGAGGTCCACGATGACCCGCCGGCCGCCGGATCGAAGGTCGGCGGCGAGCCGGCGATAGACGTCGGCGGGCAGCGCATCCTCGCTCGCCGGACCGCTGAGGATGGTGAGTTCCGCGCCGAGCCCGGCGCCGAGGGTCATGCCGTAGAGCTCGTCGAGGTCGTGGCGCGAGATCGGTTCGCCGCCGGACTCGGCGATCTTCACGCGCTCCCCGCCGCGGCGGTCGTGAACGTACGCCCCGCCCCGGCCCGTGCGCTCGACGGCGACGACGTGGATGCCCTCGTCCTCGAGGAGGTGATGCAGCATCCGACCGCTCTCGCCCGTGAGCACGCAGCACATCGTCACGTCGATGCCCAGCCGCAGCAGCATGCGCGCCTGCCACACGCCCTGGCCCCCGGCGTGAAGATGGACCTCGGGGCCGTCGCGCTGATCCTCGATGGTCACGGTCAGCACGGGCGATGGGGCGAAGATCACGGCTTCGGGCATGGTTCACGCTCGCATGGGACGGCGACGGCTGTAAAGGTCATGTTCGCTCCGATTCACGAGGACGGGGAGTGCGCGCCGTGAGGCGTGCGGTGACGGTGTCGATCGCGACGCCGAGCACGATCGCCACGAGCACCGAGAGCACGATCGCGATCACGGGGTTGTCGGACAGCCAGGCGCCGAACAGCGCGCCGACGACGCAGTTGTAGATCGCCCAGCCAGCGCCCGCGACGATCGTGAGCGGCAGGTACCGCCGGTACGAGAATCGCGTCGCCCCTGCGGTGAGATTCGCTGCAATGCGCGCGTACGGGATGTAGCGGGCGGTGAGGATGATGGCGGCCGGCCGGCGCCGCAGACCGTCCCGGGCGCGCCCGATCGCGGCGACGGTGCGAGGATGCCGCAACCATCGGAAGCGCCCGGTGCCGATCCGGCGCCCGATCCAGTAGCACGCGTTGTCGCCGACGATCGCCCCGGTGGTCGCGACCGCGAGTACGAGCGCGATCGACGGCGAGCCCGTCGAGAACGCGAGGGCGCCCAGCGCGACGACGAAGGTCTCGCTCGGCAGCAGCACGAGGAACGCGTCGGCGACCACGAGCACGAAGAGCACGGGAGCCAGCCACGGGCTCGACGCCGCTGCTTCCAGCCACTGGGTGATCGCATCCACCCTCATTGCCTACA
>JBPPNC010000101.1:0-23815 GCA_051306365.1 Solirubrobacteraceae bacterium
CCTGCCAACGCTTCGCCGACGCCCTCACGAACGCCAACGCATGACTCAGGGCCATCGTGGATCGCTACTCCTTCCGATGTAGAGAACTCTCATCTCCTATCTCCATGCCGGTTTATCCCGGCGCTCCAAACCCGCCTCCTGCTCGCTTCGCCCCGACCCGCCGACGCCCGCTCCGCTTACCGCCTGTGCTGCCCTGCCCCGATTTATCTGGCATGTCGAGGAAGGGGGGTCCAGCGCGAAGCGGTGGACCCCCCTTCCTCGTGCAGCACAGGCGGGATGGGGAATTCCGGGCGTCGGCGGGTCGGGGCGCGTGTTCCGCTCGGATGGGACCCCCAGGAGGGAACGCGTCGGAGGGAACAGGCCCGGACGGCACGGTGTTGATCCCAGCTTTGGAGGCCCGGCAGGGTGACGCGGCGGACGGTCGCGGGGTTGGAGCGCTGCTCGTGGCGCGGCGGCAACTCCGGCAGCCGCATGGCCGTGGCCTCGCCATTGCGGATGTCGCTCTCCAGGACGAAGAGGGTCCGGTCGCGTGCGTAGTAGTGCTCCTCATGGCCGGCCTCCGTCCTGGCCGACAAGTGGCCGGTGAGCTCGACGTCGGCTGCGTGTATGAAGCGACGCCGGTGGTCGGCGTCCTGGCAGACGAACACGACAAACGGGCAGCCCAGGTCGGTCGCCTGCCACCAGACGGTGATAAGCGTCTCGTAGCGCAAGAACTTGTCGTAGTTCTTGTCCACCCGGCGAGTGCGGTCGTACTCGACGAAGACCCGCACCTCGCGGTCGGCCGCGGCGACGTCGAGGAGCGCGTCGGGCTGCACCGGGCGGAAGTCGTCGTCGTCGATGCCGCTCTCGTGCCAGCCGCAGTCGCCGAGGATCGCCGCCGATCGGCTCATGTAGGCGTCGCCCCGGCTCTTCTTGGGCGGCTCGAAGCGCGACTCGTCAGGGCCGGCCCAGTCCAGCAGGCGTTCGCCAAGCAGGTCGCGGTAGCGGAGGACCCACTCGTTCGTCCGGAGGTCGTGGATGACGTAGCGGTAGTCGAAGATCGCCTCTCGCCGCGGCGCGAACTTCAGGCTCGGAGCTAGGTCGCCGGTTTGCTGCGCGGCTCGGAAGCCGTCGCGGGCCAGGCAGTACGTCCACTGGTAGGAGCCACGGAGCGTCTGCGGCCGGAAGCGCTCGACGAACCCGGCGTCGAACAGGCGGCTCATGCGACGGCGAACGGCGCGCAATCCCCGGCCCTCCCACCACAGCTCCGCGATCTGGCCGGTCGTCAGAAACCGATAGCGGGCAAGCGCGACGAGGATCTCGAGGTCGCGCGGCTGGAGTGCGCACGCGGCCTTGGTGTCACGCTCGCCCCAGCGCAGCAGCTTGCCCTCGGCCAGGCGTAGCTCCGCGTACGTGTCGAGCGCGGCGGTCATGCGACGTCGAAGAGGGTCGGCTGGCGCTCGCGAAAGCGCAGCTCCTCGCGGGCGTTGCGGATGCGGTCGGCGGCGTTGACGCGCTCGGCCGGGTCGAACTCCTCGAACACGTGCGCGTAGGTGTCCAGCGCCGTCTTCGGCGAGTGGCCGGCTTGGCGGGCGACCTCGACGACGTTGTGGCCCTCGGCGATCAGGAGCGACACGAACGAGTGGCGCAGGTCGTACGGGCGTGGGCGCTCTACGCCTGCCGCCGCGGCCGCCGGCGTGTAGATCCGCCGCCGCCAGTTCTGGTACGCGGTGAGCGTCCACGGCTCGGCGTCGTGGCCTGGGAACACGAGCGCCCCGACATCCGGGCGGCCAGCGTGGAGACGCCACTCGGCGAGATCCTGCGCGAGCGGCCCCATCAGCGCCACGGTGCGGCGCCGGCCGGTCTTCGTGCCCTCGATCGTGCCGAGGGAGACCGCGCCCTCGACGAGCAACGTGCGCTCGCGGACGTGCGCCCAGGTGAGCGCGAGCGCTTCGCCTGGGCGCAGACCGGCGTAGGCGAGGACCGAGACGAGCGTCGCGTCCCGGACGTTTCGGCGGCGCACCAGCCAGTCGCGGATCGCCTCGACCGTCTCGGGTGCGAGCGGCACGACGGCTCGCGCTCGCCGGACCGGTGGCTTGCGGACTGGGACCACCGGGTTCGACGCGATGCGTCCCCACTCGCACGCGCGCTAAAGCACACCCTGGAGCAACGTCAGCGCCTTACGGATCGACGCGGGCCCGACGCTGTCGGCCTCGAGCTCGAGCCGGAAGCGGTTGACGACGTCCGGCGTCAGGTCGCGCAGCGGGATCGAGCCGAGCCGCGGCAGCACGTGCGCGTCCCACTGGACGGCGTAGACCTGAAGCGTCGAGCGCGCGAGGTTCGGCTCGGCGTAGAGCCGCCACCACTCCTCGCCGAAGTCGGCCAGCGGCTCCTTGCCCGCATCGAGCTGCGCGAGCTCGCCGGTGCGCTTGCGGCGCACGAGCTCGGCGTCGAAGGCCTCGGCGTCGCGCTTGCGCCCGAGCACCTTCGACCGGTTGCGCCCTCCCTGGCGCCACCGCACGCGCCAGACGACGGTCCCGTCCTTGCGCGCCACACGTTCGACGCTCATGAGGCTGCCCTCCGCTCGTCGCCACTCAGGAGCCTTCGGAAGCTCCCGCGCGCGGCGGGAACGGTGCGGACCTCGACGAAGCGCGGCTCGACACGCACCGCGGCGCGCGCGACCCAGTCGTCGAACTCGTCACGCGGGATCCGCAGGCGCGAACAGAGGCGCACGGCGCGCAGCTCCCCGCGCTGGATCGCGCGGTAGATCGCGCGCGTGGACAGGCCGGCGATCGCGGCGGCCTCAGCAGGGCGCAGGAACATGACTTCTCCTCTCGGCGTAGACATAGGCCCTCAGACCTAAGGAGGGAGTTGCGCCGAAGTTGGCCCCCTCTTCCCGAGCGAGCACGCGGCCGTGGCGGCCGCCGAGGATGTACCCGTCTCGTACCTTTCTGCAGGGCGGTCGCCAGGGGCGAAACACGAAAGCCCTGCACAGGCGGAGTGGGCGATCCAGGACTCGAACCTGGGACCTCTTCCTTATCAGAGAAGCGCTCTAACCGACTGAGCTAATCGCCCGGGGCAGCGCATGATAGCGGCCGCGGTGCGTAGCTCACGCGGGCGTACGTGCGCCCAGCCGGGCGGCGAGGTCGAGCGCCTCGTCGACGTCAGCGACGTTGATCTCGACGCGGTACCCGGTCCCGCGCGGGCGAACCCGGACCTCCGTGCCGAGCACGGCGCCCAGCGCGTCCTCGATCTCGGTCGCGGCCGCGGTCTGGTCGGGGTGGATCCCGCCGCTGCCGCGACCCCGGGACCTGGTCGAAGCGCCCGTGGTATCAGCATCGTTGGCCTTGCGCGCGCGGTCCTCGAGCACCCGGACCGACCAGCCCTCGGCCGCGGCCGTGCGGGCGAGCCGCTTGCGGTCAGCGTGATCCTCAGCGAGGAGCAGCGCCCGGCCGTGGCCTTCGGCGAGATCCCCGCGCTCGAGCAGTTCGAGCACCTCATCGGGAAGATCGAGGAGGCGCAGCAGGTTCGAAACCGCCACGCGGCTGCGGCCGACACGCCGGCCCACCTCCTCGCGGGTGAGCCCCAGCTCCTCGACGAGCGCGGCGCAGGCGCGCGCCTCCTCGACAGGGTTGAGGTCCTCGCGGGCCATGTTCTCGATCAGGGCGACCTCGAGCGCTTGGGCGTCGTCGCGCTCGCGGACGAGGGCGGGAATCTGTTCCAGCCCGGCGAGCTTCGACGCGCGCCAGCGCCGCTCGCCGGCGACGAGCTCGTAGGTCCCGCCGGCCTGCGGCCGCACGAGGACGGGCTGCAGGACGCCCCGGGACTCCAGCGAGTCGGCCAGCGCCTGCAGCGCGGCCTCGTCGAAGTGCCGCCGCGGCTGGTTCGGGTTCGCAACGATGAGGTCGGTCGGCAGCTCGCGGAGTTCGTCGCCTGTCACCTCGGTCTCCTCAGAGACCGCAAGAATGGCGGCGAGACCGCGGCCCATGCCACGGGACTTGCTCATCGGGCGACGACCTCCTTGGCCAGCTCGAAGTAGGCGTCCGAACCGACGCAGTGCGGATCGTGATGGATGACCGGTCGCCCGAAGCTCGGCGCCTCGCTGATGCGGACGTTACGCGGAATGACCGTGTCGAAGACGAGGTCGGGGAAGTGCGTGCGGACCTCGTCCTCGACGTCGCGGGCCAGGCGCGTGCGGCCATCGTGCATCGTGAGCAGCATGCCGGCGACCGTCAGCCGCGGGTTGAGCGTGCGCTGGATGAGCTGGAGCGTCTCCAGCAGGCCGGCGAGACCCTCGAGTGCGAAGTACTCGGTCTGCACCGGAACGATGACGCGGTCTGCCGCGACAAGCGCGTTGACCGTCAGGGGACCGAGCGACGGCGGGCAGTCGAGAAAGAGGTAGGAGAAGCGGTCGCGGAGAGGGGCCAGCGCGTCACGGAGGAGCGTCTCCGAGCCGGGACGACGCGGAAGCTCCACGTTGGCCCCTGCGAGGTCCGGATGTGAGGGCAACAACTGAAGGTTCGGGACCTCCGTGTCGCGGAGCGCGTCGATCGCCGTTGCGTCGCCGCTGAGGACGTCGTACAGGCTTGGGGTCCCGTCTTTCGGCAGCCCGAGCGCGACGGTCGCGTTCGCCTGCGAGTCCGCGTCGACGAGGAGGGTCGGGTAGCCGGCCTCGGCGACACAGGCCGCGAGGTTCACGGCCGTGGTCGTCTTGCCGACCCCGCCCTTCTGGTTGGCGACTGCGTACACCGATCCCATGCGCTCGCCAGCGTAGCCGTCGATCACGTCAGGACGCGGCCGGTGCGCGTGGTCCGGTGCGGAGTCGCGCGCAATATGCGGGGAATCGCGGGTGCGACGGGTCAGGCAGACCGGTCCGCAGCGCGGATCGGCCGTTTCCGCGCCATTCCCTCCCGTCGCGGATACCGAGCGGGCGTGGGCGCGATCTTGCGCAGGACGTAGAGGCTGCGACGCTCCGCCCCGGGCCAGGGCGTCACCGGCCGGCGGTCTTCGAGGGCGAGGCCCAACAGCTCCGCGGCCCGGCGCGCGTCGGCCTCCTCCTCCGCATCGGGCTGCCCCTTCCAGGCCACGAGGCTCCCGCCCATCTCCAGAAGCGGGGCCGCGTACTCGGCCAGCACCGACAGGGGCGCGACCGCGCGAGCGAGAATCGCGTCGTGCCGCCCCCGTCCCTCGGCCCAGGCCTCCGCCCGGGCGACGACCACGTCGACGTTCCGCACGCCCGCGACCTCGACGGCCCTGCGGAGGAACGCGCCCTTGCGCTCGAGACTGTCGACCAGGGTCATATGAGCTGCGGGCAGGGCGACCGCCAGCGGGAGGCCAGGGACACCCGCGCCCGCTCCCAGGTCCGCGAGCCTCGTCGCGGAGCGAACCACGTCGAGCTCCAGCGCGACCAGCGCGTCGGCGAGATGCTCGTCGACAGCGCGGCGCGGGTCCGTGACCGTGGTGGGGGCGGTGGGGTCCTCCGCGACGAGAAGGAGGTAGGCGTCAAGCGCATCGACGGCGCCGGTGGGCAGCTTGAAGCGGTCGGCCAACGCGGTGACCGCATCGTGGGCGCTCATCGCCGGCGCGCCCTCGACCGCGCGATCGCCTCGGCGTACCGCGTGGTCATGTCAGTCAGCCGCTCATGGGCGGGGGGATCCAGTTCGGGCAGGAGCGTCTCCTCGAGGAGTGGCAACAGCGCGTGGACGAGGACGTCGCCGCGAGCCATCCATTGGAAGTAGGACCGGCCACCGTGGTGGTACGGGCCGTAGAGGCGACTCCCCGGGACCTGGTCGGTCACCCACCGCAACAACTGCTCGTGCCGCGTGTGCATACGCAGCGTGATCTGCGGCTGCTTCCCGTCGCCCCCGAAAGAGCCGGCGCTGAGGAGAAGGCCTGCCAGCAGGCCTTGGTCACGTTCGTCGCTCACAACCCGGGATTGTTTCACCGGGGAGAAAAACGTGAAACGGCCTACGGGCCGGCAGGCGTCGTCGCCGGAGCAACGACGAGGTGGCGGTCGGGCTCATCGCCCTCGCTGTACGTCTCAACCTCGCCGTTCTCCCGGAGGTACTCGTGCACCAACTTGCGCTCACTCGCCGTCATGGCGTCCAGGGCCACCGGGCGGCCAGCACGTTGGGCGTCATGCGCCGCACGGTCGGCCTGCCGCTCCAGCGCGTTGCGGCGACGTTCGCGGTAACCCTCGGCGTCAACGACGATGCGCGCGTCGGTGTCGCCAGCCTGGTGGCCGACTCGCTGCGCCAAGTGCTGGACGGCGTCGATGGTCGACCCATGACGGCCGATGAACAGGCCCAGATCCTCCCCGTGGAGCGTCGCAACGATCTCCTCGTCGGTCTCCACGATCTCGACGGGCCCGTCCAGCTCCAGGGTCTTGGCGACGCGCTCCACCAGCTCGCGCACCGCATCTGCTGCCGCGCTCATCGCCGTCTCCCTGATCGCTTCTTCCGCTTGCGAGGCGATGCCGGCGGCGGTCCGGCCGGCTTCTTCTCCGCCGAGACCTTGCCGGCTGAGGTGCCTCCACCGCCGCTCGCCGCCGCGGTCGCCGGCTCCTTCTGCCCCCCGCGCAACTGCTCCATCAGTCCGCTCAGCGGTCCCTCTCCGGGCTCAGGTGGCTTCGGTGCGCCATAGATCTTGCGCAGCGACACCTGCTGGCCGACGGTCCACAGGTTCGTCGTGATCCAGTACAGGATCAGGCCCGCCGGGAAGTTGATGATGAACGGGACGAAGATGAACGGCAGCGCCATGAAGATCATGCGCTGCGTCTTGTCGACCGTCGCCGGCATGAGGATGCTCGAGAGCAACTGGGAGCTGACGTACAGGACGATCAGCACGATCAGCACCGAGCCGCTCGCCTCGGCCGTGAGGTCGGGGATGAAGAGGAACGTCTCCGGGTTGCCCGGAGGGTTCAGCGACCCACAGGTCGTGCTCTTGAGTGCGTCGCTGCCTGCCGTGATCCCCTTCGCCGCAAGCTCCGGCCCGCAGATCTCGAGCTTCAGGTCCTGCTGCAGCAGGTAGAAGAGCGCCAGGAACACCGGTAGCTGGGCCACCAGCGGGAGACACGAGGCGAACGGATTCACCTTGTTCTCCTGGTAGAACTTCATCATCTCCTGCTGCTGACGCTGCTTGTCGTTCTTGTACTTCTCCTGGAGCTTCTTGATCTCCGGGGCGAGTTCGCTCAGCGCCCGCATTGACCGGTACTGCTTGATCGCAAGGGGCAGCAGCAGCGCCCGGATCACGACGGTCATCAGGACGATCGCCCACCCCCACGAGCCGACGATGTCGTGCATGAACACAAGCACCGGCTCGAAGATGTCGATGAGCGGCTGGAAGATGTTGGCGAGCATCACGGTCTAACTGCGCGCGGTGCGCGGGGGATGGGAGAAGACGCGCTGGGCCTCGACGGGGTCATAGCCGCCGTGGCTGAACGGGTTGCAGCGCAGGACACGCCACGTCGCCAGCACGAGCCCGCGGAGTATGCCGTACCGCTCGATCGCCTGCGCGGCGTAGTGCGAGCACGTCGGCTCGTACTTGCACCGGCGCGGCAACACCGGGGAGACCACCCGCTGGTAGAGCCGGATGGGTGCGACGGCGACGCGACGCCCGAAGCTCACGCGTCCGCCGCGGGCAGCCCGGCCTTGTCGAGCAGCTCGCCGATCGCCGACTGGACGCCTGTGAGCCCGTCGCGGTCGCACAACTCAACCGCGCCGGGGCGAGCCACGATCACCACGTCGTGATCGGAAGGCACGCGATCGGCCTCTGCCGCGAACGCCTCACGCAGCAGGCGCTTGACGCGATTGCGCTCGACTGCGCCGCCGACCTTCCGGGACACGGACAGGCCGAGCCGCGCCGAATCGGCAGGCTCACGCGCGTCCCGGGGGAACACGTGCAGCACGAGATACCGCCCGCCGTGCGAGCGGCCCTGGCGGTACACGCGCTCGAACTCGGCGCTACGCGAGAGACGCCCACGCTTGGTGCGACGGGACGAGGCGAGCTGATGCGGCAGTTGGTCCACCGCGGCCTGCCTCAGACGGTGAGACGCTTGCGGCCCTTGGCCCGGCGGCGCTTCAAGACGACGCGTCCGGCCTTCGTCTGCATCCGCTGGCGGAATCCGTGCGTGCGAGCGCGCTTGCGCTTCTTGGGCTGGTAGGTGCGCTTCATGGCTTGGCACAGGGTAGTCCACTCGGCGGTGCCCAAGCCATCCGCCGCCTGTGCAGCGCCTTTTTTCGCTGTGTGCGGAGCCCTCTCTGAGACCTGTCCCGCAGACCTCTGACCGCGTGCTAACTTCGACGACCTCCCGGGCCCTCGAGGCCCTCCATCGCCCGCCACACCTGCTCCTGCCGGAGTCCCCCACGCCTTCCCACGACCCCCATCTCGACGCCGCCTGGCGGCGCATTCGCGAGGAACTTCGCGACGCCGTTGGTACACAGGCCTTCGACATCTGGCTGGCTCCCGTGCAGGCGATCGAGCTGCACGACACGTTGCTCATCCTTGAGGCGCCCGACGCGCTGCGCTCCTGGATCGCCGACCGTTTCGATCGGGTCCTGCAGGCCTGCACCGCCGCGGTCCTCGGGCCCGAGGCCACCGTCGATCTGGTCTCCGCCTCGGCGTCCGCCCCACGGCCCAAGCCGCAGCATCCGCCTGCCCGCCAACGCCAACCGATCACCCGCGAGGATGACGATGCGCCCCTCGCCGACGTCGACGACCGCTTCAACCCGAAGCTCAACTTCAACCAGTTCGTGATCGGAACGTCGAACCAGCTCGCGCACGCCGCCGCCCTTGCGGTCTCCGAGCTCCCCGGCCAGGCCTACAACCCCCTCTTTCTCTGCGGCCCTCCCGGTGTCGGCAAGACCCACCTGCTCCACGCGATCGGCAACTACATCCGCTCCTTCGGAGCCGGGCTCACGGTCCGCTACACCACGACCGAGCGCTTCACCGGCGACTTCGTCGCCGCGTTGCGCACCGGCCGTGTGGATGACTTCAAGGGCCGCTTCCGTCGGGCCGATGTCCTCCTCGTCGACGACGTCCAGTTCCTGGCCAGCAAGGCCCGAACGGAGGAGGAGTTCTTCCACACCTTCAACGCCCTGCATGATGCCGGCGCGCAGCTCGTTCTGACTTCCGATCGCCTCCCGTGTGACCTCGAAGCCCTCGAGGACCGCCTGCGCGACCGCTTCGAGGCCGGGCTCGTCTGCGAGATCTCGCGCCCGGACAACGGCATCCGCCTCGCCGTCCTGCGCAAGCGCGTCCTGCACGACGGGATCGAACTCGCGGATCCCCGCGCGCTCACCGTCCTCGCCGACCGCATCACCGACAACATCCGTGCCCTCGAGGGCGCGCTCATCAGGGTCGTCGCCTACCACTCGCTCACCGCTCGGCCGATCGACGTCGACCTCGCCAACGAGGTCCTCGACGGCCTGTATCCCGAGTCGCGCCGCCCGGTCCCCGGTGGCGGAAGCACCGCCGGCGGGTCCCTCACCGTCGAATACATCCAGGACGTCACATGCGAGGCCTTCGGCGTCACCCGTGACGAGCTCCTCTCCACCAGCCGTACGGCGAGCGTCGCCTGGCCGCGCCAGGTCGCAATGTACCTCGCGCGAGAGCACACCACCGAGAGCCTGCCTTCGATCGGGCGGTCTTTCGGCGGCCGAAATCACACCACGGTGATGCACGCGTGCAAACGCACATCCGAGCGCATGGCCGCGGACCCCGAGGCCTATGAGACGGTGCGTGCACTCACCGCCCGTCTGTGCACACTCCCGTCGTGACCGCCGGTGCTGGCAGACTTGCGCACTCGCGCGCACAGGCCGGATGTGCACCGTCCCCCCGCACGTTGCGGCGCTTTCGGGGAATGTCCACATCTCCACACCCCCTACTACTTCTTCCCATCCACTCCAGGAGAGCATCGTGAAGCTGCAGACCTCCAGCGCCGCCCTGCTCGCCCAGGTCGGAGCCGCCGCGCGGGTGGCTTCCACCCGCAGTGCGGTCCAGGCGCTCTCAGGGGTGCAGGTCGCCGCCGACGACGGACGGGCCGAACTCCGGGCCACCGACATGGAGGTCGGCCTCCGGGTGCCACTGCCCGCCACCGTCGAGCGTGACGGGACCGTCGTCCTACCGGCCCGCCTGCTCCTCGATGTCGCGCGGGTGCTTCCCGCCAGCGATGTGTCCCTCGAGCTCCGTCCGAGCGAGGGCGACGTCGAGATCGTGTCGGGCAGCGCCCGGTATCACGTGCGTACGCTGCGCGGGGAGGACTTTCCACCGTTCCCACAGGCCGGCGACGGCTCCGTCGTGCGTGTGCCCGCAGACGCCTTCGTGGCGACGGTGCGCAAAGTCGAGCGCTCCGCATCGAAGGACGAGACGCGCCCGATTCTCACCGGCATCCTCGTCTCGGCGTCGGGTTCGGACCTGAAGATGGTCGCCACCGACTCCTACCGGCTGTCGGTGAAGGAGACGAAGCTCGAGACGCCGCTGGACGGCGAGTTCGAGGCGAACGTTCCCGCCCGCGCGCTGGGGGAACTCGCACGGTTGGCCGAAGGCGCAGACGACGCCGAGCTCACGGTCGCGAGGCAGGAGAACCAGGTCATCTTCAGTGTCGGCGGCGCGGTGCTCGCGTCCCGGCTCATCGATGGTCAGTTCCCCAACTACAACCAGTTGCTGCCCGACGGCTACGAGCACGACCTCATCGTCGACAGCGAAGAGGTCCGTGCCGTGGTCCGCCGCATGAGCCTCATGGCGCAAAAGAACGCGCCGCTGCGTCTGCGGTTCAGCGAGGGTGAACTCACGATCTCCGCGCAGACCCCGGACGTCGGCGAGGCGTCGGAGTCGCTGCCGGTGCCGTTCGCCGGCGAAGCGTTCGAGATCGGGTTCAATCCGGAGTTCCTACGTGACGGCCTGGAGAGCGTGGACTCTGAGCAGGCGAAGCTGCGGCTGATCAGCCCGCTGCGCCCAGGCCTGATTGAAACGGCGGACGCCAGCGGGTTCCGGTACCTGATCATGCCGATCAGGCTCAACGTGTAGACCGATGCGGGTCCGGCGGCTTCGCGCACGCGAGTTCCGCACCTACGCACGGCTCGACGTCGGCCTCGGTGCCGGTCTGACGGTCGTCCATGGGCGCAACGGGGCGGGGAAGACGAACCTCATCGAGGCGCTCTACTTCGGATGCACCGGACGGTCATGTCGCACATCGAACGAGCGCGAGGTTGTGCGGTTCGGCGCACAGGCCACCCACGTGGACCTGGACCTGTGCGACGCAGATGGTGTGGAGCACATGCTGTCGGTCGGCTTCCAGCCTGGCGAGGCGAAGCGCTTGAAGGCCGACGGCGCCGAGGTCGAGCGGCTGCTGGACGTCGAGGCGCGTCCGCTCGTGTCGGTCTTCCTGCCTGATCGGCTGGAGTTGGTGAAGGGCCCGCCGTCGCTGCGCCGTGCGCACCTCGATCAGGTCATCGCGGCGGCATGGCCGGCGCGCGCCCGGACGCGCCGCGCCTACGGCCAGGCGCTCGTACAGCGCAACGCGCTGCTCGCGCGGATTCGGACCGGTCGTGCGTCACGGACATCCCTGCCCGCATGGGACGCCGAGGTCGCGCGGCACGGCGTCGTCCTGCGTGACCACCGGGCCCAGGCCTGTGGGTTGCTGTCAGAGCCCTACGCACGCGCCGCCGAGGATCTCGGCCTCTCTGGCGATTCGGTGCTGCGGTACCGGCCGCGAACCGAGGCACCCGACGCCGCGTCGCTGGCGGAAGAGCTCGCGGAGCGGGTTGACGGCGATCTGGACCGCGGCTTCACCGGGCACGGCCCGCACCGCGACGAGATCGTCCTGCAGCGCGACGGCCGGGAGCTGCGGGCCTACGGATCGCAGGGCGAGCAGCGCATGGGCCTCCTGGCACTGCTGCTCGCTGAGCGCGACGCGCTGGCGGAGGCGCGCGGGGCGCTGCCGCTGCTCCTGCTCGATGACGTCATGAGCGAACTGGACCCCGTGCGTCGGTCGAGGCTCGCCGCACGCCTCGACGGGCCCGGGCAGAGCGTCATCACGACCACCGATCTGGCGCACGTGCCGGACGCCGATGCGGGCTCGGTGTGCCGGATCGCGGTGCGTGATGGTGCGGCGCTTGTCGAGACCGCGGCGGAGGCGGCATGAGGTTTCGCCGGATTCCGCGCCCACTGGGCACCGCGGTCGAGGCGCTGACGGCCAACCTCGCACCCCTGACGGGCCTCGCAAGCGTTCAGCGCGCCTGGCCGGAGGCGGTGGGGCCGGCGATCGCCGCGGAGGCCGAACCCGTGGCGGAGCAGGGCGGTGAGGTGACGGTTCGGTGCCGATCCGCCGTGTGGGCGCAGGAGGTCGAGCTCATGGGACCGGCCCTTGTGGCGGCGCTCAACGCGTCGATCGGGACCGAACGGGTCCGGTCGCTGCGGTGCACCGCGGGCGCTGGCCGTCCGGGGGACCGCCGCAACCGCTGAAAGTCCGCGCTGTTTTCCCGCAGTTGCGGGAGATTCCGGGGTTGTGCACAGGCAGTTACGACAACCTCGACTGGTAGACTGACACCTCAATCGACGGACGCGCCCCGGACGTCAGTGGACATCGTCCACAGCCCGGGGCGCTCGTGTGTTTCGGAGGAACATTGGCCCAGGATGATCCCACCAGCGGACGCCGCGGCTCAGCTGACTACGACGCCCAGGACATCACCGTCCTGGAGGGTCTCGAGGCAGTCCGCAAGCGGCCCGGCATGTACATCGGCTCGACCGGTGTGCGCGGCCTGCACCACCTCGTCTACGAGGTGGTCGACAACTCGGTCGATGAGGCCCTGGCCGGCCACTGCAGCGAGGTTCAGGTCGTGATCCACCCGGACAACTCCATCACCGTCATCGATGATGGCCGCGGGATCCCCGTCGCGGTCATGGAGAAGGAGGGCAAGCCGGCCGTCGAGGTCGTGCTCACCGTCCTGCACGCGGGCGGCAAGTTCGGCGAGGGGGAGGGGTACAAGGTCTCTGGTGGCCTGCACGGCGTCGGCGTCTCTGTGGTCAATGCGCTGTCCGAGCGCCTCACCGTCACCGTCCGCCGAGACGGCTTCTCCCACACGCAGGATTACGCGCGCGGCGTCCCGCAGGGTCCGCTGGTCCGGGGGGAGCCCACGGGGGAGACGGGCACCAGCATCCACTTCCTGCCCGACGCCGAGATCATGGACGAGTCGGAGTTCGACTTCTCCATCCTCGAGCAGCGCCTGCGCGAGACGGCGTTCCTGACGCGCGGCCTGAAGATCGGGATTAGGGACGAGCGCGGCGAGGGCAAGGCTGCGGAGTTCCAGTACGAGGGCGGCATCGAGGACTTCGTCGCCTACCTCAACGAGAACAAGGACCCGATCGGCAGGAAGGTCATCTTCTTCGAGGCCGAGACGCCCGACGGCGCGGTCGAGGTTGCGATGCAGTGGAACACGACGTACCAGGAGTCGGTGTTCTCGTTCGCGAACAACATCAACACGCACGAGGGCGGTACGCACCTCTCGGGCTTCCGGTCGGCGCTGACCGGCACGATGAACAAGTTCGCCCTGGACAAGGGCATGCTCAAGGAGAAGGACGCGAAGCTGGCCGGCGAGGACATCCGCGAGGGTCTCACCGCCGTCATCAGCGCGAAGCTCGCCGAGCCGCAGTTCGAGGGCCAGACGAAGACGAAGCTCGGCAACCCCGCGATGGCCGGGTTCGTGCAGAACGTCGTCAACACGAAGCTCGCCGAGTTCCTCGAGGAGAACCCGCACGAGGGCACCGCCATCATCAAGAAGGCGGTCGCCGCGGCGCAGGCCCGGTCCGCCGCTCGCAAGGCCCGCGACCTCGCGCGCAACAAGTCGGGCGCGCTGGCCAACTCCGCGCTGCCGGGCAAGCTCGCCGAGTGCTCCGTGCGCGACCCCGCGCTGCGGGAGATCTTCATCGTCGAGGGTGACTCGGCCGGCGGGTCGGCCAAGCAGGGCCGTGACCGGAACACCCAGGCGGTCCTCCCGCTGCGCGGCAAGATCCTCAACGTCGAGAAGTCGCGCATCGACAAGGTGTTGCAGAACGCCGAGATCCAGGCGCTCATCACGGCGCTCGGCACCGGCATCCGCGACGAGTTCGACATCGACAAGGCGCGGTACCACAAGATCATCCTCATGACGGACGCCGACGTGGACGGCGCCCACATCCGGACGCTCGCGCTCACCCTGATCTTCCGCGAGATGCCCGAGCTGATCGAGGCCGGATACGTCTACATCGCCAAGCCGCCGCTCTACAAGATCAAGCGCGGCAACCAGGTCCGGTACATCGAGCGCGAGTCCGAGCTCGAGGAGATTCTGCTGTCGGACAAGTGGGACAAGTTCCAGATCACCGACCGGGACGGCAAGCCGTTCAACATCACTGAGACCCGCTGGCAGAAGTTCGGCCGGCTGCTCAAGCAGTACGAGGGCTGGGCGGCGGCGCTGCGCGCCGAGCACGGCAACGACATCGTCACCTTCCTCGAAGAGTCGGCCATCCTCGACGAGTCGGTGGCCGGTTCCACCGCGGCGATCGAACTCATCGGCCGTGCCGGCATCCAGGGCTCGCCCTACGAGACCTCGATGGTCGACGAGGACGATCTGGACATCGTCGTCCGTGCGGTCGAGACCCGCACGGGCCTCGCCCGCACCCTGCGCATTCGCCGGTCGCTGTTCGATCAGCCCGAGTACAAGTCGCTGGTCCGTGTCCACCAGGAGTTGCTCGCACTCGCCGGCACGCCCGCGTTCAGCATCGTTCTGGCTGACGTCGAGGAGGAGGCGCTGTCCTTCGCGGCACTGCGCCCGGCCGTGCTCCGCGTCGCGCAGAAGGGCGTCACGATGAGCCGCTTCAAGGGCCTCGGCGAGATGAACGCCGACCAGCTCGGCGAGACCACCATGAACCCGGCCAGCCGCACCCTGGCGAAGGTCAACGTGGAGGACGCAGCCGAGGCCGACCGCATCTTCTCGATGCTGATGGGCGACCAGGTCGAGCCGCGCCGCGACTTCATCGAGACCAACGCTCGCCTCGTGGCGAACCTCGACGTCTAAGGATTAGGAGCCCACCCACCCATGGCATCCAGCGACGTCATCGGCGGCGGCAACATCGAGCCGCGCGCACTCGAAGACGAGATGCGGTCCGCGTACCTCGATTACGCGATGTCCGTCATCGTCGGCCGCGCGCTCCCGGACGTGCGTGACGGCCTGAAGCCCGTCCACCGTCGGGTTCTCTACGGGATGTCGCAGATGGGCCTCGGGCCCACCCGGCCGTACTCGAAGTCGGCCAAGGTGGTCGGCGAGGTGATGGGCAACTATCACCCGCACGGCGACGCATCGATCTACGACACCCTCGTCCGTATGGCGCAGGACTTCTCCCTGCGCTACCCGCTCGTCGACGGCCAGGGCAACTTCGGCTCGATCGACGACGACCCGGCCGCGGCCATGCGGTACACGGAGGCGCGCATGACGCGCCTGGCGATGGAGATGCTCCGGGACATCGACGCGGACACCGTCGACTTCGCGCCGACGTACGACGGCTCCAGTCAGGAGCCCACCGTCCTCCCGTCGCGCTTCCCGAACCTGCTGGTCAACGGCTCGTCGGGCATCGCGGTCGGCATGGCGACGAACATTCCGCCACACAACCTGCGCGAGGTGTCCGCCGCGGTCATCGCCTACATCGACGATCCAGACATCGGCGTCGACGGGCTGATGCAGCACATCAAGGGCCCGGACTTCCCGACCGCCGGCATCATCCTCGGCCGCCAGGGCATCCGCGACGCGTACGACTCCGGTCGCGGCCGGGTCCGCGTCCGCGCGATGGCGCACACGGAGGAGCGCGGCCGCGGCAAGGAGGCGATCGTCGTCACCGAGCTGCCGTTCACGGTCAAGAAGGGCGGCGACACCGGGCTCATCCGCAAGATCGTCGACCTCGTCAAGGACGGCAAGCTCAACGACATCGCCGACGTCTTCGACGAGAGCGACAAGCGCGGCATGCGGCTCGTCATCGAGCTCAAGCGCGATGCGATCCCCGAGGTCGTGCTCAACCAGCTGTACAAGCACACGCCGATGCAGACCACGTTCGGCGTGAACATGGTGGCCCTCGTCGACGGTGTGCCGCGGACGCTCGGGCTCGTCCCGGTCATCCACAACTACGTCCAGCACCAGCGCGACATCATCGTCCGCCGGTCCAAGCATGAGCTGGGGGTCCTCGAGCGCCGGGTGCACGTCCTCAAGGGCCTGCTCATCGCGCTGGATCACCTCGACGCGATCATCGATCTCATTCGTAAGTCGCGCGACCGCGACTCCGCGCGGACCGAGCTCATGGCGCGCTTCGATCTCAGTGAGATCCAGTCATCGGCGATCCTCGACCTGCGCCTGTCCCAGCTGACGGCGCTCGAGGCCGACGCGGTCAAGACCGAGCACGACGACAAGGTCGAGCGCATCGGCGAGCTGCGCGAGCTGCTCGGCGACGAGGCGAAGGTCTACGGGGTCATCAAAGACGAGCTGTCGGAGATCGTCGAGCGGTTCGGGGACGAACGGCGCACGAGGATCCACGACTCCGAGGACGAGATCGACATCGAGGATCTGATCGTCGACCAGCAGATGGTCATCACGATCACGCACTCGGGCTACATCAAATCCCTGCCGCTCCACACCTACCGCCAGCAGCACCGCGGCGGGCGCGGCGTGATCGGCATGGACATGAAGGACGGCGACTACACCGAGCACCTCTTCGTGTGCTCGAGCCACGACTATCTCCTGTTCTTCAGCAACCGCGGCAAGGTGTATCGCAAGAAGGTCTACGAGCTGCCGGAGGCGCAGCGCACGGCGAAGGGCCGCGCACTGGTGAACATCCTGCCGCTCCACGAGGGCGAACGGATCCAGTCCGTGCTCTCCACCCGCGACTTCACCGAGGGCCAGTACCTCATGTTCGCCACGAAGTCCGGCGTCGTGAAGAAGACGGAGTTCCTCGCGTACAACACGCCCATCAAGGCCGACGGCATCATTGCGATCAAGATCCGCGACGACGACGAGCTCATCAGCGTCCAGCGGACCTCGGGCGACGACGACATCCTGATCGTGTCCCGCGAGGGTCTCGCCGTCCGCTTCCACGAGGGGGACGCGCGCTCTATGGGCCGCGACACCTCCGGCGTCCGCGGCATGAACATCACCGGCAAGGACAACGCGGTCCTGACGATGGTCGTCGCGCGCGACGACCAGGAGTTGCTCGTGGTCACCGAGAACGGGTTCGGCAAGCGCACGAGCGTCGCCGAGTACCGCAAGACCAACCGCGGCACAAAGGGCGTGCAGACGATCAAGTTCAGCGAGAAGCGTGGGGGCCTCGCCGCGGCGCTCGTCGTCCGCCCGCACGAGTCGCTGCTGTTCATCTCCCGCGACGGTATGGTCCAGCGCACCGGGGTGGAGGGCATCCGCGAGACCGGCCGCTCGGCCCAGGGCGTGAAGGTCATGAACATGCGCGATGACGACGTGCTGAGCGCGGTCGCGCTCGTGGTCGAGTCCGAGGAGGACTCCCAGCGCGGCACCGAGATCACGGGCCTGAGCGACGCGCCGCCGGCCGCGGGCGACGTCACCGTGGCGCTCGAGCCCCCGGTCGACGACGAGGCCGGCGACACAGACGAATAGCGGGCGCGCGCCGGGACGGGTCGAGACCGTCCCGGCAGTTCGCTATTTTTGGATCACCAGAGAAAGGAGGTGGTCCGTATCTGTAGTGACAGTTCTTGCGGGACCCTGGAGGTGCCCGGCCGCTGAGGCCGGACGTGCTGGCTGACCCCAGCGAATCCACCCGGGCCACCGCCGCTCTGGATGCCGGATCTGGTCCTCCCGGCCGTTAGACCGTCCAGTGCGGAACAACACCAGCAGTTCTCTATGCGAGGGGCGTCCCATTCGGGGCGCCCCTCGTGCGTTGCCGTCCGTCGCGAACTACGCAGCTTCCGCGACGCCCGCCTCGGGCAGCCACGGCTTCCACGCGCCCGGGATGTGCGGGCTTGCGACGTGGATGAACACCTGCGGGTGCGGGACCCGAGGCGCGCGTTTCGGGTGCATGTTGGCCTGCCTGGGCAGCTGGTCGCCCTTGCGCCGGTTGCAGGGCGCGCACGCAGCGACGATGTTCTCCCACGTCGAGCCGCCGCCCTTCGAGCGCGGAATGACGTGATCGACGGTCAGCTGTGACCGGGCGCCGCAGTACTGGCACTCCCAGCCGTCACGAGCGAACACCGCGCGGCGGGTGATCTTGCGCTGGTGCGTATCGCGCGGCACGCGTACGTACGTCACGAGTCGGATCACGACCGGCCGCGCCATTGAGGTGCTCTCCGACCGCAGCTCCCAGGACCCGTGCTCGACGACCTCCGCCTTGGCCTTCAGCAAGAGGACCGCGGCACGCCGCACGGTGCAGACGTTGATCGGTTCGTACGTCGCGTTGAGGACGAGCACCCTGCCATTGGCGCCACGGTTCGTGCCGCCGCCATCCGGTCCGTACCGCGGGTGCTCAGAGAGCGGTACGGACCCTGGTGGGCCTGGTGGAGTGAGGACGTCACCTGGCATGGCCCGCCGAAGTGTACCGGTCCACCTCCCGAACCCAGGAAGGCCGGGGTGCCGCCGCGCCAGCTTCCGGTGCTACGCCGGATAGCTGCCGAGGACCCGTACGTCCTCGCAGTGGCTGCGCAGCGCGGCGAGTGCATCCGCAGCCTCGGGACGGTCCAGCCCGAGGTCGAGGTCCACGAAGAACCGGTAGTGGCCGAGTCTTCCGCGCAGCGGGCGCGACTCGATCTTCGTAAGGTTGACGCCGCGGAACGCGAACTCCGACAGGCATCGGACCAGCCAGCCGGGCGTGTCGTCTCCGGCGCCCCAGAACACGATCGATGTCTTCGCCGGCGAGACGACGACGGCGCCCGCCGGAGCCACCCAGACGAACCGCGTCGCATTGCCGGCCTGGTCCTCGATGCCCTCGGCCAACACGGTCCCCCCGTACAGCTCGGCGGCGCGGCGCGTCCCGATCGCGGCCCACGGAGCGTCCGACGCAGCGACCTCCCGGACGGCGTCCGCGGTCGACGCGGACGCGACGAGCTCCGCGCCGGGGACGTGCTCGCGCAGCCAGTGCGCGCACTGCCCGAGCGGCTGCGGGTGCGACACCACCCGCTCGATGTCACCCTCCGCCATCGGCTGCGCGGCGACCAGCAGGTGCGAGACGGGAAGCACCTGCTCGGCGACGATCGTGACGCCGCCCTGGTCTGCCAGCGTGTCCAGCGTCTGCGCGACCGACCCCTCGATGGAGTTCTCGATCGGCACGATCGCCTCGTTGGCGCGACCCACCGCGACGGCTTCGATCGCGTCGGCGATCGTGGATTCCGGCACCAGCTCGGCCCCCGCGGCGCGGTCGGCCGCCCGTGCCGCCTCCTCGGAGAACGTGCCCGCCGGCCCGAGGTACGCGACCTTCACGATGCGGCCGGATCCTCGCCGGTGGGCGCGGGCTCGGGCGTGGCCTCCGGCGTGCTCGACCGCGCGAGCCGGATCGCCTCCTCCTCCTCGGGTGAGAGCTGCAGTTCGCCCTGGCCGGACACGACCTGCTTGGCGTAGAGGCGCGCCTGATCACGGTGATGGATCGACGACAGCACGACGCCGCACTCGCGGTCGTCGAGCAGCGCGATCGACGTCGACTGGCGGCCGGACATCTCGTTGTACGCGTCGTAGCGCAGCAGCCCGACCCGGGTCACGGCACCGTCGAGCCGTTCCTCGGCGACGTCCAGCCGCCGATCGACTCGCGCGGCGGCATCGGTGATGAACGCGTGCAGCGCCTCGAACTCATGGTGCAGGTGCGCGGCGTGCGAAATGAGATCCTGGGTCCCATAGTCCCCGAGGACCTGCGTCTGCGCGAGGCGGATGCGCCGCAGCGCCCGCCACTGCATCAGTGCGAGCACAAGGGCGATGACCGCGACCACGGCGGCGGCGACCGCCACGGCACCGGCGGTGGAGGTGAGCTCGTCCATCGCCTGCGGACGGTAGCGAGCGCGCGGGCGGCGCGACGGCTACCGGGTGAAGAGCGCGGTGTACTCCTGCTTGTTGTTGTCGACCTTCTCCTCGCCGGGGACCTTCAGAACCTCGACGGTGATCGTGGCCGGCGTGCCGATCGGCGGGGCCTGCCCGAGCGGGACGGCGACGTCGGCCTCGGCGCCGGCGGTGGTCTGATCCACGGTCTTCGTGGCGCTGATGGACTTGCCGGTCTGCGGCTTCACGGTCACGCGGACGCGGACGTTCTGTTCGTTGTTCTCACCCTGGTTGGCGAACTTCACGTTGAAGGTCGGGTTGCCGCTGGCGGGCACGCGGTTCGCGGTGCCGCCGGGCTGCAGGGTGACGTCGCCGACCGTGGTGCTCACGATGCCGTGGCCGTGCAGGCCGGGGGCGATGTCCTCGTCCTCGGCGTTGGCGTCCTCGTTCGTGCTCGCGCCCGCGGTGCCGCCGATGCGATCGGCCACGGTGGTGGGATTCAGCCAGCTCAGGCTCGTGACGACGCGGCTGTTCGTCACCTGCTGCTCGATCTCCTGATCGGAGAGCGCCTCGCCGACGAACGGCACCACCCGCTGCGACCACACGATGTCCGACGCCAGCAGCTTCTCCATCTGGCCGGAGATCTGGCTCGTCGCCTCCTCGGCCGCGGCCCGTTCGCTGCCGCGCGCCGTCGGGATCTTCTGCGCCACCCGCGCGATCGCCTCCTCTCGGAACTGGAGCGACAGCAGCAGGTTCTCCTGCGCGGGCTCCATCTCCCCGGGCACCGACAGGTCGCGTGCCGACTGGACCTGTTTCTCGGCCTGGGCGCGCAGCGAGTTCAGTTCGGTCTGCTGGTCGACGGGCGACAGGTCGGTCTGCACAAGCGTTTCGAAGAAGGCCTTCGACGTCTCGCCCGACTCCTGCGCCAGACCGGTGACGTCGCGGTTGTAGTCCTTGAGCGCGTTCTCCTTGCGGCTGTCCAGGCACCCGCGGATCCCGAAGAACAGCAGCAGGAGCACGAGCAGGCCGATACCCGCCGCGACCGCACGCCGCACGAGCAGTTGCTGGTGATCGGGCATGCCGCCACCACCGGAGCCAGGGGCGGGCCGGCGGGCGCGGGTCTGCTGGGTGCGGGGCTCATCGCCCTCGTCAAAGAACGACACGAAGACGCTCCGGGCGGAGGGAAAGAAGCCGCGCACTATCTCCGAGGGAGGTCATGCACCATGCAAGTTTGCCGTCACCGTCGGTCTTCCTGCCTCACGTGGCAGGAAGAAGGGCTCTGGAGCCGAACCTGAGAGTCGGTGCGCCAGGCCCGTTCTGCCCCCGCCGCCGGTCCTGCGACGGACGGCGTGCTCACCGCCGACGACGACCTCCTCCTCGGCCGTTACCGCCTGCTGAAGCGCCTGGGCGAGGGCGGCATGGGCGTCGTGTGGCTGGCCGATGACACGCGGCTGCACCGGCGCGTCGCAGTCAAGCAGATCAACGGCGGGGCGGAGGTCGGAGGCGCGAAGCGCGCGGGCCGGGAGGCCATGGCGGCCGCCCGCCTCGCGCATCCGGCGGTGGTCGCGCTCTACGAGGCCGGCCAGGGTGACGACGGCGACTGGATCCTCGTCTGCGAGCTCGTCCGCGGCCCGACGCTCCAGGTGCTCATGCGCGATGGCGCCCTCTCCGACTGCGATGCGGCCGAGATCGGCGTCGCGTTGTGCGACGCGCTGGAGCACGCGCACGGCCGCGGCGTCGTGCACCGCGACCTCAAGCCCGCGAACGTCATCTGTCCCGACGCCACGGACGAGGCGGGAGCCGTGGCAAAGCTCACGGACTTCGGCGTGGCGCGCCTGGCGGGAGACGACACGCTCACGCGCACGGGCGACGTCCTCGGCACGCTGGCGTACATGGCGCCGGAGCAGGCCCGTGGTCGCGCAGCCGGGCCTCCCGCGGACGTCTATGCGCTCGGGATCGTGCTCTACGAGGCACTGGCGGGCATGAATCCGCGGCGGGGAGCCAACGCGGCGGAGTCCGCGCGCCTCGTCGACCAGGACGTCCCGTCGCTCGGCCGTGTGCGCCGCGACCTGCCTGAGGAGCTGTGCGACATCATCGACCGCGCCGTCGCGGTCGATCCGCGGCGGCGCCCCAAGCCCGCCTCCCTTCGCGCCGCCCTCAAGCGCGCGATCCCCGACCTCGACGACGAACCCGGCGTCATCGCCGGCGGCCCGATGGAAACGGTCACCCACGTCCTGCGGGCCGGCACGCGGTTCGCCCGCGACGTCACGCAGGTGGCCCACGGCCGCCGGCAGCCTGACCCCGCGCTCCCCGTTCCGGCCGCGGGGGTCGACCCGCGCGACGTCGCGCCCCGTCGGGCGCCCGCGCTGCCTACCCGGATCGGCGCCGCGGTTCTCGCCGGTCTGCTCGCCGCCGGCGCGCTGGCGTGGGCCGACCCCGCCGGTGTCCCCGCGCCGATGCTGCTCGCGCTCGGCTCCGCGGTGCTCGTGCTGCTGCTGCCGCGGCTCGGGTGGCTGGCCACGGCGGCCGGCATCGTGGGCGCTGTTGCCGTCCGGGAGCCCGGGACGGCGATCCTGCTGGCCGCCATGCTCGCGCCCGTCCCGATTCTGGTCCCGCGCGCGGGGACATCCTGGTCGGTGCCCGTGCTCGCGCCGCTGCTGGGCCTGGCCGGCCTCGCAGGCGCGTACTGCGCCCTGGCCGGGCAGGCGCGACGCGCCACGGTGCGTGCAGGGCTCGGAGCGCTCGGCGCGTGGTGGGTGCTCGCTGCGGCCGCGCCGCTCGGCGCGCCGCTGCATCTCGGCGGCGACACGGGCGGACCCTGGTCCGGGTCGGCGCAGGCGGCCGCGGACGTGCTGTCCGAGGTCGTCTCCAGCGGCGCGATCGCGCTCGTCGGCGTGTGGGCGGTGGCGGCCGTCCTGCTACCCGTGCTCGTGCGCGGCTGGAACGCGGCAGCCGACATCGCGGCCGCCACCGGCTGGGCCGCGGGCACGGCTGCGGCGACGGACGGCCTCGCCACGGCGCTCGCCCTCCCGAGCCCGCACGGCCTCATCGCCGGGGCGATCGCGGCGGGGGTCGTGGCAGTCGTCGCCCGTGCCGTGGCGGATCCCCCGGTGTGACGCCGGACTACGATCCTCAGCCATGAGCGTCCTGCGCAATCTCGAACGCACGCTCTCAGAGCTCGTCGAAGGCACCTTCGGCCGCGTGTTCCGCTCCGAGGTGCGCCCCGTCGAGCTCGCTCGCAAGCTCGTGCGGGAGATGGACGACCACAAGACGGTCTCGCTCTCCCGCACATACGTCCCCAACGAGTACGTCATCTACCTCTCCGAGGCCGACCGCGCGAAGTACGAGGGCGTCGAGCAGGAGGTCTCCGGAGAGCTCTGCGCGTACCTGCTCGAGCATGCGCGGCGGGAGAAGCTCGCGCTCGTGGCCCGCCCGGTGGTGGAGTTTCGCACCGACAGCCGGCTGTCGCTGGGCGAGTTCGGCATCCAGGCGCGGCTCGTGCGGCCCGCCGAGCCCGAGGCGGCTGCGGGCGGACCGGCGGCGGTGCAGGCCGATCACGGCCACACGATGGTCTACTCGACCGCCGACCGCGTGCGCGGCCCGGTGGAGTCCGCACAGGCGGGCAGAGCCGCGCCGGCGAAGCCGCTGCTGCTCGCGGAGGGCCGGCGGCACGTCGTCCCGCCGGGCGGCGCGTTGCTGGGCCGCAGCCGTGACTGCGACGTCGTTCTTTCGGACCCGAACGTCTCGCGCCACCACGCCGAGGTGCGCCCCGGCGGCGAGACCGGGTGGACCGTCCGGGACCTCGGCTCCACGAACGGTGTGCGCGTCAACGGGCG
>JBPPNC010000108.1:0-18033 GCA_051306365.1 Solirubrobacteraceae bacterium
CCGAGGCGCCGCGCCGCCGCGGCGCCGTTCCCGGACGCGCTCGCCTGCTCGGCGCGCGCGAGCGCCAGCAGTTCGGCGAGCGCCGCCTCGATCTCCTCGCCGATGCGGCCGAGGTCGGGCAGCGCGTCGTAGTCGGCGAGCAGTCCGAAGTTGATCTTGCCGTTGTAGCTCATGATCGCCGTGGCGAACGCGTGGTTCTCCGGCAGGAACGCGATCGGGAAGACGTCGAGCAGTTCGCGGCCCAGGACGTACAGCGGGAACTGCGGCCCGGGCACGTTGGTGACGAGCAGGTTGAACAGGCGCGTCGAGAAGTTCAGCCGCGAGGCCTGCGCGAGGATCGTGGGCGGTGCGAAGCTCTGCGCACCCGCCAGGACCTCGGCGCCGACGGCCTGCTTGGACTCCTTGAGGTCGCCCATCGCGGTCATGACCGCGCGGTGGCGCTCGTAGGGGTCGTCGATGTACACGGGCAGCGCGCCGCGCATGACGGTCAGCCGGTTGCCCAGGTTGCCCTGCTCGTCCTTGGCCCGGATCGACACGGGCACGAGGGCGCGGAGCTCCAGCCCTTCGGTCCGGACGCCGCGCGAGTGCAGCCACTTGCGCAGCGCGGCCGTCATCACCGTCAGGACGACGTCGTTCACCGTGCCGCCGAGCGTATCCTTGATCTCCTTGAAGTCCCGGAGGTCGCTGCGGATCGTCACGTACCGGCGGTGCGGCCCGATCTCGACGTTCAGCGGCGTCTCGGGCGCGGGGTTCATCGTCGCCCAGGCGATGTCGGCGACGCCGGTCATCGCCTCTTTCGCGGCGCTCGCGGCGCGCATCGGGTTCGACGCGGCGCGCATCACGGAGGCGGCGAGGCGGCTCGACGTGCGGGCGGCGCCGAGTACGCCGCCGGAGATGAGGCGGACCGGCGACGGCGTGCGCTTCGCGCTCCACGGCTCGAGCTCGGCCGTCGGGAACTGCGTCGGGACCGGGGTGAGGTCGAACAGGACCTGCCCGAGGTCGACGCCTGAGATGCCGTCGATGAGCGCGTGGTGGTTCTTGGTGATGAGCGCGAAGCGGCCGCCGGAGAGGCCCTCGATGAGCCACATCTCCCACAGCGGTTTGTCCCGGTCCAGCCGCTGGCTGAAGATGCGCGCCGCAAGCTCGGTGAGCTGGCCCTCGTCGCCGGGGCTCGGCAGCGCGGTCTGCCGTACGTGATACTCGAGGAAGAAGTTCGGGTCGTCGACCCACACCGGGCGCCCCGATTCCAGCGGCGGCACGGCGAGCTTCTGCCGGTACCGCGGCACGAGGTGCAGCCGCGAGCGGATGGAGTCGAGCAGATCGTCGTAGGCCGGCGGGGGGCCCTCGGCGATGATCAACCCGCCGATGTGCATGTGTGAGCTCTCCTTCTCCTGCACGAGGAAGGACGCGTCCACAGCGGTCAGTCGATCGAGGTGCTCCTGCGGCATGCGAACCGGAACATACCCAGGTCCGGGGATCAGTACGACGTTCGTTGCACCGAACACACCGTCAATGGTCCCGGCCCCGAGAATCCTCATCCGGCGTCGTGGTGGTATCGGCCGGGCCGAACCCATCTCCGTCGCGTCGGCCCTTCGCTACGTTGCATGCGGATGGGCGATGACGGTTCCAGCGGTGCGGGCAGCGGTCCGCTGAAGGTCCTCGGCAGTGTGCTTGTCGTGCAGCTCCTGCTCGGCGCCGCGCTGCTGATCTGGGCCGCCGAGGGCTTCCCGCTGCCCGACTTCCTGCGCGGCGGGCGGTCCGCCCCGACGGTCGCGACCGCGGCGACGACCGCCTCGGGTGGCACGCCGCGCGCGCGGGTGGACCGCTTCGACGGCGCGCGTGCGTTCACCCTCCTGCGCGCACAGGTCGAGGAGTACGGGCCGCGGCCGGCAGGGTCGGCGGCGTCGCGGCGCCTGGCCGTCCGGCTGCGCCGGCTGCTACCCGGCGGGCGGTTCGAGACGATCCCCGGCCACCCGGGCCTGCGCAACGTCACGGGCGTCCTTCCGGGTCGCCGGCCGGCGACCGTCATCGGCGCGCACTACGACACCGAGGCCGCGGTTCCCGGGCACGTCGGGGCCAACGACGGCGCGGCCGGCACCGCCGCGGTGGTGGAACTCGCGCGGGCGCTGCGCGCGCTCCCGCCGTCCGCGCGGCCGCGCGAGATCCGGTTCGTCCTCTTCGACGGGGAGGAGGAGCCGAAGGGTTCCACCGACTTCTACCGTGACGGGCTCCGCGGGTCACGGGCCTACGTCGACCGCCACAGCGGCGACGTGCGTGAGCTCGTGCTGCTCGACTACATCGCCGAGCGCGAAGGGCTGCGGTTCCCGCGCGAAGCGGGCTCGGACACCGCGCTGTGGGCGCAGCTGCGGGCGGCCGCGCGCGCCGCCGGGGTGGGCGCCGTCTTCCCGAACGCCACGTCGGGCCAGATCCTCGACGACCACACGCCGTTCACCGAGGCGGGCATTCCGGCGATCGATCTCATCGACTTCGACTACCCGCAGCGCGACTCGGTCGACGACGACCTCGATGCGGTGAGCGAGGCCGGCCTCGACGCCACGGGCGAGGCGGTCTACGAGCTCATCCGCCGCCGGGCCGCGCGCTGACCGCCGACGCGCCAGGGGTTCTACACTTCGGCTGTGAGCGCCACCACCGTCGAGAAGCTGCTGCTCGCGGCGCCGCGCGGGTACTGCGCCGGTGTCGACCGGGCGGTCCAGACCGTTGAGCGCGCCCTGGAGCTGTACGGCGCGCCGGTGTACGTCCGCAAGGAGATCGTGCACAACAAGCACGTCGTCGAGGAGTTGCGCGCCAAGGGCGCGGTCTTTGTCGAGGAGCTCGACGACTCGATCCCGGAGAGCGCGATCACGATCTTCTCCGCGCACGGCGTATCACCGGCGGTCCATGCTGACGCCGAGCGTCGCCGGCTGCAGACCATCGACGCCACCTGCCCGCTTGTCACGAAGGTGCATCGTGAGGCGGTGAAGTTCGCCTCCGAGGGGTACACGATCGTGCTCGTCGGCCACGCCGGCCACGAGGAGGTCGAGGGCACGATGGGCGAGACGCCCGACCACATCGTCCTCGTGGAGACGGAGGCCGACGTCGATGCGCTGGAGGTCGAGGACCCCGATCGCGTGGCGTACATCTCCCAGACCACCCTGTCCGTCGATGAGACCCGCGCGATCATCGCCCGGTTGCGCGAGAAGTTCCCGAACATCACGGGCCCGCGCACCGACGACATCTGTTACGCCACGACGAACCGGCAGGCCGCCGTCAAGCAGATGGCGCCGCTGTGCGACCTCGTGCTCGTCATCGGCTCGAAGAACTCGTCGAACTCCAACCGGCTGGTGCAGGTCGCCCAGGAGCTCGGCACCGAGGCGTACCTCATCGACCGCGAGAACCAGGTCCGCGAGGAGTGGCTCGAGGGCAAGCACGTCGTCGGCATCAGCTCGGGCGCGTCCGCGCCCGAGGAGCTCGTCGAGCGGCTCGTCGGCTTCTTCCGCGACCGCGGCGTGCAGCAGGTCGAGGAGTTCGAGGTGCTGCGCGAGGATGTGCGGTTCATGCTGCCGAAGCGCATCCGCCAGGACGCCGCGGCCGCCGCCTCCGCCTGATCTGCTGCGTCTGACACACGGCGAAGAAGACGTACCCGTACGAAGGGCTGAGCCGGGCCGTAGACTTCCCGGTTCGTGCGCACGCTCGTCGTCTCTGACCTGCACTTGGGCCGGTCTGGCGGCGACGACGTGCTCCAGCGCCCGATCGCGCGCGGCACACTGATCGCGCGGCTGCGCGACGTCGAGCGCTTGGTGCTACTGGGTGACACGGTCGAACTGCGGCACGGGCCCGCACGCGATGCGCTGGCCCGGGCCGAGCCGGTGCTGCGCGAACTCGGGGCGGCAATGGCGGGCCCCGGTCGTGAGGTCGTCATCGCGCCGGGCAACCACGACCATGAGCTCGCGGCGGACTGGCACGCGCAGCGCCAGCGCGACGCGGCCGGGCCGCTCGGGCTCGAGCACCGCATCGACCCCGGTGACGGCTCGTGGATCGCCCGCCGGGTCGCCGACGCCCTCGCGCCGGCGTCGGTCGGCCTCGTGTACCCCGGGCTGTGGCTGCGCGACGACGTCTATGCCATGCACGGGCACTACCTCGACGTGCACAGCACGATCCCCACGTTCGAACGGCTCGCCGCAGGCGTGACGGCGCGGGTCGCCGGCGCCGTGCCGGAGCGCGCCACACCTGACGACTACGAGCGGGTCCTCGCGCCCAACTACGCGTGGTCGAACGCGATCGCACAGCGGGCGGCGCCCGCGAAGGTCGCGGCGGGCGCCGGCAGCGGCGTGCGGGTCTATCGCATGCTTGCGGGTGACGGGCACCGCCCGATCTCGCACCGGGTGCTCGCCAGGCTGTTCCCGCTGGCCGTGCTGGCGATCAACCGCGCGGGGCTGGGTCCGGTCCGCTCGGACATCAGCGGGCCGGGTATGCGGGTCGCCGTGCTCGAGGGCGTGGGGGAATCGGTGCGCCGTCTGGACATCGGCGCGCCGCACGTCATCTTCGGCCACAGCCATCGCGCCGGGCCGCTCCCCGACGATGATGAGGCGGAGTGGCGCACGGGCGGAACGTCGCTTCACAACAGCGGTTCATGGGTCTACGAGGGGCACTTCGTACGCGGCCCCGATGGTGCAAGCCCGTATTGGGCGGGTGGTGCCATCAGCGTCGACACGGATCCCCGCGTGCCACCACGGCTCGAGCGCCTGCTCGCGGACGTCCCGAGGGACGCGCTGCGGCCCGCAGGTCTCCTTGACGATTGATCGCACACTCCGGTACCCCGGCGCCGCTCTTCTTCCCGAAGGGCTCGCAGTGGAACGGCGACCGCCTGAGCGCTCAGACCATGCCGGGTGCGAACTGCACCCCGTGGATCGTCACCCCGTCGCCGCCCTGGAGCTCCAGGACGGCGGCGGTATGGCGCTCATGCTCGACGAGCGGCACGCAGCCCGGATGCGTGACCTCGAGCTCCCGCCCGTTGACGTGCAGCGTCCCTGCCCCCGAGACGACGGCCCACGCTGACCCGGCCTCGTACGGGCCGTTGTAGGCGCCGCTCTGCTCGGCCGTGACCGCGCCGACCCGCGCGTCCTCGGCGTCCTCGGGGCGCACCGGCGCGACCAGGTCGCGTTCGAGCTCGAGCAGTTCCTGGATCTCGCGCTCGGTCTCCCCGTACGCGCCTTCGCCGTAGTGGTGGCTGTGCAACCACAGGTCGGGCGTCCAGAGGTACCGGGCCGGCCAGCCCTTGTTGCCGTAGTCGTGCCACAGGCGCCACTCGCCGTCGATCGCGACGGGATACGTGATGTTGAGGCGCTCGACCGCGGCACGGATCCCGTCCTCGTTCTGCGACGGCGGGAACGCGCCGGTGTGCACGCCGATGACGCGCAGCCCGTCGGCCTCGTACTTCTCGTGCCAGGCCTGGAGATAGGGGATCGTGCGCAGCGAGTTCACGCGGCAGAAGTCCCAGAACTCGACGAGGACCGGCCTGCCCTTCTGCTGGTCCATCCGCAGCATGGCAACGTTGGCCCACTTCAGCTCGCGGGGGAGCGGGGGCGCGGGGATGGTGTGCGCGGGAGCGAGCACGGCGCGCGACGGTAGCACCGCCCGGCACCGCAACGTCAGCGCGTTCACCGGGTTATTGGAGGCAGACATCCAACGGGGCCGGGGACGTGCCTCGTCGAACCACGCAGGAGGAGAGTTCGATGGGACGCATGACGATCACCGCCGCGGTGTTGACCGCGGCCGCCCTCGGGGCGCCGCAGGCCGCACCGGCGGCGCCCGTGCAGGACTTCGAGGCTCGGATCGACGGCAGGTCGACCAACGTGACCGCGGGCTCGAAGCGCAGCCCGCGCACCCACGCGCTGCGCATCTCGACCGGCACGCGTGAAACAACCGCCGGCGTGCTGCCGCCCACCACGAGCCGGGCGCAGATCTACTTCCCGCGCGGCGCGAGGTTCAACGGCCGGTTCTTCCGTGACTGCGCGTCATCGCGGATCAGCGCGGCCCGGTCCACCGACGACTGTCCCAGTGGGTCCGTCGTCGGTGACGGCGAGGCGGCGGGGGACGCACCCGGCGGCATCACACAGAACGACCTGAAGATCACCGCCGTCAACGGCACGGACGGGGCGTACGTCAACCTGTTCGTCGAGGGCAGGAGCCCGCTGCGCATCCAGAGCAACATCAAGGCGGCGCTGCGCAGCCTGAAGAGCTCGACCTACTCCTACCGGCTGGACCTTCCGATTCCGCAGAACCTCCAGGAGCCTGCGCCGGGCGTCCGGGTGGCCGTCACGAACTTCGAGGTCTCCATCAACAAGCGGACGGTCAGGCGTCGCGGTGACCGGATCGGCTACATCGAGTCGACGAGTTGCCCGCGCTCCCGGACGTGGCGTTTCAAGGGCGTGTTCCAGTACGCCGACGGCCAGCGCAAGACAGTGACCGACACCGTGCGCTGCCGCCGCTGAGCGGGCGTCATGAAGTCTCCCCGGGGCGCGTCGCAACTTCCGGTCGCGCCCCGGGTTGTTAACGGTACTTCAGGATCCGGACCTACAGTGGTTCCACCAGTTGGCCACGAACGGCTGACACCCGTCCCCACCTCAGACAGGAGTCCCATGACCCGCTTTCTCGCGCCGGCCTGCGCGGCCGCCGCTCTGCTCGCATTCCCGGTCTCGGCGATGGCCGAGCCCGTGCAGGACCTGACCATCAAGGCGAGCCCCACGAAGGCGAGCACCACCAAGAGCCCGAAGAGCGTGGCGCTCACCGTGTCGCTCGGCTCACGCGAGACCACGCCCGGTGCCCAGCCGCCGACGCTGAACTCGGTCACTCTCTACTTCCCGGCTGGTTCGAAGTACAACGGCAACCTCTTCCCGAAGTGCGACGGCAACAAGATCTCCGCGGCGAAGTCCACGGATGACTGCCCGTCCGGCTCGGTCGTCGGCAAGGGCAAGGCCGCCGGTCTGGCCCCGGGCCCGATCACGCAGAACGACCTCACGATCGTCGCGGTCAACGGCGGCAAGAGCAAGATCAACCTGTTCGTCGAGGGCTCGAGCCCGCTGCGCATCCAGTCGAACATCGTCGGCACGATGTCGAGCGCGACGGGCACCTACGGCCTCAGGCTCAAGGTCCCGGTCCCGCAGAACCTGCAGGAGCCGGCCCCGGGCGTCCCGGTCGCGATCACGCTGTTCGAGGTGACGATCAAGAAGTCGATCAAGGTCAAGGGCAAGACCCGCGGCCTCGTCGAGATCACCAGCTGCAAGGGCGGCAAGTGGAAGGCCAAGGGCGACTTCGGCTACGCCGGCGGCGCGCCGTCCAAGACGGTGAACGTCTCCCAGAAGTGCACGAAGTAGGCAGCTAGCCTGCTCGGGACGGACGGGCCTCGCCGTCCGTCCGTCCCATGTACACTCGTGTACGTATGTCTGCCCGGAGTCGCCTCGCCGCACTGACCGGCGCCGCGTGGCTCATCGGGCTCGCCCTCGCGCCTGAGGCCTCCGCGCACGGAATCGTCGGGGTCCAAGACCTTCCGATTCCCCGATGGCTCTTCGGGTGGGCGGCCACGATCGTCCTGGTCGTCTCGTTCGTCGCGCTCGCCGTGCTGTGGCCCAGGCCGAAGCTGCAGACCCCGCGCGAGCGCCGGCTGCTTCCGATCCCGCGCGCCCTCGACCCGGTGTGCGGCGCGCTCGGCGTCTTCGCCTTCGGGTTCGTCGTGTACGCCGGGCTCGCCGGCACGGAGGTTCCGAGCGCGAACCTCGCGCCGACCGCCATCTACGTCACGGTCTGGGTCGGCGTCGTCTTCGTCGCCCTGCTGTTCGGCGATGTCTGGGCGGCGTTCAGCCCGTGGCGCGCGCTCGGCCGCCTCGGCGGCTGGGTCGCGCAGCGCCTGGCCGGCGACGGCCTCCCGGAGCCGATGGCGTACCCCGAGCGCGTCGGTCGCTGGCCGGCGGCGATCGGGCTCATCGCGTTCGCCTGGGTGGAGCTCGTGTGGACCCGCGGCGACGAGCCCGTGGTCCTCGCGGTCCTGGCCGTCGCCTACGCGGTCGTGATGCTGGTCGGCATGAGCCTCTACGGCGTCGAGGTATGGACCCGCAACGCCGACGCCTTCGGGGTCTACTTCGGGCTCTTCGCGCGCATCTCCCCGCTGCGCTGGGAGCGGGGCGCGCTCTATGTCCGCCCGCCGCTCGGCGGCCTCCCCGGTCTGGACGCGGGCACCGGCACGCTGGCGGTGCTGCTCGCCGCGATCGGGATCACGACCTTCGACGGCTTCTCCGAGGGGCCGATCTGGACCGACCTCGCCCCCGAGCTCACCGACCTGTTCGCCGGGCTGGGGTTCTCGCAGGCGGTCGCCCTGCAGATCACCTTCACGCTCGGGCTGCTGCTCGTCACCGGCCTGGTGGCCGGGCTGTTCTGGCTCGGCATCAACGGCATGAAGACCGTGAGCAAGGAGTACGACGCGTACCGCCTCGCGCGCGAGTTCGCCCATACGCTCGTGCCGATCGCGGCGGCGTACATCGTCGCGCACTACTTCTCGCTGCTGGCCTACCAGGGGCAGGCGATGGGCTACCTGCTCTCCAACCCGCTCGGGGACGCGCTGGCGCCCGGCGACGGCGGCCTGCTCGGCACCGCGCAGTGGACCATCGACTACGGCTGGGTCGGGGCGAACGCCATCTGGTACGTCCAGGTCGGGGCGCTCGTCATCGGGCACGTCGCCGGCCTGATCCTGGCCCACGATCGCGCTATCGCCCTGTATGGCAACGCGCGGGAGGCGACCCGGTCGCAATACTGGATGCTCGCTGTGATGGTCGCCTTCACCAGCCTCGGCCTGTGGCTCCTCTCGGCCGCGAACGCATGACCGTCCTCGCACACCTGGGATCGGACCACTGGTGGGCGTCGCTGCTCTACCTGCTGCCCGTCCTGATCGTGGTCGCCGGAATCGGCATCACGAGCTGGCGCGACAAGCGGCGCGGCGAAGACGACGACGACGCGCCTACGACGCCGCCCGGTCCGACCGCAGCACCCTGAGGTCGTGGGCCAGCCCGTCCGGCGTCAGCTGGTCGACGGGGAAGCCGATGCGCTGCCGGCCCTGGCCGTCGAGGATCACGAGCGACGCGGTGTGCTCGAGGTCCTCCTTCTGCGGCCGGATGCCGTAGGCCTCCCACTGCCGCTGCAGCGCGGCGCGTGAGCCGAGCATGAAGTGCATGCGCCCGGTCATCTGCTGCTCGAGCAGGAAGCGCTTGGCCCGCTCGGGCGTGTCGTTGGCCGGGTCGACGCTGTAGGCGAGCACCGGGACGTCCTCGCCGAGGTCGTCCAGCGCGCCGCGGATCTGCTGCGCGGTGAGCGGGCAGGTGTCCTCACACGTCGTATAGAGGAACGTCACGACGACGGGCCGCCCGCGGAAGTCGGCCAGGCGGACGGTGTTGCCGTCCTGGTCGCGCAGGCCCTGGGGCTCGGACGGCGGGATGTTCGTGGGCCGAACGGCGCCTGCGAACCCCGTGCCGCCGGTGGCCGGCTCCGCGTCGCCGCGGGCGAGCAGCAGGATGGCGACCACGGCCGCGAGCGCGAGCGCGGCGGCGACCGCGAGCGTCATGCGGAGGCGGGCGGGCACCCCAAGAGGGTAGGAAACCTAGGCTTCGACCAGGCCCCGGCGGATCGCGTAGCGCACGAGTTCCACGCGGTCGCGCATGCCGAGCTTGCGCAGGAGATTCCCGCGGTGCGACTCGACGGTCTTCTCGGAGAGGTGGAGGATCTCGCCGATCTCGCGGTTCGTGTGCGCCTCAGCGATGAGCTTCAGGACCTCCTGCTCGCGCGGCGACAGCGGCTCGCGCGGGCCCTGCGCCTCGTCGGCCATCCAGGCGCGGATGAGCGAGCGCTCCGCGGCGTTCGTCAGGAACGACTCGCCTCTGGCGACGGCGCGCACGGCGCCCACCAGCGCCTCGTCGGCCTCGCGCTTGAGCACGTACCCGGAGGCGCCGGCCTTGAGCGCCTCGAAGAGGTACCGCTCGTCGTCGTGCATCGAAAGGATGAGCACGGCGGTGTCGGGCAGCTGGGCCTTGATCTCGCGCGCGGCCTGCAGGCCGGTCATCCGGGGCATCGCGACGTCGAGGACGCAGACATCCGGCCGGACCCGCAGTGCCTCCTCCAGCGCGGCGACGCCGTCTTCGGCCTCGGCGACGACCTCCATGTCGACCTGGCGCTCGAGCAGCAGGCGCAGCCCGCCGCGGACGATGCCGTGGTCATCGGCGACGAGGAGCCTCACAGCGCGAGCTCCACGACCGTGCCGGACCCGTCGCGGCCGCCGCAGCGCACGTCAAGCCGTCCGCCGGCCAGCAGCGCGCGCTCGCGCATGCCCGCGAGCCCGAGGCCGGTGCCGGGCGTGGGGGAGGGCGACTGCAGGCCGACCCCGTCGTCGGCGATGCGCAGCCGGACCTGGTCCGGGTCGTCGTCTGCGCGGGCGAGGGAGACGGTCACGGTGCTTGCATCGGCATGCCGGGCGATGTTCGAAAGCGATTCCTGGGCGATGCGGTAGACGACGAGCTGCTCGTCGGAGGTCAGCTCGGGGAGGTCGTCGTCGACCTCGAGCTGCGCCGTGATGCCGGGCCGGCGGCCGAACTCCGTGACCTGGGAGCGCAGTGCGGGGACCAGTCCGTGGTCGTCCAGCGCGGTCGGGCGCAGTTCGCGGGCGAGGCGCAGCAGCTCGCTCATCGCCTGCTGGGCCAGCGCGCGGGTCTCGGCCAGCTCGGCGGCCAGCGCGGGGGGCGCGCCGCCGGCGGAGGCCTGCAGGCGCAGCAGGATGGCGGTGAGCGCCTGGTTGACCTCGTCGTGCAGGTCTCGCGCGATGCGGGCGCGCTCCTCCTCTTGTGCGCGCAGGACGGCGCTCGCCGCGCCGGCGCGCTCGGCCTCGATCCGGTCGAGCATGGTGTTGAAGGCGATCCGCAGCCGCTGGACGTCCCCCGGCTCGTCGTGCAACGCCTCCGCGCGGACGCCGGGGGTCGTGAGGTCGACGCGGTCCATCGTGTCGACGAGGTACTCCAGCGGCTTGAAGCGGCGCCGGAGGACCAGCCCGTTGGCGAGCACCGTGGCGAAGATCGCCGCGCAGACGATGAGGAACTGGTTCAGGCCCTCGCCGGAGGTGAGGTCCAGGCGCGCCGCGACGCTGGCGGTGAAGACGGTGCCGACGATCAGCAGCGTGTTGATCGCCAGGACCTGCGAGAGGAGTGCGGGGGGCCGGTTGCGCATGATTGGGGTCTTCACCCCATGTCGTCGGCAGCGACCCGGTCCGATAACAGTGGTGCAGCACCCTCCACGAACGTTCCTCCGCCAAGAGCGAACGGGTCGTGCAGAAGCCAACGAGACTGATTCGGTCCCACCCGCTCCGCCGTGCAGGGCGGCGCGGGTGGGCCGGTCTCGTGTCGCTATACTTTCTGAAGTCCGAAAGTTGATCGCACTTCAGGAGTTTTTCAGCGTGACCCCGTCCGGCGCGGAGTTCATCCGCCAGATCAAGAGCCAGATCACCGAGGTCGACCCGAGCGAGGTCGCCGAGGTCGTCGGCAACGGCGTTGCGATCATCGACGTCCGCGAGACCGACGAGGTCGCGCAGGGCAAGATCCCCGGCGCCAAGCACGTCTCGCGCGCCTACCTCGAGCAGCGCATCGAGGGCGCCGTCCCCGACCGGTCGCAGCCCGTGATCCTCTACTGCGCCGCCGGCAACCGCTCGGCTCTCGCCGCGAAGACGCTCGAGGAACTCGGCTACGACAACGTCTCGTCGATGACCGGCGGCTTCACGCTGTGGAAGGACCGCGGCTACGAGTGGGAGAAGCCGTTTCAGTTCACGCCCGACCAGCGCGAGCGCTACTCCCGCCACTTCCTCCTGCCCGAGGTCGGCGAGGAGGGGCAGCGCAAGCTGCTGCAGAGCAAGGTGCTCCTGCTCGGCGCCGGCGGCCTGGGCTCGCCGATCGCGCTGTACCTCGCGGCCGCCGGCGTCGGCACGCTCGGCATCGTCGATGACGACGTCGTCGACGTCTCCAACCTCCAGCGCCAGGTCGCGCACGCCACCGACCGCGTCGGTGTGCCCAAGGTCGAATCGGCGATGCAGGCGATCCACGACATCAACCCCGGTGTCGAGGTCAAGCCCTACCAGACGCGCCTGGACGCCTCGAACATCATGGAGATCATCTCCGGCTACGACGTGATCGTGGACGGGGTCGACAACTTCCCCACGCGCTACCTGCTCAACGACGCGACGGTCCGCCTGGACATCCCGGTCGTCAGCGCCTCGATCCTCGGCTTCGACGGCCAGCTCTCGGTCTTCAAGCCGCACGACGGCCCCTGCTACCGCTGCCTGTACCCCGTGCCGCCCCCGGCCGAGCTCGCCCCGTCGTGCGGCGCCAACGGCGTGCTGGGCGTGCTGCCGGGCACGATGGGACTACTCCAGGCGACCGAGGTCATCAAGCTCGTGATCGGCGCGGGCGAGCCGCTCGTCGGCCGCCTGCTGCTCTACGAAGCCCTCGGGGCGACATTCACCGAGCTGAAGGTCCGCCGTGACCCCGAGTGCCCGGTCTGCTCGGTCGACCCGGCGACCATCGCCGATGAGGACATGGGGGTCTTCCCCGACTACGAGGCGTTCTGCGCCGCAGCGGGCTAGGGTGAGCGCTTCTATGGCCACTGTTCGCATTCCCCCGGTCCTGCGCCCGTCCGTCGGCGGCGAGAAGGAGATCGACGCCGCCGGCGACGACGTCGGCATGGTCCTGCGCTCGCTCGTCGCGGCGCATCCCGCCACCGAGACCCAGATCTTCGGCGAGAACGGCGACCTCAACCGCTACGTCAACGTGTACCTCAACGACGAGGACGTCCGTGTCCTCGGCGGGCTGGACACGGCGGTGGGCGAAGGCGACGTGCTCGTGATCCTGCCGGCCATGGCCGGCGGGGCCGCATGAACTGACGCAGAACCATGCTGGACCATGTGTCCGGCACGGCCTGGTTCGGGGCTGCCAGGGGCCGGATGCCGATGACGCGGGTGCCGCTTGACGGCCCGATGTCCGTTCCACGGTACGAGCTACACCGTCGACAGCGCGACGCAGGGGGCGGCCGGGGCTGGATCGCCGTGCCACCGCGGGACACCGGATCGCCGGCGTGGAGTACCCGCCGGCCTTCGACGAAGTCCACCCGCCGGTAGGAACCCCATCGCAGCAATGCCCCGAAAGCCAGTTCGAACAACCCGATGTTCACAAGCGCGCTCACGTCCGCAAGCTACACTTCGTGAAGTAATGGCGCTGCCGCCCCTCCAGAACCGCCCGTGCGGCGGTCGCTACGGCGACATCGTGCAGGCGATCGGCAATACGCCGCTCGTCGAGCTGAAGAGGCTGTCGCCCAAGCCCGGGGTGCGTATCTGGGCCAAGCTGGAGTCCGCGAACCCCACGGGATCGGTCAAGGATCGCGTCGCCCGCGCACTCATCGAGGACGCCGAGGAGAAAGGTCTCATCCGGCCCGGCCAGACCATCCTCGAGCCCACGTCGGGCAACACCGGCATCGCCCTGGCCATGATCTGCTCGCGCAAGGGCTACCCGCTGAAGGTCGTCATGCCGGACAACGTCACTCCGGAGCGCACGCAGCTGCTGGAGATGTACGGCGCCGAGATCGTCTACTCCCCGGGTGACCAGGGCAGCAACGGCGCCGTCGCTATGGCGCTGGAGATGGCCGAGGCCGACGCGAACTACTACATGCCGTACCAGTACGGCAACGCGGCGAACCCGGGCGCGCACTACCACGGCACCGCCGTCGAGATCCTCGAGGAGCTCGACGGGCAGGTCGACGCGTTCGTCGCGGGCCTGGGCACCGGCGGCACCCTCATGGGGCACGCGCGCCGGTTCAAGGAGGAGCTCGGGGACCGCGTCACCATCGTCGCGGCCGAGCCGATGCAGGGCGAGCCCGTTCAGGGCCTGCGCAGCCTCGATGACGGGTTCATCCCGCCGATCATCGACATCTCCCTGCTGGACCGCAAGATCTTCGTCACCAACCACGACGCGATCGTGTGGACGCGGAAGCTCCTCGACGAGGAGGGGCTGTTCGCGGGGGTCTCCTCGGGGGCGATCGCGAAGATCGCCGTCCGGGTCGCCGAGGAGATGGACGAAGGCAACGTCGTCTTCATCGTCTGTGACGACGGCTGGAAGTACCTGTCATCCGGCATCTACACCCGACCCATCGACGAGATCGAGAACCTCGACTCGACGGTGTGGTGGTAAAGAGGAGCACCCCGTGCCCAATATCGGCCCCATGGAACTCATCATCGTCCTCGCGATCGCGCTGATCGTGCTCGGCCCGAAGAAGCTGCCCGAGGTCGGGCGTTCGATCGGCCGCGGCATGCGTGAGTTCAAAGACGGTCTGAGCACCAGCTCGCACGACGACCGCGACGAGCTGCCGCAGCGCGCCGACAGCTGAACCGCGCTGCACGAAGGACGACGGATGAAGATCCCGCGCGGGCTGCTGGACGACGTGGTGGCCCACGCACGCCGTGACGCGCCCAACGAGTGCTGCGGCGTGCTCGAGATGCGTGACGGCGAGGTGCTCGCGGTCCACTCCACCGAGAACATCGCCGCGAGCCCCATGCGCTTCGAGGTCGACGGGCCCGTGCTCATCCGGCTGCTCGACGAGATCGAGGGCCGGGGGGCGGATCTCGGCGGGATCTATCACTCGCACACCCGCTCGGAGGCCTATCCGTCCCAGACGGACATCAACTTCGCGGGAAACTGGCCGGGCGTGGAGTGGCTCATCGTGGGCCTGAAGCCCGATGAGCCCGAGACGCGCTCGTACGTCATCGAGGGCGGCGAGGTCACTGAGGTGCCCGTCGACGTGACATGACCGACCAGGCGCTCGTCTGCCCGCGGTGTGCGACGTCGCACGCCGCCGACGAGCGCCTGTGTCCGGATTGCGGGCTTCCGCTCGTGCCCGCCGGCGGCGGCGAGGCACAGGTCACCGAGCGTCAGGCCCGCGCGCGCAAGGTCAAGCGCTCGTACGCGGAAGGTGAGCTGGTCCGCGTGGTGACCGCCCGCAACCAGGTCGAGGCGGAGTTCCTCCAGTCCCTGCTGCTCGAGGAGGGCATTCCCTCGACGCTGCGCCGGACCGCCGGTTTTGACGTCCCGGAGATGCTGGCGGCGGGTCCGCGCGACGTCATCGTGCCGCTCTCCGGGTTGCAGGCCGCGCGCGACATGCTGCTGGAGGTTGACCTTCTGTCCACCGCCGAGCCGCCAGGATCTCCGATGCGCCTGGCCCTGGGGCTGATCATCGCCTTCGCGGTCGTGGGGGCCATGGTGTGGGGCGGAACCGAGCTTCTGGCCTGACGACGCCATGGACGTTCGCGAAGAAGGGCGGCGCCGGGACGTCGGCGAGCGCCTCGTTCACCTCCGAAGCGCGCAACCGCTGACCGCGCTCATCGCTCGGCGCCCTCGGCGAGCCGTGCGAGGTGCGCGCGCCAGGTGCCCGCCGAGTGCACGGTGGCCCGTCCGCCGAACGCGCCGCGGAGCGCCTCGTCGGCCGTGCGCGGCAGCGGCTCGCGCAGCAGCCGCCCGACGGCCGCCAAGCCCTCCTCGCGGCGCAGGAGGTCGAGGACCGACCCGCCCAGCAGCGGCGCGTCGCCGAGCCCGGGAGGGAACGGGGCCAGGTCCCCGCCCCGGAGCCGGCGCCGGATGAGCCCGCGCGCGTAGGGCGTCTGCCCGGCAAGCAGCTGCCCCGCGCCCCACGACAGCCACGCCCAGCGGGGTCGCAGGAGCGCGCGGCGGGGACGCAGCTTGGGGTTCACGGAGCCGACCAGGGACTGGACGAGCAGCGCGCCGGGCGCGAGGCGGAGGTACTCCCGCTCGTCGGGGCCATCGTGGGAGGCCCGGTCACGGAGCACACGCGGGGCGAGCACGTGGATGGCCCCCGGCTGTGGCCACCCGGCGACGATGCGGCGCGCCGCCGGATGGGTGGCGGCGCGGACCAGGGGCAACATCGGCTGGGCGAGGTCAAGTTGCAGCGGCGTGCCGTGGAGCACGAGCGCGATCTCGGCCGGCATCTCGACCTCGAGCAGTTCGGCGGTGTGTGCGCACAGGGCCTCCAGCTCTCCGACGAGGCGCTCGGCGTCGCGGGTGTCACGGTCATCGTGGCGGGCCACGACATGATCGGAGGCGGTCTCCACCCAGGCGTCGGGCACCGTCTCGTTTTCGGGATGGACACCCGGGACCCTGCCGGCTGTGGTACGTCTCACGGCATGTCCTCGCGCCTGCCCTCACCCGTGCCGGCCGCCGCTGTTCTCGATCACGTGGCCCCAGGCGCCGACGTGATCGTCCCGATGGCGGCCGGGGAACCGGTCGCGACGCTCGACGCGCTGGAGGCCGGCGCCGACCGCCTGGAGGGCGTTCGCATCCACCAGATGCACGTCCTTCGCGACCGGCCGTACCTGCACGGGGCCTTCGGCGACCGGCTGCGCCACGTGTCGTATTTCCTCTCCCCGATCGGCCGCCGGGCGTTTCATGAGGGAACGATCGACTACGTGCCGAGCAACTTCTCCGAGGTGCCCGCCCTGCTGCGTGAGCGGACGAGCTGCTCGCTGCTCATCGCGACGGCAAGCCCGCCGGACGATCACGGCCTGTGCTCACTGGGCACGAACGCCGAGTACGTCGCGCGGCTCATCGGCCGGGTGCCGGTGTTCCTCGAGGTCAATCCGCAGATGCCGCGCACCTTCGGCCTCAATCAGGTCCACCTGTCGCAGGTCGTCGGCTGGTGCGAGCATGACACGCCGCTCCTGGAGGTCGCGCCCGTCGAGCCGGATGCCCGCGATCACGCGATCGCCGCGCTCATCGCGGAGCGCATCCCCGACGGGGCGACGGTACAGAGCGGGATCGGGGCGATCCCCAACGCGGTGCTCGCCGCGCTGCGCGACCACCGCGATCTCGGCATCCACTCCGAGCTGCTGTCCGACGGCGTGATCGACCTGGTCGAAGGCGGGGTGGTGACCGGAGTCAACAAGCAGCATTGGCCGCATACGGTCGTCGCCACGTTCGCGCTCGGGACCCGGCGCCTGTACGACTGGATGGACGACAACCCAGGCGTGCAGATGCTCCCCGTCGACCTCGTCAACGACCCGCGCCGCATCGGCGCCGAGCCGAACTTCGTCTCGATCAACGCGACGAGCGAAGTCGACCTCTACGGCCAGTGCGCGTCGGAGACCGTCGCGGGGCAGTACTACTCCGGCACCGGCGGGCAGGCGGACTTCGCCCGTGGGGCGATGTACTCCGACGGCGGGCGCGCGTTCGTCGTGCTGCACTCGACGACGCACGATGGGAACAGCCGGATCGGCGTGTCGCTCACGCCCGGATCCGTGGTGTCGACGATGAAGAACACCGTCGACCACGTCGTCACCGAGTACGGCTGCGCGGACCTCCGCGGCCGGTCACTCGCAGAGCGGGCGCGTGCGCTCATCGGCGTGGCACACCCCGATCACCGTGAGGCGCTGGAACGCCAGGCGCACACCCGGGACTTCCTCGCCGGCTGATGTGGCGTTCGGATTCCCGTGTGGCGCGCGCGGCTGGCGTCGAGGTGCGCCCAGCGGCCTGAGAGTCGCAGTTGGGCGCGCCAGGCCGCGTCGATCGCCGCGGCGGGTCGGCCGTTCTGGCGGCGCCTGCTTGGGATGATCAAACGCGGTGACGTCGCCCGATCGTCGATGGCTCCCGGCCGTGCTGCGTGACGCGGGGACGCCCACGGCTGCCCGGGGGGCCCTCGTAGAGCTTCCCTGCGTCGCAGCAGCATCTTGCTGATCCGATGCCGCGCGGCCATCAGATCGCCGTGCAGGTCCTCCCGGGCACGGACCAGATCGCGCAGCGCCTCCAGTTCGGGCGCCGCGACCAGCACCGCCCGCAACTGCCCGGCAGCGTGCAACCGGGCGAGCTTGAGCGCGTCACGCTGATCGGTCTTGGTGTGATCGCCGGGCTGGCGCGGGATCGCGCCGGGCGAGCAGACCGTCATCTCGATCCCCGCCGCCCG
>JBPPNC010000171.1:0-9655 GCA_051306365.1 Solirubrobacteraceae bacterium
GTAGTCGGCCTCCGCGTCCTCGGCCACCTTCGTCTTACCGATGTTCGCGCCGACGACGACGCTGCGGTCGCGCGTGCGGAGCTTGCCGACCACGGCGGCCGACCCGGGGTTCGGGAAGCCCATGCGGTTCACGAGCGCGCGCTCGGAGGGGATGCGGAAGACGCGCGGCGGGTCGTTGCCGGCCGGCGGCTCGGCGGGGACCGACCCGATCGCGACGAAGCCGAATCCGAGCGCGCCGAGTCCGGTGAACGCCGTGGCCTCCTTGGCGAGGCCGGCGGCGACGCCGAGCGGGCTGGGCAGGTCCAGGCCCAGCACCTGGACGCGCAGCCGCGGGTCGGGCCGACCGGCGATGCGTCGCACGAGCGAGAGCAGCGGCGGGACGCGCGCGAGCAGATCCAGGGAGCGGTTGCCGAGCCGGTGCGCGCGTTCGGCGTCGATGCGCGCCAGGACGAGGGCGAAGACCGCGCGCCAGATCACGCGACACCCAGGCGCTGCGGATGCAGCTCCTGCAGGGAGAGCACCTCGGCCTCGCCCGCGCGCGCCGCGCCGATCGCGCGTGCCGCCGCCACGCCGCCGGAGAGCGTCGTGATGCACGGCACGCCGTGGGCGATCGCCGCGCGTCGGATCTCCCACCCGTCGCTGCGCGCGCCCGATCCGGTCGGGGTGTTGATGACCAGCGTGACGTCGCCGTTCTCGATCCAGTCGACGACGTTCGGCGAGCCCTCCCCCACCTTCTTGAGCACCTCGTGCACGGGAACACCCATGTTGCGGATCGCCTGGGCGGTCCCCGCGGTGGCGACGATCTTGAAGCCGAGGTCGTGCAGCTGCTGCGCGATGGCAAACGCCCCGGACTTGTCCGTGTCGGTCACCGTGAGGAAGACCGTGCCCTCCTGCGGCAGCTTCGATCCGGCCGCCGCCTGCGCCTTGGCGAACGCCGTCGGGAAGTCGCGGGCCACACCCATGACCTCACCGGTCGAGCGCATCTCCGGGCCGAGGATCGCGTCGCTGCCGTGGAAGCGGTCGAACGGCAGGACCGCCTCCTTGACCGACACGTGGTCGCTGCCCATCGGGTCGGCGGGCAGCTGCAGGTCGGCGAGCTTCTCGCCGAGCATGAGGCGGGACGCCATCTTCGCCAGCGGCACGCCGATCGCCTTGCTCACGAACGGGACCGTCCGCGAAGCGCGCGGGTTCGCCTCGATGACGTACAGCGACCCGTCGTGGACGGCGAATTGGATGTTGATGAGGCCGATGACGCCGAGCTCCTGCGCGATGGCTGTGGTCTGCGCGCGGATCTCCTCGAGCATCTCGGGCCCGAGCGAGTGCGGCGGCAGGACACACGCGCTGTCACCGGAGTGGATGCCGGCCTCCTCGACGTGCTGCATGATCCCGCCGACCCAGACGTCGCTGCCGTCGCACAGCGCGTCGACGTCGACCTCGATCGCATTCTCCAGGAACCGGTCCAGGAAGATCTCCCGCTCGTCGGTGTCCGGCTTCGCGGTTCTGCGCAGATAGTCCTCGAGCCGCTCACGGTCGTAGACGATCTCCATCGCCCGGCCGCCGAGCACGTAGCTCGGGCGCACCAGCAGCGGGAAGCCGACCTCGTCGGACGCCGCGATCGCCTCCGGCGTGTTGCCGGCCGTCGCGTACGGCGGGGCCTTCAGGCCGAGGCGGTCGAGCAGGTCGCCGAACCGGCCGCGGTCCTCCGCCAGGTCGATCGCCTCGACGCTCGTGCCGAGCACCGTGACCCCGGCGTCCTCCAGGCCCTTGGCGAGGCGCAGCGGCGTCTGCCCGCCGAACTGCACGATGACCCCTTCGGGCTGCTCCACCTCGATGACCCCGAGCACGTCCTCGAGCGTCAGCGGCTCGAAGTACAGCCGGTCCGACGTGTCGTAGTCCGTGGAGACCGTCTCCGGGTTGCAGTTGATCATCACCGCGTCGCGGTCGGCCGCGCGGACGGTCATCGCGGCGTGCACGCAGCAGTAGTCGTACTCGATGCCCTGGCCGATCCGGTTCGGCCCGCCGCCGAGGATGACGACCGACGGCCGGTCCCCGCGCTCGACCTCGTGGCGCGGCTCCCCGCGCTCCCACCCCGAGTAGAAGTACGGCGTGCGGGCGGCGAACTCCGCAGCGCAGGTATCGACGGCCTTGAACTGCCGGCTGCCGGTGAACGGCGCGTCCGGGTTCAGCGCCAGCTCCTGCAGCTCGTGCAGGTACCACCGGTCGATGCTCGATCGGGCGTGGACGTCCTCCACCGACGCGCCCTGGCGGAACGCCTCGAGCAGCACGTCGAAGCGATCGGAGGTGCCGCGCTCCAGGCGTGTCATGAGCTCGTCGAGCGTGCCGCCGAGCTTCGCGTCGGTGTCCAGCTCGCGGCTGCGCATCGCCTTGGCGAACGCCTGCTTGAACGTGCGGCCGATCGCCATCGCCTCGCCCACGGACTTCATGTGGGTCGACAGGCTGACGTCGGCGCCCTCGAACTTCTCGAACGCGAACCGCGGCCACTTCACGACGACGTAGTCGATGGTCGGCTCGAACGACGCCGGTGTCGCCTGCGTGATGTCGTTGTCGATCTCCTCCAGCGCGTAGCCGACCGCCAGGCGGGCGGCGATCTTCGCGATCGGGAAGCCCGTCGCCTTCGATGCGAGCGCCGAGGACCGCGACACGCGGGGGTTCATCTCGATGACGCGGATCTCCTCGCTCACCGGGTCGACGGCGAACTGCACGTTCGACCCTCCGGTCTCCACCCCGACCGCCCGGATGACGGCGATCGCCTGGTCGCGCAGCTTCTGATAGAGCTGATCGGTCAGGGTCTGCTGCGGAGCGACGGTGACGCTGTCGCCGGTGTGCACGCCCATCGGGTCGATGTTCTCGATCGAGCAGACGATCACGACGTTGTCGTGGTGATCGCGCATCACCTCAAGCTCGAACTCGCCCCAGCCGAGGACGGACTCGTCGAGCAGGATCTGCGTGATCGGCGAGGCGTCGAGCCCCGTCTGGACCATCCGCTGAAACTCCTCCTCGGTCCGGGCGATGCCGCCGCCGCGGCCGCCGAGGGTGAAGGCCGGGCGGATGATGATCGGCAGGCCGAGGTCGGGCAGCGCGCTCTGTGCCTCCTCGATCGTGTGCGCGATCGTGGACTTGGGCATCTTCAGGCCCGCGTCCTCCATGCAGGTGCGGAAGAGGTCGCGGTCCTCGGCGCGGTTGATCGCGTCGTAGTTCGCGCCGATGAGCTCGACGTCGAACTTCTCCAGCGTGCCGTCCTCGGCCAGCGCCTTGGCGAGGTTCAGCGCGGTCTGGCCGCCGAGCGTCGGCAGCAGCGCGTCGGGCCGCTCCTTCTCGATGACCTTGGCCACGACCTCGGGGAGCAGCGGCTCGACGTACGTCGCGTCGGCGAACTCCGGGTCGGTCATGATCGTCGCGGGGTTCGAGTTGACGAGGACGACCTGGTAGCCCTCCTCGCGCAGCACCTTGCACGCCTGGACGCCCGAGTAGTCGAACTCTGCTGCCTGTCCGATCACGATCGGGCCGGAGCCCAGGATCATGATCCGGTGAAGATCGTCACGCCGCGGCACTGATCTGCTCCAAGAAACGATCGAAGAGGTACAGGGAGTCGTGCGGGCCGGGGCCCGCCTCGGGGTGGTACTGGACCGTGCCGCCCGGGACGTCGAGCAGCGTGAGGCCCTCGACGGTGCGGTCGTAGAGGTTGAGGTGGGACAGCTGCGCCTCCCCCACGTTCGTCTCCCAGCGCAGTGGCTCGTCGGTGTCGAGCGTGTGCTGCCCGCCCGGGCCGACGACCGCGAAGCCGTGGTTCTGCGACGTGATCTCGATCTTCCCGGTCTGCAGGTCCTTGACCGGGTGGTTCGCGCCGCGGTGGCCGAACGGGAGCTTGAACGTCTCCAGGCCGACCGCCCGGCACATGAGCTGGTGGCCGAGGCAGATGCCGAACGTCGGCTTCTGGCCGATGAGGTCACGCAGCGTGTCGACGACGTAGTCCAGCGTGGACGGGTCGCCCGGGCCGTTGGCCAGGAAGAACGCGTCGGCGCCGCGGTCGAGCAGCTCGCTCGCCGGCGTGCGGGCCGGATGCAGCTCGACCCGCGCCCCGCGCGAGACGAAGTTCTTGACGATCGAGAGCTTGATGCCGGTGTCGATCGCGGCGATGAGCGGGCCGCCCACGTTCGCCGCGCCGTGCACACTCATGGTCTCCGGCGTGACCTCCTTCACGAAGTCGCTGCCCGCCATCGTGGGCTCCGCGCTGATGAGCTGCCGCGCCTCGTCCTCGGAGACGCGCGCGGGGAAGATCCCACCGCGCATCGCGCCCGCGTCGCGGATGTGCATGACCAGCGCACGGGTGTCGACGCCGGTGATCGCCGGCACGCCGCAGTCGGTGAGCCAGTCCAGCCAGCCGGCCTCGGCATCGGGCGCGTCCTCGCGGTTCGTCGCCTCGCGCATGATCGCCGCGCGCGCCCACACGCGGTCGGACTCCATTGCGGCCTGGCTGACGCCGTAGTTGCCGATGTGCGGGTACGTGAACGTGATGAGCTGGCCCGCGAACGACGGGTCGGTCATCGACTCCTGGTACCCGCTCATGCCGGTGGTGAAGACGACCTCGCCGGTCGCGTGGACATCCGCACCGACGTAGTCGCCGTCGAACCGCGTGCCGTCTTCCAACAGGACGTAACCACTCATGAGATGAACCTCGGGTGGGAGAAGGAGCCGCGGGCGAGTCTGGTCACTTCACCAGGGACTGGACGAATGTGAACTCGGGTGAGCCGGCGCGCTCGAGCAGCTCGAACAGCGCGGCCTCGGTGGTGGTGACGGTCGCGCCCGCCTTCTCCATTCGCGCGAGCGCGCGCTCGCGATCCTCGGGCGCGCGGGAGGCCACCGCGTCGGCGGCGACGTGCACGTCGATTCCGTCGGCGATCAGGTCGTGTGCCGTCTGGCTCACGCAGACGTGCGCCTCGATCCCGACGACGAGCGCCTGGCCACGCCCAAGCAGGTCGAACCCCTCCGCGCGGGCCGCGCTGAACACCGTCTTCTCGACCGGGTCGCCGACCCCGAGCAGGTGATCGGCGATCTCGGGCACGGTCCTGCCGAGCCCCTTCGGGTACTGCTCGGTGACGATCACCGGCACGCCCAGTTCGCGGGCGCCGCGTACGAGCGTCACGGTCTTGTCGACCACACTGTCGAACCCCGCGACGGCGGGCCGGAATCCCTCCTGCATATCGATGACCACGAGGGCGGCACGATCACGCTTGAGCAGACTCATGCCGCCGCCAACCTCAGGGACCGCTCCCGGAACGCGACCGACCCGGCCGCGACGGTGAGCAGGACGGTGCCGTGCAGCTCGCGCCCGGCGAAGCAGCAGTTCGCCGAGCGGCTCTCGTAGCCGTGCTCGCCGACGGTCCACGTCGCGTCGAGGTCGAGCAGCGTGAGGTCCGCGCGGCGGCCGACCTCGATCGCGGTGAGCGGCAGGTCCATCGTCGCCGCGCCGGCGCTGAGCTTGTCGATGACGAGCTCGAGCGGCAGCACCCCGGGCTTGACGAGCTCGGTGTAGACCGACGCGAACGCGGTCTCCAGCCCGGTCGTCCCCATCGGCGCCTGTTCGAACGGGACCTCCTTCTCGTCGCGCGCATGCGGGGCGTGGTCGGTCGCGATGCAGTCGACGGTCCCGTCCTTCAGCCCTTCGATGAGCGCCTGGCGGTCGTCGTCCTCGCGCAGCGGCGGGTTCATCTTCATGCCCGTCGACATCGAGCGGACGTCCTCGTGTGTGAGGCAGAGGTGGTGCGGGCTGGCCTCGCACGTGACCTGTACGCCGGCGGCCTTCGCGGCCGCGATCGTCTCGATCGACCCGCGCGCGCTGAGGTGCTGGATGTGGATCCGGCCGTTCTCGTACCCGGCGAGCGCGCAGTCACGGGAGATCATGGTCGTCTCCGACACGCTGGGGATCCCGGCGATGCCGAGCAGAGCGCTGACCGACCCCTCGTGCATCGAGCCGGCGCCCGAGAGCGCGGGGTCCTCCTCGTGCAGCGCGATGACGCCCCCGCACAGGCGCTGGTACTGCAGCGCCTTGCGCATCATCCCGGCGTTCGTGATGGGCTTGCCGTCGTCGCTGAAGGCGATGGCCCCGAGCTCGCGCAGCTCGGCCATGTCGGTGAGTTCCTCGCCCCGCATGCCGCGGGTGACGGTGGCGACGAAGCCCACCGGCACGCGCGCTTCGCGGGCCGCGGAGTCCAGGAGCGCGCCGAGCACCGGGGCGCTGTCGATCGTCGGCGAGGTGTTCGCCATCCCGACGACCGCGACGAACCCGCCGGCGGCCGCCGATCGCGTGCCGGTCTCGAGGTCCTCCTTGTACTCCTGGCCGGGCGTGCGCAGGTGCACGTGCGGGTCGACGAAGCCGGGGACGAGCACCTTGCCCTCGGCCTCGACGACCTCGGCGCCCTGGGGCGCGTCGAGGGTGCCGTGCTCGGCGAGCTGGGCGATCTCGCCGTCGCGGACGAGGACGTCCAGCGCGGTGTCGATCCCGGCGCGCGGGTCGAGGACCCGCGCGTTGCGGATGAGCAGCGTCGCGGCGGGCGCGGGGGCGCAGACGAGCGCGGTCATGCGAGCTGGGGCTCCTCGGGACTGGGGACGCGGTCCTCGGACGGTGCGCCGGCGAGGAGCTCGTAGAGCACCGCCATCCGGACGACGACCCCGGCCTTGACCTGCATGGTGATGACGGCCTGCGGCGAGTCGACGACCTCGCCGGACAGCTCGACGCCGCGGTTGACCGGGCCGGGATGCATGAGCACCTGGCGCGGGCCCAGGCGGCGGCCGTTGATCTGGTAGCGCGCGGCGTACTCGCGCAGGCTCGGCACGTACGCGTCGTGCATGCGCTCGTTCTGCATCCGCAGCGCGTAGACGACATCGGCCTCGCGCAGGCGCGTGAGGTCGTACTGCACGTCGCAGCCGAGCGCCTCGATCCCGCGCGGGATGAGCGTCGGCGGCCCGCAGACCGTGACCTTCGCCCCCATCTTCTGGAAGGCGAGGATGTTCGAGCGCGCGACGCGGGAGTGGGTGACGTCGCCGACGATCCAGATCGCCCGGCCGTCGAGCCCGCCCAGCTTCTGCTTGAGCGTGAAGACGTCGAGCAGCGCCTGCGTGGGGTGCTCGTGCTTGCCGTCGCCGGCGTTGACGACCGCGGCGTCGGTCCAGTTGGTCACCATCGTCGCGGCGCCTGCCCACGGGGTGCGGACGACGACCGCGTCGGGCGAGTGCGCGGCGAGCGTGAGCACGGTGTCCTTCAGCGACTCGCCCTTCTCGACGCTGGAACCGGACGCGGCGAAGTTCACGACGTCGGCGCTCAGGCGCTTGGCCGCGAGCTCGAAGCTCGAGCGGGTGCGCGTGGACGCCTCGTAGAAGAGGTTCAGGACGGTCCGGCCACGCAGCGCGGGGACCTTCTTGATCTGCCGGTCGGTCACCTCGCTGAACGCCTCGGCGCGTTCGAGGATGCGCTCGATGTCGTCGCGGTTGAGGTCCTCGATCGAGATCAGGTGCCGCGTCATGCGATCGCCTCCTCCTGCTCGCGGATGGCCACCTCGTCGACGCCGTCCAGCTCGGTCACGCGCACGTCGACGCGCTCACCGCGGCTGGTCGGGAGGTTCTTGCCGACGTAGTCCGGGCGGATCGGCAGCTCACGGTGGCCGCGGTCGGCGAGAACCGCGAGCTGCACGCGCGCGGGGCGCCCATAGTCGAAGATCGCCTCGATCGCGGCGCGCACCGTGCGCCCCGTGTAGAGGACGTCATCGACGATCACGATGGTCCGCCCGTCGATGTCGAAGTCGAGCTTCGTGCTGTGCAGCACCGGCGCCTCGGCGCGGCCGGCCCGGCCGAGGTCGTCGCGGTAGAAGGCGATGTCGACCTCCCCCAGCGGGATCTCGGTCTCCAGCAGATCGCCGAGCAGCCGGTGCAACCGGGCCGCGAGCACCGCCCCGCGCCGCTGGATGCCGACCAGGGCCAGATCATCGGCGGTGGCCTGCGGGTTCTTCTCCACGATCTCGTGCGCGATGCGCACGAGGGTGCGGCGCACGTCGTCGTGGTCGAGGACGACCTTGGAATTCGACAAGCGATCTGGATCCTTCCGGCCTCGCGGGACCGGGATTAAGGAACAGGGGGTATGGAGCGGACCCTAGCACGCGGGCCCGGCGAAATCCGACGTCAGTTGGCGGCCGGCGCGGGGTCCGGAGCGGCGCGTCGCGGCGGCTCCCAGCGGTGCAGCTCAGGCTCGCCACGGTCGGGGAGCGGGACGTCGATGCTGTCGAAGTCGCGCGGGACCTCGGTGTGCGCGAAGACGGCACGTGCCTCGTCGCGGATCTCGCGCCCGTGGTACCGCGTGGAGATGTGCGTGAGCGCGAGCAGCCGGACCTCCGCCTCGGCCGCGACCTCGGCGGCCTGGCGCGCGGTGGAGTGCCCGGTCTGCTGAGCGCGGTCGACGTCCACGTCGGTGAACGTCGCCTCGTGCACGAGCACGTCGGCCTGGTAGGCGGCGGCCACGATGTGGTCGGTCGGGCGGGTGTCCCCGCTGAAGACCAGCCGGCGCCCGCGGCGCTCGGGGCCGATGACCTGCTCGGGCCGCACGCCGTTGACCGTCTCCCCTCGCTGCAGCCGCCCGAAGTCCGGGCCGAACTCCACGCCCAGGTCCTTCGCAAGCTCGGCGTCGAACCGGCCGGGGCGCGTGTGCTCCACGATCGCGTACCCCAAGGCGGTGCCCCGGTGGCGGACCGGGATCGACGTGACCGCGTACCCGTCGCGGCGCACCTCCTCGTCGGGCTCGAGGTCGACGAAGCTCAGCCCGTACGACGGCCGCCCGAACACCACCCGGAAGCGTTCCAGCAGCGCCTTCGTGCCGGGCGGCCCGTGCACCGTGAGCGGCCGCTCGCGCTCGCGCAGCTCGAACGTCTTGAGCATCCCCAGCAGGCCGAGCCAATGGTCGGCGTGGTGGTGCGTGACGAAGATGTCCGTCAGGTCGGCGAGACCGTCCGAGCGGACGAGCTGGCGCTGCGTGCCCTCACCGCAGTCGATGAGGATGCGGTCGGCGCCCAGGCGCACCAGCGTCGACGGGAGGCCGCGCCGCGCCGACGGCACCGAGCCGCCGGTGCCGACGAAGAAGATCGAGAGGTCCATCTCCCGTCCGAGGGTACCGCCGCACGACCACGCGAACCGGATCGAGGTCCTCGCCCGCCCAGCTTTCAGAGGGGACCAGACGACCTGAATCTGGTCCGTCCGGTACCGTGCGGCGCTCGATGCGGCCACTCCGAAGCCTCCTGCTGGCGATGTGGTCGCTGGGCGCCGTCCAGACGGCCACGCTCGCCCCCGTCGCGCCCCGGGTCCGCAAGCCCGAGCCCGTGCCCGTGGCCCCGCTCCAGCCGGCGCCCCACCTCAGCGACGCCGACCTCGACGACCTGGCCCGCGAGCTCGATGCGATCCGCGACGCCGCCATGGCCGACCTCGGCGAAGCCGACGCCGCGTACATCCGGCGCGTCATCGCCACGCAGCGCCAGCTGGAGGTCGCCGGGCGTGTGCTCCTCCTGTTCGCCCGCCGTCGGCCGGCGCTGGTCGGCGGAACCGCCTTGCTCGCCGCCGCGAAGGTGCTCGAGAACATGGAGATCGGGCACAACGT
>JBPPNC010000186.1:0-33439 GCA_051306365.1 Solirubrobacteraceae bacterium
CCCCGTATGCCCGAACTGCCGCGAGCCCTGGCTGCGCCCCGCGAACCTGCCCGGGCGCTTCCGGTGCGTGAACTGCCTGCATCGCTTCGAGCTGGTGTCGGTGTGCCCGACGTGCGGTGAACACGGGACGATCGTGCGGATGTCCTCCTCGGCCACGATGATCTGCAACAGCTGCAAGGGCTCCATGCTCAGGGAGATATGAGTCCCCTCAACCACCGCCACCTCGCTCCGTCCATCCTCTCCGCCGATCTGGCGAACCTCGCCGACGATGTCCGGCCGGTCGTCGATGCCGGGGCGACGGTCATCCACTTCGACGTCATGGACGGCCGGTTCGTGCCGCCGATCACCGTCGGCCCCGTCGTTCTCGGCGCCCTGCGCGACGCGCTGCCCGAGAGCATCTACCTCGACGTGCATCTCATGATCGAGTCGCCCGAGCGCCAGATCGAGGACTTCGCCAGCGCGGGCGCGGACGGCATCACCTTCCATGCAGAGGCCACGCCGCACGCCCATCGCGTGCTGCACCAGATCCGCGAGGCGGACTGCCGCGCAGGCCTCGCGGTCTGCCCGGCCACGCCGCCGGCGATCTTCGAGGAGGTCGCCGACCTGCTCGACCTCGCGCTCGTGATGACGGTGAACCCCGGGTGGGGTGGGCAGTCGCTGATCCCGTCCACGCTGGAGAAGGTCAAGACCGTGCGGTCGATGCTCGGCGCTGATGTGGCGATCCAGGTTGACGGCGGCGTCGATGCCGAGACCGCTTCGCTGTGTGCGGACGCCGGCGCCACGTGGTTCGTGGCCGGGTCGGCCGTCTTCGGGGCAGACGACCCAGCAGCGGCGTATCAGGCGATCGCCGCGGCCGCGGGCGTCGCCGTCCGCGCCTGAGTCGCGGCCGGGGGTCATAGCCGTACCCGTCGCGGCTTGTGCACCGCCACAATGGACGCGTGGCACCCTCCATCCTCATCGTCGGCGACCACCCGAGTTTCCGGTCCACCGCCCGGATGCTGCTCGATCTCGAGGGCTCCGCGGTCGTGGGCGAGGCTCCCGACGGCGAGACCGCGATCACGCAGGCCCGAGCGCTGGGCCCCGACATCAAGATTCCGCCCACGCACACCGACGAGGGGCTGCGCGCCGCCGCGGAGATCCGCGAGCGCCGGCCCGACGTCGGTGTCGTGGTGCCCCAGCCAGTACGTCGAGGAGGGCTACGCCCTCGAGCTCGTCGGGGGCGCGGGCACCGGCTACCTGGTCGACGACCGCGTCGGCGACATCGACCGGTTCGTCGAGTCCGTGCGCCGCACCCTGACCTGACCCGCGACGTTTCCTCCCGACGCCAGGAGCCTCCATGACCGACATCGTCACCGCGACCGACCTCACGCGCCGTTACGGCGAGGGCGCAGCCGCCGTCGACGCGCTCTCCGGCGTCACCGTGACGTTTCCGGCCGGTGCATTGACCGCGATCATGGGCCCATCGGGCTCGGGGAAATCGACGCTCATGCACTGCCTCGCCGGGCTGGACACGCCCACGAGCGGCAGCGTCACGCTCGACGGCGTCGAGCTCGCGGGGCTGGCCGACAAGGCGCTCACCGAGCTGCGACGTGATCGCGTCGGGTTCGTCTTCCAGGCGTTCAACCTGCTGCCCGTCCTCACGGCGGAGGAGAACATCACACTGCCGCTCACGCTGGCGGGCCGCAAGCCCGACCAGGCATGGCTGGACGACCTCATCGAGACGGTGAACCTCACGGACCGCCGTACGCACCGCCCGGCCGAGCTGTCGGGTGGCCAGCAGCAGCGGGTCGCCGTGGCGCGGGCGCTCGTGCACAAGCCTGCGGTCGTGTTCGCGGATGAGCCGACGGGCAACCTGGACTCGAAGTCGTCGGGCGAGATCCTGACCCTCCTGCGCCGGTCCGTCGACGACCTCGGGCAGACCGTGATCATGGTGACGCACGACGCGAGGGCCGCGGCGATCGCCGACCGGCTGCTCGTGCTCGCCGACGGCCGCGTCGTCCGTGACGGTGAGGCGGGTGACGCCGACCACGTCTTCCAGGTCATGCGCGAGGTCGTGGCGTGACCTCGCTGACGCTGCGCAGTCTCGCGTCGCGCAAGCTCCGCACGGCGCTCACGTCGATCGCGATCATCCTCGGCGTCGCGATGATCTCGGGGACGTTCGTCCTCACGGACACGATCAACAAGTCGTTCGACGACATCTTCCAGGCGGGTTACGAGGGCATCGATGTCGCGGTGAGCCCGAAGACCGTCGAAGGTCTCGAGGGCGACGCCGGCCCGGTCGCCGAGCCGCTGCCGCAGGCGCTCGTCGAGCGCGTCGCGGCGGTCGACGGCGTGGCCCTGGCCGAGGGCGCGGTCACCGGGCAGGTCTCGATTCGCGACAAGGACGGCGACGCGGTCGCCCAGGGCGGCGTGCCGAACTTCGCCGCGAGCGTCGGCGACGAGCGGTTCACGCCGTTTCGCTACACCGAGGGTCGCGAGCCGGCGGCCGACGACGAGGTTGGGCTCGACGCGAAGACGGCGAACGACCAGGACTTCGCGCTCGGCGACAAGATCGAGATCATCGGTGAGGAGGGCACGAAGCGCTACACCCTCGTCGGCGTCGCGAAGTACGGCGACGTCGACTCGCTGGCCGGTACGTCGTTCGCGCTCATGACGGTCGCCGAGGCCCAGCGGATCACCAATCGGGTCGGCGAGGTCGACGAGATCGACGCCGCGGCCGAGGAGGGCGTGAGCGCGGACGAGCTGAAGAGCCGCATCGCGACCGCGCTCGAGGGCGAGCCGGTCGCGGTCCGCACCGGCCAGGAGTCTGCAGACAAGCAGTCGAGCGACCTGCAGGAACAGCTCGGCTTCCTGCGGACCGCGCTGCTCGTCTTCGGCGGCATCGCGGTGTTCGTCGGCGCGTTCGTCATCTACAACACGTTCTCGATCACGGTCGCCCAGCGCACCCGTGAGCTCGCGCTGCTGCGGACGCTCGGCGCGTCCCGGCGGCAAGTGCTGGGTGGCGTCGCGCTCGAGGCGTTCCTCATCGGCCTGTTCGCGTCCGTCCTCGGCATGCTGGGCGGCCTGCTGCTCACCCCGGCCTTGACCGGCCTGTTCAGCGCACTCGGCTTTGACCTGCCGACCGGGGGGAACGTCGTCGCAGCGCGCACGGTGATCGTGGCGCTGCTCGTCGGCACGATCGTCACGGTGCTCGCGAGTCTCGCGCCTGCGCTGCGCGCCACACGGGTGGCGCCGATCGCGGCGATGCGGGAGGGGCTCTCCGACGCGGACGGCCATCGCAGGCGCCCGTACGTCGCCGTGCTGCTGCTCGTCGTCGGCATCGGCCTGCTGCTCGGCGGGCTGTTCGGCGGTGGATCGGGCGGCCAGGCCGCGAGCCTGCTCGGGCTGGGCGCCGCCGTCGTGTTCCTCGCCGTCGCCCTCTTGAGCCCGCGGTTGGTCCGCCCGCTGGCCGCCGGGATCGGCGCTCCGCTCCAGCGTGCGTTCGGGCTGAGCGGCCTGCTGGCGCGGGAGAACGCGACGCGCAACCCGGCGCGCACCGCCGTGACCGCCGCCGCGCTCATGATCGGTGTCGCGCTCGTCGCGTTCGTGTCGATCTTCGCCGCGGGGCTCCAAGGATCGGTCGAGGCCTCGGTGGACCGCACGTTCACCGGCGACATCACCGTCCTCAACGCGGATGGGTTCTCGCCGATCCCGGAAGGCGTGCAGCCGGCCGTCAACGCGGTGCCCGGCGTGGCGTCCTCGTCGGGGTTCCGCTTCTCGGAGTCGCGCGTGCGCGGGGTGTCGGGCAACGTGGCGGTCATCGGCGTCGACCCGGAGGTGGCCGGCAGCTACACGGCGACCTGGAAGGACGGCAACGATGAGCTCCTGCGGACGCTCGGCGACGACGGCGTCCTCGTGAACAACGGGACGGCCGTCGGGGACGCGAAGAAGATCGGCGACAGGCTCGACGTCCTCACGCCCACCGGCAAGCGCGTCACCCTGACGGTGCGCGGCGTGCTCGACGAGGGCGACTTCGACCTCCTCGGCGGCGGCATGGTCGTGTCGACCGCTGTGATCACGAAGGTGTTCGGCGTGCGGCGGCCGGCGCTGCTCTCCGTGGCGTTCGACGAGAGCCGCCCGGCGGAGCAGACGCGCGCAGCCGTCGACGACATGCTCGCGGCCAGGTTCCCCAACGTCGAGGCACAGGATCGCGAGGAGCTGAAGGCGTCGCAGTCCGAGCAGATCGGCCAGCTGCTGGCGCTGATCTACGCGCTGCTGGCGCTGTCGGTCATCGTCTCGCTGTTCGGCATCGTCAACACGCTCGCACTCTCCGTGTTCGAAAGGACCCGGGAGCTGGGCATGCTGAGAGCCATCGGGACGACCAAACGACAGGTCCGCCGTATCGTGCGGCTCGAAGCGGTCATCACCTCGCTCATCGGTGCGAGCCTCGGCGTCGTCCTCGGCGTACTGTTTGCCCTCCTGGTGTCCCGACCGCTGGAGGAGGAGGGCTTCGTGTTGACGTTCCCGATCGGCACGCTCATCGTCCTCCTCGTGCTGTCTGCGCTTGCCGGGATCGTTGCCGCGATCATGCCCGCCCGCCGAGCCGCGAAGCTTGATGTCCTCGAGGCCCTCGCCTACGAGTAGCGACGAGGTCCCGGTCCTGCCGGCGACCGCGACCACGCCCGAGGGGGCGCCGGCGGGTCGCCGGCCGGTGACCGTTCCGCGCTCGCTGGCCGTGCTGAGCGAGCTCGGGTGGCGGTTCCTCGTGTGCGTCGCCGCGCTCGTGGTGATCGTCTACGGGCTGTGGCAGCTGCGGCTCGTGCTGTTGCCCGTGTTCATCGCGATGCTGGCGGCCACGCTGCTCGGACCGCCCTCGATGTGGCTGCGCCACCGCGGCGTGCCCCGCACGCTCGCGACGTTGCTGGTGTACATCGGCGGGATCGCGGTGCTGGCCGGGGTGATGTGGCTCATCGTCCCGGCGACGATCCATGAGTTCGACGAGCTCGGGGTGCAGGTCGGCGGCGGCATCGACGAGGTCGGCGACTGGCTCGCCACGGGGCCGTTCGGCCTGAGCGAGACGGAGGTCCAGGACGCGATCAACGAGCTCTCCAACCGTGTGCAGGACAGCGCCGAGGACATCGCCTCCGGCGTCTACACCGGCGCGCTCATCGCGGTGCAGGTACTTGCGGGCATCCTCATCACGTTCGTCGTGACGTTCTTCCTCGTCCGTGACGGCGACCGGATGTGGGATTGGGCCGTCCGCCTGGCGCCGCACCGTCGCCGCGAGACGATCCACGCCGCCGGGGAGGAGGGCTGGCGCGTGCTCAGCGCGTTCGTGCGCGGCATCACGATCATCGCGACGATCGACGCAGTCGCGATCGGTATGGCGCTGTGGATCATCGGCGTGCCGCTCGTCATGCCGCTGGTGCTCCTGACGTTCGTGCTCGCGTTCATTCCGTTCATCGGCGCGTTCACCGCCGGGGCGGCCGCGGCACTCGTCGCGCTCGTATCCAACGGGTGGGTCGACGCGCTGCTCGTGATCGCGGCGGTGACGGCGATCCAGCAGCTGGAGGGCGACCTGCTCTACCCCGTCATCGTGGGGAAGACCGTCGAGCTGCACCCGGTCGCGATCGTCGTCTGCGTGGGTGCCGGCGGCATCCTCGGGGGCATCATCGGCGCGTTCCTCGCCGTGCCCGTCGCGGCGCTCGTCGCCACGGTGATTCCGCTCGTGCGGCGCGAGGTCGCGCTGTCGCACACCCTCGAACCTCCGCCGCCGGCGGACGAGCCGCCGAGCATCACCCTCCCTTAGAGGACGACCTCGCAATCGGCGGCGACCTTGTCCTTGCGGTCCTTCTGGACGCGATCACGACCCGGGCCACACTCGATGACGTCCGCTGCGCCGCCGACGGCGCGGATCGTGTCGTTGCCGCTGCCGGCGCGGACAGTGTCCTCGTCGTAGCCGGGGCGGATCGTGTCGTCTCCTCCGCCGCCGAGGATCGTGTCCTCGCCGCGGCCGCCGGAGATGTCGTCGTCGCCGCCGCTGCCGGAGAGCTCGTCGTCGCCGAATCCGCCGATGATGTGGTCGTCGCCCGGGCCGGCGTCGACGTCGTCGTCGCCTCGGCCGGCGTCCACGTCGTCGTTGCCGCCGAAGAGGAGGATGCGGTCGTTGCCGTCCAGGGCGACGATGACATCGTCACCGTCGCTGCCCTCGAGCACGTCGTCGCCGTCGGAGCCCTTCTCCTGGTCGCGGTTGATCTCGGTGGCCGAGGGTGACCCACGGTCGGCGACCTTCTGCCCGACGAGCTGGAGGCCCCCGTTGGTGCGGCCCGCAAGGGGCTGGAAGCCCTCGTCGTCGACGGGGTCGCCCTTGATGACCTCTTCACAGTCAGCCGCGTAGTTGCCCTCGGTGTTGCTGGACACGTAGACGGTGTCGTCGCCGGGGCCGCAGTCGATGGTGTCGACGCCGGGGCCGGTGTAGATCGTGTCGTCGCCGTCGCCGCCGCGCAGGGTGTCCTCGCCCGCCGCGCCGCCGGAGAGCACGTCGTTGCCCGGCCCGCCGTCGATCTCGTCGTTGCCGGTGCCGCCGTCGATGGCGTCGTCACCGTCGCCCCCGAACGAGCGGTCGACGCCGTTGCCGGTGAGGATGATGTCGTTGCCCGCGTCGCCCCTGACGTTGCCGTCGTTGCCGCGGTTGCTGTCGAGGTAGTCATCGCCGGCGCCCGCGTACAGGGCCTTGTCGTCGCCGAACCCGGCCTCGATGAGGGCATCGTCGCCGTCGCCGGCGTCAAGGTAGTCGTCGCCGTCGCCACCATCGAGCCAGTCCCCGCCGGGACCACCGAAGATCGTGTCGTTGCCTGTACCGCCGTTGGCGCGCTCGCGCTCGCCGTGCGAGAGGTCGATCCAATCGTCGCCGCTGCCGCCTTCGGCCCGGTCGGTCCCGAAACCGCCCCAGATCTTGTCTTTGCCCGTGCCGCCGGACACGACGTCGTCGCCGGTCTTGCCGTTGAGCTTGTCGTCGGAGCCGAGCCCGCGGATGGTGTCGTCGCCGACCGTGCCGACGAGGTCGTCGGCGTTCGGCGTTCCCTCGATGGTCTTCGCCCAGGCGGTGGCGGTCAGCGCGGTCAGCAGAGCGAGCGTGGCGATGAGCAGGCGGGAACGCATGGAGGTACGGTCGGCACGCCTCGCCGGGGAGTCCCACTCGATGCCTCGGTGCGTGGACGAACGTCGGTGCCGGACCCTGCGCGTTTCCGCGGAAGCGTTGACGTGTCAACCGGGCAAGGTTCCATCCGCCGCAGAGGCGAACATACGTTCGCGTCCATGCGAGGAGCGAAACATGACGATTGAGGGACTTGGCGAGTGGATCGCCGCGATGGCGGCGGATCTCGAGGCCGCGATGTGCCGGTGGTTGGAGCTGGTGGCGGAATTCGACCGTCGCGAGGGGTGGAGCCTCGAGGGTTGCAGCTCGTGCGCGGCGTGGGTGTCGTGGCGGTGTGCCGTCGGGCCACAGGCCGCCCGCGAGCACGTGCGGGTAGCCCGGCGGCTGGGCGAACTGCCGCTGGTGCGGGACGCGTTCTCGCGCGGGGAACTGTCCTACTCGAAGGTGCGTGCGATCACACGGGTGGAGGACGTGGCGCAGGAACAGGAGCTGGTTGAGCTCGCGCGCAACGCGACGGCGGCGCAGTTGGAGCGGATCGTACGGTCGTATCGGTCGGTCGCCAGGGTGGAGGCGGACGCCGAGCGGGTGCTCGAAGAGCGCTTTCTCGCCATGGAGTGGGAGGAGGACGGGTCGCTGCGCGTCCGGGGTCGGCTCCCGGCCGAGCAGGGTGCGCTGCTGATGCAGGCCGTCGAGCTCGTCGCCGAGCAGCTGCGCGCGGATGCCGGCACGGGCGAGGACGTTTCCGCAGAAACGCCGACCCCGGCCGGGGCACGGCGCGCCGACGCGCTGACCGCGATCGCCGACCGGGCGCTGGCAGGGCCGGGGCCGGGCCGCACCGGTGGCGATCGGGTGCAGCTGGTGGTGCACGTTGACGCCGACACGCTTACGGACGCCAACGCGCACGGCCGGTGCGAGCTCGATCACGGCCCCGCGATCTCTCGCACCACCGCGAGGCGGCTGGCGTGCGACAGCGCAGTCGTGCAGCTCACTGAGCGCGACGGCCAGCCCCTGGCGGTGGGGCGCAAGACGCGCAGCATCCCTCCGGCGCTCAGACGCGCGCTCCGCGCCCGCGATCGCGGGTGCCGGTTCCCCGGCTGCACCAACCACCGGTACGTCGACGCGCACCACATTCGGCACTGGGCCGACGGGGGTCCGACTGATCTCGAGAATCTCGTGCACCTCTGCGGGCATCACCACCGCCTGCTGCACGAGGGCGGGTACTCCGTGCGATTCGCCGCCGACGGCTCGTTCGAGGTCCGCACTCCAGCCGGCCGGCTCCTGCGTGACCAGCCGCGCCCCCGCCGCCGCGACGCTTGCGACCGCGTGCTCCCGCGGGCCCGTGCTGGCACGCGGCTCCAGACCCTCCACGACCGCCTCGACCTCGACCTCGCCACCGGCGCGATGATCTCCATCGCTCCGCTGGCGGACACGGGATGACGGCCGGTCAGGCGGCGAGGAGCGCCTGCACCGTCGCGAGGTCGTACGCCGCATCCGCCGGGGCGAGTTCCAGTGACAGGCCGCGCAGGAACCCGGCGCTGAACGCGTCACCGCAGCCGGTGGTGTCCACCACGTCAACCGGGAATGCCGGAACCTCCGCGACGCCGTCCGCGGTCACGACCACGGCGCCGTCCGCGCCGCGGGTCGCCGCGACCCCGCCGACGCCGCCCGCCAGCAGCGCGCGGCCACCCGCCACGAGGTCGGTGAGGACGTCCAGCACGTGCACTCCCAGCGCGATCGCACGCACCTCAGTCCTCCACGGCCGGGCGCGTCGCCCCGTAGCCGGTTGTGGTCACCTGATCGACGACGGCTCGGACGGCGTCGTCGTCGAGGACGCGCGGCGTGCCCAGCTGGGCCGCGCGCCAGTACACCGTGCAGGCCCACTCGAGCAGCTCGGTGGCGCGGAGTGCGGTCGCCATGTCGGGGCCGTGCGTGACGGCGCCGTGGTTGGCCATGAGCGCGGCGAGCCGACCCTCCAGCGCGTCGAGGACAGCGGCCGCGAGCTCCGGCGTGCCGAACGTCGCGTACGGGGCGACGCGCACACCGCCGCCCAGACCGAGCATCTCGTAGTGCACCATCGGCACCTCGTCGAGCACACAGGACAGTGCGGTCGCCATCGGCGCGTGGGTGTGCACGACCGCGCCGGACCCGAAGCGCCGGTAGACGCCGAGATGCAGGCTGAGCTCCGACGTGGGCGCCAGCGTCCCGAACCGCTGCGCGCCCTCGATGTCGACGACCGGCACATCGGCTGCCTGCAGTTCGGCCAGCACGGCGCCCGTGGGGGAGACGGCAACGAGGTCCTCGCAGCGCGCGCTGACGTTCCCGTTCGTCGCCGAGACGAGACCGGCGGCGGCAAGGCGCCGGGCCGTGGAGGCCACCTGTTCGCGTTCTCGCTCCAGCACGCTCGTCGAGTGTACGGAAACGTTCAGTCGGCCGCGGCGGCCGCGGCCTCGGGGGCCGGCGCCAGGCGGTAGACGGCCGTGAGCAGGGCGCACAGCAGGGCGGCGGCGAGCGCGTACCCGAGCTCGGCACGCAGCACCTGGTCGTCGACGATCGGGGCGAACATCCAGACGAGGAACGCCACTCCGACCACCGACCAGGCGACGGCCGCCGCGCGTGCGTGCCCGCGGGCCAGCGCCGCCTGATTCAGTGTGCCGCCCGCGAGATGCAGGCCCATGCCGATCGCCACGATGCCCAGGCCGACCCGGCTCCAGTCGTACTCCAGGTCGAACAGGAGGTCCATCACCCACGGCCCGATCGCGAACAGGCCGATCGCGCAGGCCGCAGCGAACGCGGCGATCGCGAGCACCGTGACGCGGATCGCCTTGGAGAACTCCCCGCCGTCCTCGGTGGCGTTCAGGCCCGCCAGGTGGGGCAGCAGCGAGCCCTGGATCGCCTGGAAGAGCTGCAGCGGCGCCCGGGCGATGAGCAGGATGCTGAAGACGATGCCCGCGAGCGCCGCATCGTCGCTCGTGATGTCGACGGTGATGACTGCGCCGTTGATGAGCGTCTGCTCGGCGAGCATCACGACCATGACCGCTGCGGCGAACCCCACGCCGTGGCGCAGGGACAGCCCGCCCTCGGCTTCTCGCACCTCCCCCTGGGACGGCGGCGGGTCGCTGCGGCTGAACGCCAGCGGCACGACCACGAGCGAGACACACGGCGCGGCCAGCATGCCCAGCGCCACCGCGGTCTGCCCGGACGCCAGGCCCAGGACCACGGCGAGCGCGAACAGCACGCGCGTGGTCGCCTCGAGGAACACGAGCGCGCCGTACAGCTCAAAGCGCTGGTGGCCGGCCAGCCAGCCGCGCGCGAAGTAGCTCGCCGCATACGCGAGCACGGAAGCCACGAGCACCCAGTACAGGGCCTCGGAGCCGTCGAGCAGTTCGTCCTGGATGGGGCCGCGCAGGGCGAGCGCCACGACAAGGAACAGCACCGCGAACGCCGACTGGATGAGCATCGGCTCGCGCAGCGGATGTGAGCCGTGCCCGAGCGCGCGCCGCTCGGCGATCGTGCGTGACAGCAGCTGCTCGATCGGCCGGTACAGCACCGTGACGACCACGAACAGGACGGACCACAGCAGGCTGATCCGCGAGTACTCGTCCTCGCTCAGCCCGTGCGACGCCAGCGAGAAGTACGCGAAGGTGACGACGCCCGTCAGTGCGATGCCGACGGAGAGGATCCTCGCCCCGGCTCCGTAGCCGCGGCGAGGGGCGTCCGGCTCAGCCAAGCCGGACGAGCAGCATGGTCCACGGGAACGGCGACCGTGCCTCGACGACCTCGCCGTGCTGGCTCAGCAGCTGCACGAACGAGCGCTTCGACCAGTGGTTGAGGTGTCCCGGCGTGTTACCGAGGTCCTTCCAGTAGGCGCCGCGCGCCATGTTCAGCATGCGCCACATCGGCTCGCGGGGGACGCTCACGAGCAGGTGCCCCGAGGCCACGCGCGCCATCTCGGCGACCGTGTGCCCCGGGTCGGGGACGTGCTCGAGGACCTCGATCGCCGTGGCGACGTCGAACTCGCCGTCCTCGAACGGCATGTTCTCGGCCTTCAAGATCTTGTACTCGAGGTTCGGCGCGGTGCGCTCCTCCCAGAATGACTTCAGCGTCGGATCGTCCAGGTCGATGCCCACCACGCGCTTGTCGCCCAGCTGCTGCGCCCACTGGTGCGTGTGGTGTGCCTCGCCGCAGCCGACGTCCAGCAGCGACTGCGGGGCGGCCTTGGCGAACAGGTGCTCGAGCGCGCTCTCGAAGCCGGCCTGCAGGCGCTTGGCCACCGGATTGGTCGTGTTGTACTTGTCGTACGTGTTGCCGGTGACGGTGCCCTCGGCATCGACGGTGACAGTGGGAGTCATAGCTTGATGGCCTCGCGCTCCTCGGTCTTGCCCGTCGCGCCGCCGGCCTCCGCGCCGGTGGTGCGGGCATGGCCGGTGGGGTGGGCGCCGGGCTCGTAGTGCGACGGCTGCACGCCGAGCTGGAGCTCGACGCGCCGCACGCGCTCGAAGATGCGCTGGATCATCGTGCGCTGGCCCGCGAGCAGGTCGCCCAGGATGCCGATCGCGCCGAGCACCACGGCGGCGTTGAACAGGACCGCGCCGAAGATGAGCGATTGCACGTGACCGGCGCCGTCGCCCTGCGCGTAGAAGTAGAAGAACCGCGCCCACACGATGAACGCGACGACCCCGATGAGGGACGCGAGGGTGATGAAGACCCTCAGCGGCTCGTACTGGGTGTAGATCCGGAAGATCGAGACGCTGTTGCGCCGGACGTACGCCCACATGGACGGGAACAGCCGCGACTCGCGCAGCTTGTCGTTCGTCCGGACCGGGACGTGGTCGGTGGCGACGAGCAGCTTGCCCGCCTGGATGATCGTCTCGAGCGTGTAGGTGAACTTCGAGACGACCGCCATCTGGATCGCGGCCTCGCGGTTGTAGGCGCGGAACCCGGAGGTCGTGTCGGGGACCTCGGTGTTCGACGCCTGGCGCACGACCCAGGAGCCGAGCCGCTGGAGCATCTTCTTCAGCGGCGAGAAGTGCTCGATCTCCATGATCTGGCGGTCGCCGACGACCATGTCGGCGTTGCCCTCGAGGATCGGCGTGACGAGCGCCGGGATGTACGAGGCGTCGTACTGGTTGTCGGCGTCGGTGTTGACGATGACGTCGGCACCGAGCTTCAAGCACGCGTCGAGACCGGCCTGGAAGCCGGCGGCAAGGCCCTTGTTGTTGGTCAACCTGACGATGTGGTCGACGCCGTGGGCACGGGCGACCTCAACGGTCCGGTCGACGGAACCGTCATCAATGACGAGCCACTCGACCGCGTCGAAGCCCGCGACTTCCCGAGGAAGGTCGGCGAGCGTCACCGGAAGCGTGGTCTCCTCGTTGAAGCAGGGGATCTGGATGATGAGCTTCATAGAAGGAGAGGGGCTGTAATCCTACTGGCGCGATGTCGGGCGTGACGCTCTCCCCGACCCAGACCGGGTCCGATGCCCCCGCCGAGCCGCCCCCGCGCCTCGGTCGTGTGCCCCTGCGTACGCTGGAGTGGGCCGGCGTCGCAGTGCTCATCGTCATCGCGATCGTCGGGTTCTTCGCCTACCCGACGTGGCCGAACTACGACTCGATCTACTCGCTCGTGTGGGGCCGTGAGCTGCTCGACGGGACGAACATGTCCTTCGAGGCCTACCGCGCGCCGACCGAGCATCCGCTGTCGATCGCGGTCGGGGCGATCCTCGCGATCTTCGGCGAGGGCGGCGGCCGGATCTGGACCGCGGTCTGCCTGGCGAGCTTCGTCTGGCTCGTTGCCGGGCTGTACACGCTGGGCAAGGAGATCTTCACGCCGCTGGTCGGCTTCGTCGTGGCGCTGCTGATCCTGACGCGGTTCGACTTCCCGTTCTACGCGGTCCGCGGTTACATCGACCCGGCGTACCTCGCCCTCGTCATCTGGGCGGCGGTACTCGAGGTCCGCAGGCCGCGGCGCGGCATCCCGGTCCTGGCGCTGCTCGTCCTCGCCGGCCTGCTGCGCCCCGAGGCGTGGCTGCTCGGCGGCCTGTACTGGCTCTACCTCCTGCCGAAGGCGACATGGCGGCTGCGGATGATCGGCGCCGCGCTCGTGTGGACCGCGCCCCTCATCTGGGTGCTCACGGACTTCGTCGTCACCGGCGATCCGCTGTACTCGCACACCCACACCAGCGGCCTGTCCGAGGAGCTCGGCCGCAACAAGGGGATCGGGGCCGTCCCGGAGGCGACGTGGAACTACCTCGGCAAGCTCGCCAAGTTCCCGGTTGTGGTCGGCGCGATGGTCGGCGGCGCGGCCGCGGTCGTCCTGTTCCCGACCCGGCTGAAGCTGCCCGTCGCGCTGCTCGCGGCTGGGATCGGCACGTTCGCGCTCGTCGGCCTGGGCGGCCTGTCGGTCATCGACCGCTACCTCCTGGTGCCGTCGCTCATGCTCATGCTGCTGGCGGCCGTCGCCGTGGCCGGCTGGACGTTGCTCGTGCCCGGCACGTGGCTGCGGCGCGGCTGGATCGCGGGGTCCATCCTGCTGGTCCTCTTCGGGATCGCGTTCACGGCCTCCCGGGTGAACGTCAACCGGCTGGAGAACGAGCTGCTGTTCCGCGGCGATTCCCGCACGGCGCTGCGCGAGGTGCTGAACGACCCGGCGGTCCAGAAGGGGCTGGCGTGCGGCCCGGTGTTCGTGCCCAACCACAAGCTCGTCCCCGACGTCCGCTGGGATCTCGACCTGCCCGTCGACCAGGTGATCGCCCGGACCGACCCCGACGCGCCGCCGCCCGAGCGGGGCGTGGCGATCCTCATCCACGGACGCTCGGCGATCTTCAACCAGCTGCTCGTCAACCGCCGCGACCGGCCCGGGACGAACCTGCCGCCGGACGGGTTCGAGCGCGTGGCGGTGAGTCGCTACTACGCCGCCTATGTCGGCTGCTGAGACGGCGCCCCGCCCGCGCACGCCGATCCCGCCGACGCGCTGGATCGTCCGCCACTGGTTCGCGTTCGCGGTCGCCGCGCTCCTGACGAGCGCGTTCGTCCTGCGCGTCTGGGGCGTCGACCACGGCATGCCGTGGGCCTACAACGCAGACGAGAACGGCCACTTCGTCCCCCGCGCGATCGGGATGTTCGGCCATGACCTGAACCCCCGGTACTTCGTGAACCCGCCGGGCTTCACGTACGTCCTGCACCTGGTGTTCGCCGTGTGGTTCGGCGGGCGCGAGGGCGTCTCGGAGGCGTTCTCCAGCGACCCGACGCCGGTGTGGGTCGCCGCGCGGGTCACGACCGCGGTCCTAGGCACGATGGCCGTCGGCCTGCTCGTTTGGGCGGGCAACCGGCTCTTCGGCCGGGCCGCCGGGCTGCTGGCGGGCGCGCTGCTCGCGGTGGCGTTCCTGCCGGTCTTCTACAGCCACCAGGCGCTGAATGATGCGCCCACGCTGGCGCCGGTGTGCCTGGCCCTCGCCGGGGCCGCCGGGATCCTGCGCGGAGCATCCCGGCGCGACTGGCTGATCGCCGGCACCGGGCTCGGCTTGGCCTGTGCGACGAAGTACACCGGCGGGATCGTGCTGCTCGCGATCGTCGCGGCGGCCGCCGCGGTTGCGCAGCGCGACCGCCCGGCCGCCATGCGGGGACTGGCGCTGACCGCCGTCGCGGCCGTCGCGACGTTCCTCGTAGCCAACCCGTACGCCCTGCTCGACGCATCGGCGTTCCTCGACGGCGTCATGCACCAGTCCGATGCCTCCGCCGACGCTGCGGGCAAGCTCGGGCTCACGCAGGACAACGGCTGGCTCCACTACACCTGGGCGCTGACCTGGGGCTTCGGCTGGCTGCCGCTGGCCGCCGCCGGGCTCGGTGCGGTCGTTCTGGCGCGGCGCGACCGCTGGGCCCTGGCGTTCCTGCTGCCCGGCCCGCTGCTGTTCGTGGCCTTCATGGGCGCCCAGGAGCGGTTCTTCGGGCGCTGGCTCATGCCGATCCTGCCGTTCCTCTGCCTGCTGACGGCCTGCGGGGCGCTGTGGCTCGCCGGTGTGCTGGCCCAGCGGCGTCCCGGCCTGCGCTGGGCTGTCGCCGGTGTGATCGCGGGGCTTGTCCTGCTGCAGGGGCTCGTGACCTCGGTGCACGTCGATCGCGTGCTGGCCCGCGAGGACACGCGCAACCAGGCGCGTGCCTGGCTCTCGCGCACCGTGCCGGCGGGACGCAAGCTCGTCGTCGAGCCGTTCCTGCCGGCGGCGTGGGCGCAGGACATCGGGCTGCCGTCGCTGCAGACGAGCACCGGCGACCGCTGGCTGAAGTGGGCGACGAGCCGGTCGGATTTCGACCCGGACACCGGCGAGCGGGTCCCGGGCGGCGTGGTCGTCAACGTCGAGGACTACGTCAAGACCCTGCGGCCCGAGCTCATCGACGAGTACCGCCGCGGCCGGTTCTGCTGGGTCGTCGTCGTCTCACACCAGCAGGGCCGCGCGCTGGCCGAGCCCGACCAGGTTCCGGGCGCCATCGCGTACTACCAGCGCCTGGAGCGCGAGGCGCGTCTCGCCGCCCGCTTCCGGCCGTACGACCGCAAGGGGAAGCCCGTCCCGTTCAACTTCGACTGGAGCTTCGTCTACTACCCGCTGCGCTACGCGCGGCCGGGGCCGGAGATCCTGATCTACCGGCTGCGCGGTGCGCCGTGCGGGCCGCCCGTCGACGTGGGGTGACGGACACCTACACTGGCGAGAGCATGGCCCTGCAGACCGAGACCGACCGACGGCACCTCGAGCGCGCCGTCGAACTGGCGCGCAACGGCAAGGGCCGGGTGCATCCGAACCCGGTCGTGGGCGCCGTGATCGTCAAGGACGGCGAGGTCGTCGGGGATGGCTGGCACGCCGAGTACGGGGGCGCACACGCCGAGGTCAACGCGATCGCCGACGCCGGCGAGACGGACCTCACCGGCGCGACGATGTACGTGTCCCTCGAGCCCTGCTGCCACGAGGGCAAGACCCCGCCGTGTACCGAAGCGATAACCGCAGCGGGCATCGGCCGGGTCGTCGTGGCCAGTGATGACCCGTCGGAGAAGGCCAGCGGACGTGGCCTGGGCATCCTGCGTGACGAGGGCATCGAGGTGCAGGTCGCCGACCCCGCCAGCGAGCTCGCCGTCCGTGCCCGCCAGCTCAACCAGGCGTTCCGCAAGCAGGCGAAGACGGGGCGCCCCTGGATCCTCTTCAAGTCCGCGATGACGCTCGACGGCAAGGTCGCCACGCGCACCGGCGACTCGCAGTGGATCAGCGGGGAGTCCAGCCGGGTGCGGGTGCACCAGTGGCGGGCGAGCGTCGACGCCGTCGCCGTCGGCATCGGCACCGCGCTGCACGACGACCCGCAGCTCACCGCCCGTCACCTGCAGGGGGGCGACCCATCGGTGCGCCAGCCGCGGCGCGTCGTCTTCGATTCGACGGCGCGCCTGCCCGTCGACAGCAAGCTCGTGGCGGAGAGCTCCGAGGTTCCGCTGACCGTCGTCGTGAGCCGCGCCGCGCCGCGCCGTCGGACGAACAGCCTCAGCGCCGCCGGCGTCGACGTCGTCGTCGCCCAGGGCGGCAACGAGCCCGCCCGCGTGCTCAGCGCTCTCGACCAGCTCGGCGCCCTGGGGACGAGTTCGATTCTGCTGGAGGGCGGCCCGAAGCTCGCCGGTGCGTTCCTCGACGCCGGGGAGATCGACGAGATCCGCCTGTTCCTCGCGCCGATCGTGCTCGGTGGCCGGACGGCGCGGGACCCGCTCGAGGGCGTCGGCGCCGAGTCGATCAGCGACGCACTGCGCGCCCTGACCCTCGACTGCGAGCGCGTCGAGGACGACCTGCTCATCTCCGCCCGCGTCAAGGAGTGGTGACGTGTTCACCGGCCTCGTGGAAGACCTCGGCCGCGTGGCGGCCGTCGACGCGACCGTGGACGGCGTCCGCCTGACGCTCGCGACGGAGCTCGCGCCCCAGATCGGCCTGGGCGACAGCGTGGCCGTCAACGGCGTCTGTCTGACCGCGACGACGCTCACCGGCGACGCGTTCACCGCCGACGTCATGCACGAGTCGCTCCGCCGCTCGTCACTCGGGGAGCTCCGGGCCGGTGACCCGGTGAACGTGGAGCGCGCCCTGCGCGCCGACGCGCGTCTGGGCGGCCACATCATGCAGGGCCACGTCGACGGGCTGGCGCGCGTCACCGGCGTCGAGGACGACGGGTTCGCCCGCATCGTCACGATCGCGCCGCAGGATCCTGCGCTGCTGCGCTACGTCGTGGAGAAGGGGTCGATCGCGGTCGACGGCGTGTCGCTGACCGTCGCGCGCGTCGACGACGAGAGCTTTGCCGTCTCGCTCATTCCGGAGACGCTGGAGCGGACCAACCTCGGGAGTGCGGCCCCCGGCCGCCCGGTCAACCTCGAGGTGGATGTCCTGGCCAAGTACGTCGAGAAGCTGACAGGAGCGGTGCGATGAGCGCGACCACGCGCGACGACGTGAAGTTCGCCATGATCGAGGAGGCGCTGGAGGACATCGCCGCCGGCAAGATGATCGTGGTGGTCGACGACGAGGACCGTGAGAACGAGGGCGACCTCGTCATGGCGGCCGAGCACGTCACGCCGGAGGCCATCAACTTCATGACGCGCCAGGCGGGCGGCTGGATCTGCCTCGCGCTGACCCCGGAGCGGTGCGACGAGCTCGGCCTCGAGCTCATGGCGGCGAAGAACGAGTCGCAGTACGAGACGCCGTTCACCGTCACGATCGAGGCCGCCGAGGGCGTCACGACGGGGATCAGCGCGCAGGATCAGGCCACGACGATCAGCGTCGCGGCCGACCCGGAGAAGGGCAGGCGCGACATCGTCGTCCCCGGCCACGTCCACCCGCTGAAGGCCAAGGACGGCGGCGTGCTGCAGCGCACCGGCCACACCGAGGCGAGCGTCGATCTCGCGCGCCTGGCCGGCTGCGTCCCCGCGGGCCTGATCTGCGAGATCCAGAACGAGGACGGGTCGATGGCCCGCGTCCCCGACCTGGCCGCGTACTGCGCCAAGCACGGCCTGAAGCTCATCACCATCGCGGACCTCATCGCCTACCGGCGCCGCCACGACAAGCTCGTCGAGCGCGTGGTCGCCACGACGCTGCCGACGTCGTTCGGCGACTTCACGGTCGTCGGCTACCGCTCGCTCGTCGACGACAAGCACCACATCGCGATGGTCAAGGGTGACGTCGACGGCGTCGAGGACGTGCTCGTCCGGGTGCACTCCGAGTGCCTGACCGGCGACGTCTTCCATTCGCTGCGCTGCGACTGCGGCGAGCAGCTCGAGTCCGCGCTGGCGATGATCGAGCGCGAGGGCTGCGGCGTCCTGCTCTATCTCGCCCAGGAAGGGCGCGGCATCGGCCTGCTGAACAAGCTGCGTGCGTACAAGCTGCAGGAGGAGGGGATGGACACCGTCGAAGCCAACGTGGCGCTCGGTCTGCCCGCCGACCTGCGCGACTACGGCATCGGCGCGCAGATCCTCGTCGACCTCGGGCTGACCTCCATCCGGATCCTCACGAACAACCCGAAGAAGATCCGCGGGCTGGAGGGCCACGGGCTGTCCATCAGCGCCCAGATCCCGATCGAGCACACGCCGAATCCGCACAACGAGGCCTACATGCGCGCGAAGGCCGAGAAGATGGGTCACCTGCTGCACCACCAGGGCACCTCCCTCGACGAGCAGATGGTCGCCGAGGAGCGTGCCCGTGACCGGGAGGAACGGGAGTCGTGAAGTTCGCGATCGTCGTCGGGCAGTTCTACGAGGAGCTGGCCGAGCGGCTCGTCATCTCCGCCAAGGAGGTCTTCGAGGCCGAGGGCGGTGAGGTCGACCTGTTCGTCGTCCCCGGCGCGTTCGAGCTGCCGCTGGCCGCGCAGTACGCGGCGGAGTCCGCGCGGTACGCCGGCGTGGCGTGCCTCGGGGCCGTCATCCGCGGCGAGACGACGCACTACGACTACGTCTGCACCGAGGCGGCACGCGGCGTCCAGGACGTGCAGCTGAAGACGGGCGTGCCGTGCGCGTTCGGGGTCCTGACCGTCGAGACCATGGACCAGGCGCTGGCCCGGTCCGGTGGCGGCAAGCGCGATTCGGGCGCTCACGCGGCGCACGCGGTCCTCGCGCTGGTCAAGGTCCGCGAGCAGCTGAGCGCCTGAGCGCCCAGCCGCGGGCAGGACGCGGCGCCGAGAGGTACATTTCGCAGTGGTGGATCACACCGAGGAAATCATCGCGATCACGCTCACCTTCCTCGTGCACGTCCTGGGGGCGGTCGCACTGGTGTGGGCGATGCTGGACGAGCGCGGCTGGTCCGCGCTCAAGGACTGGTGGCCACGCGACGATCCGCCACCGCCCGACGACGACCCGCGCGATGACGACGATGGCCCCGGTGGGCGGCCCGTCGATCTGCCGCTGCCGAGCGCCGCGCCGTCGCCCGTGCGGCTGCGCGAGCCGGGCCGGATCGGGGACGCCAAGCCGCGTCCCGGCCGCCGCCCGGAGCACGAGCCGACCCGCGAGCCGGTTCGGCCCTGAGCACGCTAGACTGCTCCGCCTCATGGCCAAGGTCTGTCACAGCTGCGGTAAGGGTCCCGCCTTCGGGAACAGCCGCTCCCACTCGATGGTCGCCACGAAGCGGCGCTTCAATCCGAACCTTCAGAAGGTCCGGATCCTGGAAGGCAAGACGCCGACGCGGGTCTACGTCTGCACGCGCTGCCTGAAGGCCGGCAAGGTCACGAAGGCCCTCTAAGCCCGGCCTCCCGCCGCGGCGGGTTCCCAGCGTCCCATGTCCGATCCCAGCCTCCTCCACTGCCGCACGGTGCTGGCCGGCTCGAACCGCACGAGGGCGGCCACCCCAGCTCGTGGTGGCTGCTCGCGGCCGAGTGACCGGCCCGGCATCATCTGGACATGACCGAGGACCCTGGCGAGCACGCCATCTCCTACAAGGTGCTGCGGCGCGGCACGCCCGTGCTCGACGTGCACGGCATCGAGATCGGAACCGTGCGCCGCGTCCGTGAGATTTCCCGTGAGCACCTGCTGGACGGCATCGACGTCGATACGCCCGACGGCCCCCGGTTCGTCGATGCGCCCGAGGTGCAGCGGATCACGACCCGCGCGGTGACGCTCACGATCGACGCGACGGAGGTCGCCGGGCTGCCTGCGCCGGCATCGGCGATGGCGCAACGCGTGAAGATGTCGACGACCTTGCGGCGCGCCCGCCGGTTCGGCGACTCGCTGCGCGAGAAGTGGGAGCGGCGCTGAGATCACACGCGACGACGGGAGGTCGACGACGGCGCACGAGGTCTCCGCGCGGGCTGCCGTGGGGCCTGGAGGCCTTCACCCGCAAGGACGCCGGGGCGCGGGCCCCCAGCGTCGCCGGGTGCGGCGCCCACGTGCGCGACGGCCGGGGTGGTCGCCTGACCCGACCGCGCCGGAGGGCATCATGGAGCGGTGCCGGTCCCGACGCACTTCGCCTCCTCCGACGAACTGAGCCACGACGAGCTGCGCGGCGCCCCGGTGCGGTGGCCGCGCCCCTCGCGCCTGGCCGAGCCCGTACGGCTGGACGCAGGGCAGAAGGCCGCCGACGCGCTCGAGGCACTCGGCCTCCATACGGTCGGTGACCTGCTCGCGCACCTGCCGCGCGGGGGCGGCGAGTCTCGGACGATCGCGGCGCTGGAACCGGGGGAGACGGCCACGGTCGTCGTCGAGGTCCGCGGGATCACGTCGCGGCCGGTCCGGCGCCGGGGGATGCGCCCGCTCGTCGAGGCGACGGTCATGGACACCACCGGCGTGATGAAGGTGACGTTCTTCAACCAGCCGTGGCTCGAACGGCGCTATCCGCCGGGCACCCGGCTCGTGTTGTCGGGCAAGTACGAGGCCCGCAATCGCTTCAAGGTGTCCGGCCACGCCGAGACCACCGCCGCGGCCGGCGGGGAGGAGGGCGTGGCGACGTATCGGGCGACCGAGGGCATCAGCTCGTTGCAGCTGCACACGCTCGTGCGCGAGCATCGCGCGGCGGTCGGTGACGTCCCCGAGCCGCTGCCCGCGCGGCTACGGCTGGCCGAGGAACTGCCGGGAATCCAGGCGGCGCTCGCGGCGGCGCACGGGCTCGTGGGGGCGGGTGGCGGCGCGACCGAACTGGAGCACGGCCGCCGCCGGCTGGCGTTCGACGAACTGCTGCTCGACCAGATCGTCCAGCTGCGGCTCCGCGCCGAGCGCCGCGCCGCGGCGAACGCCGAGACGCTCACCGACCCTCCGTCCCTGTCGGAGACGTGGCGGACCGAGCAGCTGCCGTTCACGCCCACCGGCGACCAGCTGCGCGCGATGGACGAGGTCGACGCCGACCTGGCCCGCGACACCCCGATGCAGCGCCTGCTCATGGGCGAGGTCGGCTCGGGCAAGACGGTCGTGGCGCTCCACGCGATGCTCCGGGCCGTCGAGCACGGGCGCCAGGCGGTGCTCATGGCCCCCACGGAGACCCTGGCCGAACAGCACTTCGCCACCATTCAGTCGCTCATGCCGGGCGGGCTCGTGCCCGCCGCGCTGCTGACGGGCTCCACGACGGCGGCACGCAGGAAGGACCTGCTCGGCAAGCTGTCAACCGGCGAGCTGCCGCTGCTCGTCGGCACCCACGCGGTCATCGAGGACCCTGTGGTCTTCGCCGATCTGGCGGTCGCCGTCGTCGACGAGCAGCACCGCTTCGGCGTGCGCCAGCGCGCGGCGCTCGACGCCAAAGCGCGCGAAGGCCTGGCGCCCCACGTCCTGCACATGACCGCCACCCCGATTCCCCGCACCATGCGGCTGGCGAGCTTCGGCGCCCTGGACGTCACCGCGCTGCGCGAGCTGCCGAAGGGCCGGCAGCCGATCGAGACGTTCGTGGTGAGCGGTGAGCGCGAGCGGGCGCGGGCGTACGAGCGCATCCGCGAGGAACTGCGCGCCGGCCGCCAGGCCTTCGTCGTGTGCCCCCTGGTCGAGGACTCCGAGGCGGTGGCGGCCAAGGCGGCGACGGCCGAGTACGAGCGTCTGAAGGCCGGGGAGTTCGCCGACTTCGAGGTCGTGCTCATGCACGGGCAGATGAAGCCGCGGGACAAGGCCGAGGCGATGGAGCGCTTTGCCGCCGGCGGCGCGGACGTGCTCGTCGCCACGACCGTCATCGAGGTGGGGATCGATGTCCCGAACGCCACGGTGATGCTCGTCGAGGACGCCGAGCGGTACGGCATCAGCCAGCTGCATCAGCTCCGCGGGCGCGTCGGCCGGGGTCAGCATTCCTCGCTCTGCCTGCTGTTCGGGCCCAAGGAGTCCGCGCGTCTGGCGGCCCTGGCGCAGCACAGCGACGGCTTTCACCTCGCCGAGATCGACCTCGAGCTGCGCGGTGAAGGCGAGCTGACCGGGACGAAGCAGTCCGGTCTGGCGCGGTTCCGCGTCGCGCGCCTGCCCGAGGACGCCGACCTACTCGAACGCGCGCACGGTCGGGCCGAGCGGCTCCTGGCGCTCGACCCGCGCTTGGCGCAGCCGGAGCATGCGCTCCTGGCGGACGCGCTGGCGCTCGCAGAGGCCGAGCCCGTCCCGGCATGAGGGTCATCGCCGGCGCCTACGGGGGTCGCCGCCTGCAGGCGCCGCCCGGCCGCGACACCCGCCCGACGTCTGACCGCGTGCGCGAGGCGCTCTTCAGCGTCCTTGGCGATCTCGAGGGCGCACGGGTGCTCGATCTCTACGGCGGATCGGGCGCCCTGGGCATCGAAGCCCTCTCCCGGGGCGCCGCGAGTTGCGAGTTCGTCGACCGGGCGGCGGCCGCGATCACGACGATTCGCGCCAACCTCGACACGCTCGGGATCGACGCTCCGGTCCACCGCCGGGAGGCGCTGAAGGCCCTCAGCGACGCCTCCGCGCGCCGCGCCGCGTACGATCTCGTCTTCCTCGACCCCCCATACCGGCATCCGGCCGGGCTGGGGCGTGCACTCTCCGACGCGCTCCCGGCGGTTCTGGCCCCCGGTGCGCGGGTAGTGACGGAGAGCGATCGCCGCAACGAGCTCGCGCTGGACCTGCCGCCGACCTTCGAGCGCCGCTACGGCGACACCCTCATTCGCATACATGACGCCTGACAACCGCATCGCCGTCTGTCCCGGGTCCTATGACCCGATCACGTACGGCCATCTCGACGTGATCGAGCGCACCTCGCAGCTGTTCGACGAGGTCGTCGTCGCCGTCGTCAATCTCCCGCACCGCAAGGGCAAGACGATGTTCTCGACGGACGAGCGCATCAAGTTCATCGAAGACGCCACGGCCGACCTGCCGAACGTCCGCGCCGAGCCGTTTCGCACGCTCGTGGTGGACTTCGCCCGCGAGATCGGGGCGCGTGCGATCGTGAAGGGCCTGCGCGCGATCTCCGACTTCGAGTACGAGATGGAGATGCATCAGCTCAACCGGTTGCAGGCTCCGGATATCGACACCCTCTACCTCGCGGCCTCACCCCAGTACAGTTTCCTCAGCTCGAGCGGCGTGAAGGAGCTGGCGCTGTTCGGCGGTGACATCGGAGCCCTCGTGCCGTCCGATGTCGCGCGTAGGTTGAAGGAAGAAGTGGCGCGGGAGCGAACCTAGGGAACTGCGTATGGACGTCCTCGTGCTCATCGACAAGCTGGACGACTTGGTGCACAACGCCAAGCCGGTCCCGCTCACGGACCAGGTCCGGGTCGACAAAGAAGAGATCTACGACATCCTCGATCAGATGCGTGCCACGATCCCTGAGGAGATCAAACAGGCCCGCTGGATCGTCAAGGAGCGTCAGGAGATGCTCGCTGAGGCGAAGCGCGAGGCTGAGCGCATCGTCAAGGAGGCGCGGGAGAAGCAGACCCAGCTCGTCTCCGACGAAGAGGTCACGAAGCAGGCCGAGCGGGCTGCCGAGGACATCATCGAGGACGCGCGGGCGCGTGAGCGGGAGATCCGGCTCGGCGCCGAGGACTACGCCGACGAGATCCTGAACACACTCGAGGTCAACCTCTCGAAGTTCATCGCCGCCGTGCAGCGCGGGCGTGACCGCCTGCAGGGCAAGGACGAGCCGGCCGAAGTCGCCTAGCTGCGCGCCGGGCCCTCCGGCGCGTACGCGTTGACGAGCGTGAGCACCGCAGGGATCGCGACACGCTCGATGTACGTCTCGTCGGGGGCGACGACCTGGTGCATCGCGATGCCGTCGAGCAGGGCGAGCAGCGCGCGCGAGCCTTCCTCGGCCCGATCGGATCCCAGCCGGTCGAGCGCGAGGCGTGCGAGTTCGGCGTAGCCGTTCAGGCATGCGCGGGCGACGGTGCGCAGGCCGGGACGGCGCACGGACTCGAGGTAGAGGTCGAACTGTGCGAGCTGCTGCTCGGGCTCGACGGCGAGCGCCTGGAAGACGGCACCCAGCACGGCGCCGCGGTCGGCGTCGGCCCCCGTCTCGCTGAGCACCTCGATGGCGGCACCGACCCGCTCCATCTCTTCCTCGACGTAGCTGCCGAGGGTCGCCTCGAGCAGGGCGTCGACGGTGGGGAAGTAGTAGGTCGTCAGGCCGGGCGTGATGCCCGCCTCAGTGGCGACCGCCCGATGCGTCACGGCCCCGATGCCCTTCGTGCCGACGACGCGCAGCGCCGCGGCGAGCACGGCCCGGCGGCGTGCCTCGCCGCGCGCGTTGCGGCGCGGCGCCTGGTCGGTGGATGTCTCCCCGCTGCTCCCCACGGACCCATCTCAGCACACAAGCCGGGTGGACCGAGTGCACAAAATCATTGGACAAGCGTCCAAGTGGGGTGTAGGAATGCGCCATGTCCGAGTCGCTCCGTCTCTCCCGCCGCACGCTGCTGGCCTCCGCCGGTGCCGGTGCGCTCACCGCGACGGTCCCCGGCCGCGCCGCCGCCGCGGGGCCGGACGAAGCCCCGCCGACGCCCTCCGAGACGCGTGAAGTCGACGTCGCCATCGTCGGCGCGGGCCTCACCGGTCTGACCGCCGCCCGGCACCTCAAGCAGGCCGGCCGCTCCGTCCACGTCGTCGAGGCCGACGACCGTGTCGGCGGTCGGGTCTGGACCGTCGATGCCGCCGACGGCACACCCGTCAATTGGGGCGCCACGTTCGTCGGCCCGCAGCAGACGCGGATCGTCGGCCTGGCGAAGGACCTCGGGGTCGGGACCTACAAGACGTTCAACACCGGCAAGAACGTCCAGTTCTTCAACGGCAACCGCAAGACCTACCAGGGGACCATCCCCGCGGTCGACATCGGGAGCCTGCTCGAGCTCAACACGCTCATGAGCAAACTCAATGGCCACGCCTCCTCGCTGGACCCGGCCGCGCCGTGGGCCGAACCGCGGGCGAAGGAGTGGGATGCGCAGACGTTCTACACCTGGATCCGCACGAACGCGCGGTCGGGCCAGACGCGCAAGCTCCTCGACCTCGCGTGCCTGTCGCTCTTCAGCGTCGAGCCGCAGGAGATCCCGCTGCTGCACGTGCTGTTCTATGTCCGCTCTGCCGGGTCGCTGCAGGTGCTGCTGAACACGGGCAACGCGGCGCAGGAACAGCAGTTCGACGGCGGCAGCCAGCGCATCCCCGAGCTCATGGCCGCACAGCTCGGCGACGACGCCGTCACGCTGGGTTCGCCCGTGCGGCGGGTTGTCACCGACGGGGACCACACGATCGTGCACGGCGACGGCGTCACCGTCTCGGCCAAGCGTGTCATCGTCGCGGTGCCGCCGCCGATGATCCCGCGCATCAGCTTCGAGCCGGGACTCTCGGCGCTGAAGGACCAGCTCTGCCAGCGCTCGCCCATGGGCTCGGTCGGCAAGGCGGTGGCGGTCTACGACACCCCGTTCTGGCGCGCCAAGGGCCTGACGGGGCAGGCGACGAGCGACACCGGCCCGGTGAAGGTCACCTTCGACATCTCGCCGGGCAGCGGCACCCCCGGAGTGATGATGGGGTTCGTCGACGGACAGGACGCGCGCGAGTTCGGCGTCACGTCACTCGCCGACCGGCGCGCCGCGGTCCTCGAGCAGTTCACGACATGGTTCGGGCCGGAGGCGGCGTCGCCGAAGGAGTACCTCGACGTGCACTGGGACTCGCTGGAGTTCCACCGCGGCTGCCCGGTCGCCGTGCCGCAGCCGGGCGCGATCACCGGCTACAAGGGCGCGCTCTCCGCGCCCGAGGGCGCGCTGCACTTCGCGTGCACCGAGACCGCCACGCGCTGGTCGGGCTACATGGACGGCGCGGTGCAGGCGGGCGAGGTCGTCGCCGCGCAGGTGGGGGTGGCACTGTGAATCGTCGGGTGGGGATGAGAAGCGCGCTCGCGCTGATCGCCGGGGTGGCGGCGATCAGCGCGGCCGCTTCGCCGGCCGCGGCACAGGCGCCGGTGGGAGGTCTGCGGGCGGGCGCCGGGCAGGCGGACATCACCCCACCACGCACCGGCTATTACCTGGGCGGCTGGACCCGCGCGGACCGGCTCGTCGAGGGCCAGCAGACGCGGCTGTTCGCGAAGGCGATGGTGCTCGAGCAGGGCGGGCGCAAGGTCGCGCTCGTGGCCGTCGAGCTGTTCATGGTTCCCGGCGGGCTGCAGCAGCACGTCGCCGAGGCGCTGGCCGACCGCGGCTTCTCGACCGGCAACGTCCTCATCAGCGCGACGCATACGCACGCGGGTCCGGGCGGCTTTGCCAACTACGCGACGCTGAACACCGCCGCGCCGAACGCCACGATGCTGCTCACCGACGCCAAGGCGCTCAGCAGCCTGCTCAACCCGGTCCGCGCCGACCTGCAGCTCTACACGTTCCTCGTCCAGCAGATCTCCGCGGCGATCCGGCAGGCCGACGACGGCCTGGCACCCGCGGTGGCCGGCTGGGGCGACGAGCAGCTGCTCGGCGTGACCCGCAACCGCAGCCTGGAGGCGCATCTCGCCAACCACGGGGTGCAGCGCCGTCCCAGGCAGGGCAAGGTCGAGGACGACCCCGAGGGCTACGCGGGCACCATCGACCCCGAGGTCGACGTGCTCCGCGTCGATCAGGTCGTCGAGGGCCGCCGCGTTCCGATCGGCGCGTGGTCGCAGTTCGCCGACCACGGCACCGTGGTGAAGGCCGAGATCCGGGCCTACAGCGGCGATCATCACGCCGCGGCGATCCGGGTGTTCGAACGCACGGTGCGCGACGAGGCGGACGTCCCCGACGACCGACCGGTGGTCAACGTCTACGGCAACGGCGCGGAGGGCGACATGTCCGCCGGCCTCGACCACACCGGGCCAGCAGGCGCGGACGAGGTGGGGCGCGCCGAGGCGGCGTCGATGCTCCGGGCGTGGCGGCAGGCCGGCACGGCGATGACGGACGACCTCCCGGTCGACGTGCGCTGGACGCAGACCTGCTTCTGCGGGCAAAGGGTGGAGGGGGGCCGGGTGGCCGATCGGGCATATCCGGGCATCCCGTTCCTGACCGGCTCTGAGGAGGGGCGCGGCCCGCTGTACGACGTGACCCGCCAGGCATGGGAGGGCGTGAAGTCGCCCAGGACCATCCTGCCGGGCCACGGGCACAAGGCGATCGTGCCGGTCGGGTCGTTCCCGAAGTCCGTGCCGCTCATGGTGGTCCGCGTCGGCAACCGGATGATCGCATCACTGCCCGGTGAGCCGACGAAGGAGTCCGGCGCGCGGGTCAAGCGCGACGTTCTGCAGGCCACCTCGCCGGCGGGGGTGCGCAAGGTCGTGATCGCGGGCCTCGCCAACGAGTACATCAACTACATCACGACCCCCGAGGAGTACGACACCCAGCACTACGAGGGCGGCTCGACGATGTACGGCCGGCTGTCGCTCAACCTGCTGCGCCAGTCGCTGACGGACCTGTCGTCGCGCCTGGTGCGCGGCCAGGCGGCGCCTCCGCCGCGCGTGTACGACGCCAAACGGGGCGTCGTGCCCATCGGGACCCCCTTCCCTGAAGGTGCGGCGGCGGGGGCGTTGCTGGATGACGCGCCCGCGCGGGTGCCGCGGCTCGGCCACGCGACGCTCTCCTGGCGGGGTGGTGCGTACGGCGCCGACCGCCCGGTGGGCGCGGCGTTCGTGCGGGCCGAGCGGCGCGGCGGGGCCGGCTGGGAGGAGGTCGACTCCGATCTCGGCCTGGCGATGATCTGGCGGACCGGGAAGGACGGGCGATACGACGCGCGCTGGGAGGTGCCGCTCGATGCGCCCGCCGGGGAGTACCGCCTGGTCGTGACGGCGACGCGCTACCGGCTGGAGTCGTCGCCGTTCACGGTGGAACCGACGAGGAGCCTGACCGTGGCGGCGGCGATCGCGCCGCCGGGTGCGGTCGCGGTGCGCGTCGGCTACCCGGAGGCGCGGGAGAACGTCGACCTCACCGCGCGCCCGGATGGCGTGTCGGAGGGCGAGGTGACGTTCACGGTGGCCGGCAGACCGCGGGTCGTGCCGATCACGGACGGCGTCGCAGTGCGACGCGTGCCGGACGGCGTGCCGGTGTCGATCGCCGCGGGGGCGGCGAAGGACGAGCACGGCAACACGAACACAGCGGTGATCCGCCTCCGTTGACCGAGCCCCGGGGCCGAACGGTCGTCGGTGGCCGTCTGAGAGACCACTGACGACCGTTCACCGGTCACGGACCGGCGAACGGTCGTCTCCGGCCGCTATGGCGACCACAGATGACCGTTCAACCTCGGGTCATCCCGATCGCGCTGCCCGCGTTCGGCACCGGCGTCGGCGGCTTCCCGGTCGACCGCGCCGCGGAGCTCATCATGGGCGCGATCGGGCGTCACCTCGCCGATGGCAGCGACTCGGCCACATCGTCATAGCCGTACACGGCGACCGCGCCAAGCTCGCCTTCGAGCTCGTCGAAGACGACTGACAGGCGTTCAGCGCACGGAGAAGCCGCGCAGCGCCGGGTCGGCCGGAACGTCCTTGACGTCGACCGCCGTGACATCCGCGCGGGGCGGGCCCTCGCCGCACGAGGCGACGAGAGCCGCCACGGCCTCCGCCTCACCCTGCACCCACACCTCGACCGTCCCGTCGGCGCGGTTGCGGACCCAGCCGTCGACGCCCAGGCGCTCGGCTTCGCGCAGCGTGCTCTGCCGGAACCACACGCCCTGCACCCGCCCGTGTACCACGACACGCCGGGCGACCATCTACGCGGCGTCGGCCTCGTCGTCGTCACCGGCGGCGAGCAGCTCGTCGATCCGGGCGAGGTGGCCGCGCACCGTCTGCGCCATCGCCTCGACGATCGACGATGCGTTGTCGATGCCGGTGCGGGCGTTTGAGAGCTGCGTCTTGATGCGCCGTACCTCATCCATCCCGCCCTGCGCCCGTTCGACCTCGGCACGGACGGCGTCGGGGTCGACGCGGTCGGTCTCCGAGCGCGCCTGGAGCACCCGCGCGCGGGCCAGTCCGTAGGCGACCTCCAGCGCGAGCGTCGAGCCGTCGTCCGGATCGAACGCGACGAAGAGCTTGTCGCCGTTGAACTCGCGCAGCGGATTCGTGCGCGCGGGCAGCTTCTCGTCGGACGGGACGACGAGCACGGCGTAGTCACCGCCGCGGATCTTCAGGGCGCCGTCGAGCTCCTCCAGCGCCTCCTTCTTGGACAGGCGCCGGTTCTTCGCCTCGAAGACGACACGCCCGCGGGCGGGGCCGCCGCACGCGTCGATCGCGATGACGACGTCGCCCTTGCGCCCGCCCTCGCCGCCGAAGTCGCCGACCGCTTCGCACACGTCGCCCCTGGCGGCCGCGAGGTCGTCGAGGGCTTCCGCCAGCGCCTCCTCGTACGTCCGGCCCTTCGCGGTGCCGCGCTCGCGCTCGGCGTCGAGCTCCTCGACCTTCTCCCTCTCGGCCTTCAGCTGGGTCAGCTCGACCCGCATGGCCTCCATCTTCTCCGCCATGACCCGCAGGTGCGCGTTCTGCTGATCGGCGTTCTGCTTCATGACCCCGAGGGACGCCTTCTGGATCGCGACGATCGGGTTGTCCGCGCTGTCGGTCGTCAGCTGCTTGCGCAGGTCCTCGCGCATCTGCGTGGCGACCTCGGTGACGACGGCCCGCACCTTGTGTTGGACGGCGGCCGTGGACTCGTCGCCGAAGTGCTTCGTCAGCGCCTTGGTCACATGCCCGTCGGCCGGGCCGAAGGTCTCGTCGACCTTCTGGTCGAGCCGGTCGGCGACCGCCTTCGCGCGCAGCGTGAACTCGTCCTTGAGCTCACGCGCGGACCGCTCGAATTCCGCGCGGACGAAATCGGTGTTGGTGCCCGCCTGTTCGCGGTCGAGCACGCGCGCGCCGACGATGAGCGCGTCGCGGATGAACGCGGACGGGTCATCGCTGTCGGCCGCGAGCCGGACGACGGTCTCGTCGTCGATGAGCAACCCGTCGATGGCGAGCCGTCCGTTACGGATGCTGACGGTGGCGAAGGGGAGGGGGATGGCAGCTTCCATGACTCAATGAACCACAGCACGGGACCCGGACGGATTACGCTGGATACATGTCGCTGCGGCGGGCACTCACGGAGGCGGGCGGCACACAGGCGCCGAGCACGCGCGGGGCATGGCTGCATGAGCTCCTGCTCGAGGAGCTCCGCACGGGCGCACACGAGCTCACGCAGGCACGTTCGGGCCGGGACCGTCCCGTGGTGGTCGCGTTCGCCTCCGCGGACGCGATGCTGCTCGCGGCGCTGCCCGTCGACGCGAAGCTCCGCGCCGACCCCGCCGTCGTGACCGACCGCCAGTGGCTGCTCACCGCCGCCACGGTCGGCGCGCTCATCGACGTGACCGGCCCGCCACCGCCAGGTTCCATCGCCGACCTGCAGCTCACGTGCGGAGAGCTCGACGGCTTCCTCGTCCTCGGCTACCCGCAGGCCGAGCCGGAGCCCGACGTCGCCGTCTACGCTTTCGAGGAGCAGGCCGCACAGCTCGACCGCCTGCGCACCTCGCCCTCGGCGCTGCCGATCGGCGCGTTCCGCGGCTCGCAGGACGCGCTCAGCCCGCCCGTCGGCGCCGTCCATCCGCTGCGCGTGGCGGAGGCCATCGCCCGGTTCGGCGGGCGCCCGGCCGAGCGCGACGACGACGTCGCCAACGACGACCAGGTCCTCGCGCTGTTCGAAGGAAGCGGCGGTGTCTCGCGCCCGCACGAGGACCCCGATCCCGCGCGGCGCGTGGCGCGGCGCATCCTCCAGCGGCTCGCCGGGATGGGCAAGTGGGGCGGCTACCACACGGAGTTCGCCCACCTCTCCCGCGGCTTCGCGGGCAACGACCGAGAGCTGGCCGAGCGTGTCGGGGAATCGCTGCTCGCAGGAGGCCTGCTGCAGGAGAAGCCGTCGGTCGGACAGCGCCACGTGTACCTCAACCCCAAGCGCGCCGCCCACATCTACGCGCTCGTCGAACGAGGCGAGGTGCCACCAAATGTCACGCTCCCGTAAATTCCCCGATATGCAACTCGGCGTCATTGGAACGAAGCTCCACACGCTGCGCCAGCTCCTGCGCACAGGGATCGCGCGCCCCATGGCGCCAGGGCGACTCATCGGGCTCGCCAAGGGGTTGAAGGCGTACGGTCCGACGCCCGCCGGCGGGTACGCTGCGGCGGCCGGCGCGTGCGGCGATCGCCCGGCGATCATCGACGAGCTCGGCGTGCTCACCTTCGGCCAGGTCCACCGCCGGACGAACGCGCTCGCGCACTCGTTCGCGGCCCGCGGGATCCAGGAGGGCGACAACGTCGCGCTGCTGTGCCGCAACCACCGCGGCTTCGTCGAGGCGACCATCGCGCTCTCCAAGCTCGGCGCGCACGCCCTCTACCTCAACACGATGTTCGCGGGGCCGCAGATCACCGACGTCTGCGAACGCGAGCAGCCGACGGCGCTCGTCTACGACGAGGAGTTCACCGAGCTCTGTGCCGGTGCCGGGGGCCACCTCCAGCGCTTCGTCGCCTGGACGGACACCGAGGGCCCGCGCACCGAGGAGACGCTGTCGGAGCTCGTCGCGACCGGCGACCCGACGGACGTCGATCCGCCGGAGGAGCCCGGGCGCATCGTCATCCTCACGAGCGGCACGACCGGCACCCCGAAGGGCGCCGCGCGGCCGCAGCCGAAGTCGCTCGATCCGGCCGCGTCGCTCTTCAGCAAGATCCCGCTGAAGGCCCAGGAGCACACGATGATCGCCGCGCCGCTCTTCCACTCGTGGGGTCTCGCGCACTTCTTCCTCGCGATGTCGCTGCGCTCCACCATCGTGCTGCGCCGCCGGTTCGATCCGGAGGGCACCGTCGCCGCCCTCGCCGAGCATCGGTGCAGCGCGCTCATCGTCGTCCCGGTGATGATCCAGCGCATCCTCGACCTGGGCCCCGAGACCCTCGGGAAGTACGACACGTCCTCGCTGAAGGTCATCGCCGCGTCGGGGTCGGCGTTCCCGGGCTCGCTCGCCATCGAGACGATGGACCAGTTCGGGGAGGTTCTCTACAACCTCTACGGGTCGACCGAGGTCGCGTGGGCGACGATCGCCACGCCCGAGGATCTGCGTGCCGCGCCGGGCACCGCCGGCCGCCCGCCGCACGGCACGGTCGTCCGCCTGTACGACGAGCAGGGCCGCGAGGTCCCGCAGGGCCGGGTCGGCCGCATCTTCGTCGGCAACGAGGTCCAGTTCGAGGGCTACACCGGCGGGGGTGGCAAGGAGATCATCGACGGCCTGATGAGTTCCGGCGACGTCGGCCACTTCGATGAGGACGGCCGCCTGTTCATCGACGGCCGCGACGACGAGATGATCATCTCGGGCGGCGAGAACGTCTTCCCGCGTGAGGTCGAGGACCTGCTCGCGAGCCACGACGCGGTCCACGAGGTCGCGGTCCTCGGTGTCGACGACGCCGACTGGGGCCAGCGGCTCGTCGCCTTCGTGGTCGTCCACGAGGACGGCGCGATCACCGAGGACGACCTGAAGGACCACGTCAAGGTCAACCTCGCCCGCTACAAGGTGCCGCGCGAGATCTATATCGTGGACGAGCTGCCGCGCAACGCCACGGGCAAGATCCTCAAGCGCGAGCTGCGCGAGCAGGTCTAGCGACGTCGAGGACCGCGGCGCCCTCCAGGCGCCCGGCGCGCAGGTCGGCCAGCGCCCGTTCGGCGTCCTGGAGTGGGTACGCCGTCGTGCGCGTGCGGACGTCTGCACGCCGGGCGGCATCGAGGAACAGTGTGCCGTCCTCCCGCGTGAGATTGGCGACCGAGCGGATGACCCGTTCGCCCCACAGGTCGGCGTACGGGAAACTCGGGATGTCGCTCATGTGGATGCCGCCGCACACCACGCTGCCGCCCTTGCCGACGGCGCGCAGCGCGGCGGGGACGAGCGGCCCGACCGGGGCGAAGATGAGTGCGGCGT
>JBPPNC010000219.1:0-4539 GCA_051306365.1 Solirubrobacteraceae bacterium
GCCGACGGCATCGCCCGCATCCACGGCCTCGAGAACGCCATGTCGTTCGAGATGCTCGAGCTGGACCACGGTGTCACCGGCCTCGCCCTGAACCTGGAGTCCGACAACGTCGGCGCCGTGCTGTTCGGCGACTGGGAGAAGATCGTCGAGGGCAACACGGTCAAGCGGACCGGCAAGCTCGTCGAGATCCCCGTCGGCGACGCCCTGCTGGGCCGCATCGTCGATCCGCTCGGCAACCCGCTGGACGGCAAGGGCGACATCGTCGCCTCCGAGTACCGCCTCGCCGAGTTCAAGGCGCCGGGCGTCATCTCGCGTACGCCGGTGCACGAGCCGATGCAGACGGGCATCAAGGCGATCGACGCCATGATCCCGATCGGCCGCGGCCAGCGCGAGCTGATCATCGGCGACCGCCAGACCGGCAAGACGGCGATCGCGCTCGACACGATCATCAACAACAAGGACACCGGCGTCGTCTCGGTGTACGTCGCGATCGGCCAGCGCCTCGCGACGGTCGTGCAGCTCGCCCAGACGCTCGCCGAGGCGGGCGCGCTGGAGAACACCATCATCGTCGCCGCCGGCGCCGAGGAGGCCGCCCCGATCAAGTTCATGGCGCCGTACGCCGGCGCCGCGATGGCCGAGTACTTCCTCTACAAGGGCGGCCACACCCTCGTCGTGTACGACGACCTCACCAAGCACGCGTACGCGTACCGCCAGATGTCGCTGCTGCTGCGCCGCCCGCCGGGCCGCGAGGCCTATCCGGGTGACGTCTTCTACCTGCACAGCCGCCTGCTCGAGCGCGCGGTCAAGCTGAGCGAGGACCTCGGGTCCGGCTCGATGACGGCGCTGCCGATCATCGAGACGCAGGCCTCGGACGTGTCGGCGTACATCCCGACGAACGTCATCTCGATCACCGACGGCCAGATCTTCCTCGAGCCGAACCTGTTCTTCTCGGGCGTGCGCCCGGCCATCAACGTGGGCATCTCGGTGTCGCGCGTCGGCGGCGATGCGCAGATCAAGCCGATGAAGAAGGTCGCCGGCCGCCTGAAGCTCGACCTCTCGCAGTACCGCGAGCTCGAGGCGTTCGCCCAGTTCGGCTCCGACCTCGACGCGTCGACGCAGGCCACGCTGGCCCGCGGCGAGCGCCTGGTCGAGACGCTGAAGCAGAACGAGCGCTCGCCGCTGCCGGTCGAGGAGCAGGTCGTCCAGATCTACGCCTCGTCCAACGGCTACGTCGACCGCATCCTGGTCGCGCGCGTGCCGGAGTTTCTCAACGACCTCATCGCCCGCCTGCGGGCCGAGAAGGCCGAGCTCCTCGCGAAGGTCGCCGGCGGCGACTGGAGCGACGAGACGGTGGCCGCCGTCGACGCCGCGGTGAAGGAGTTCGCCGACGACTTCGGCTTCGACCTCGACGAGGACGGCTCCCCGTCCGACGACGCCACCGCGGTGTCCAAGGGCGCGATCGACGCGACGGCGCCGGCCGCCGCCGAGGTCGAGGAGACCGAGAAGGAGGCCGCGCCCGCGTGAGCGCCTCCCAGGCAGACGTCAAGGACCGCATCGCGTCGGTCAAGAACATCGCGAAGATCACCCGCGCCATGGAGATGGTTGCGGCGGCGCGCCTGCGCCGCGCCGAGCAGCGCATCGAAGCGCTGCGGCCGTACGCCCAGGCGGTGCGCGTCATGACGCGCGCCGCGGCGAACGCCGCCTCCAGCGCGGAGATCAACTCCAACCCGCTGCTGCAGCGCCGCGAGAACGAGGAGCGTGTCGCGCTCCTGCTCGTCACCGGCGACCGCGGCCTGGCCGGCGCGTTCAACTCGCAGATCATCCGCGCGGGCCTGAAGGCCGCCGCGGACCTCCGCGAGCAGGGCGAGGAGGTCGCGTTCTTCGCGGTCGGCCGCCGTGGTGTGTCGACGCTGACGTTCCGCAAGCAGGAGCCGCTCGGGGCGTACACAGGTTTCACCGACCGACCGGCCTACGCGAACGCGCGTGAGGTCGCGGAGGACCTCATCACGGCGTACGTCGACGGCAAGGTCGACCGGGTCGAGCTGATCTACAACAGCTACGTGTCGGCGCTGACCCAGGAGGTCCGCCGCGAGACGCTGCTGCCCGTGCAGGAAGCCACCATCTGGGCGGCCACCGGCGCCGAGGAGGACACGTCCTTCAGCGAGGCCGACGACGCGAAGCCCACCGCGCACGCGCTCGTGGAGTACGAGCCGAGCCCCGAGGGCATCCTGGATCGCCTGATCCCCGACTACGTCGAGATCTCGGTGTTCCGCGCCCTGCTCGAATCGACCGCATCCGAACACGGCGCGCGCATGACCGCCATGCGCAACGCGTCGGAGAACGCCGGCGAGCTCATCGACGATCTCACGCTCGAGATGAACCGCGCCCGCCAGGCGGAGATCACCCAGGAGATCATGGAAGTTGTTGCTGGCGCCGAAGGCCTCAGCTAACCGGAGACACGAACCCTTATGGAAGTCGCAACCGCCACCAAGAACGTCGGCCGGATCGAGGAGATCCAGGGCGTCGTCATCGAGGCCGTCTTCGCCGACGGCAACCTGCCTGAGATCAACAACGCGATCGTCATCGAGCGCGAGGGCGACGAGGGCCCGCTCGTCTGCGAGGTGCAGCAGCACCTGGGCGACGACCGCGTCCGCGCGGTCGCCATGGACTCGACCGACGGCCTGGCTCGAGGCACGGTCGTCACCGACACCGGCGGCCCGATCACGGTCCCCGTCGGCAACATCACGCTCGGCCGCATCTTCAACGTGCTGGGCGACACGATCGACAACGCGGGCGACATCGCCGCGGACGTCGAGCGCTGGCCGATCCACCGCAAGGCGCCGGCCGTCGAGTCGCTGACCCCGACGACCGAGATGTTCGAGACCGGCATCAAGGTCATCGACCTGCTCGCGCCGTACGCCAAGGGCGGCAAGGTCGGCCTGTTCGGCGGCGCCGGCGTCGGCAAGACCGTCCTCATCCAGGAACTCATCAACAACCTCGCCCAGGAGCACGGCGGCCTGTCCGCATTCTGCGGCGTCGGCGAGCGCTCCCGTGAGGGCACCGACCTCTACCTGGAGATGAAGGAGTCGGGCGTCATCGACAAGACGATGCTCGTCTTCGGCCAGATGAACGAGCCGCCCGGCGCCCGCATGAGGGTGGCGCTCTCGGGCCTCACCATGGCCGAGTACTTCCGTGACCAAGGTGGACAGGACGTCCTGCTGTTCATCGACAACATCTTCCGGTTCGTCCAGGCCGGCTCGGAGGTCTCCGCGCTGCTGGGCCGGATGCCGTCGCAGGTCGGCTACCAGCCGACGCTCGAGACCGAGATGGGTCAGCTCCAGGAGCGGATCACGTCGACCTCGCAGGGCTCGGTCACCTCGGTGCAGGCGATCTACGTCCCGGCGGACGACCTCACCGACCCGGCCCCGGCGTCGGTGTTCGCCCACCTGAACGCCACGACGGTGCTCTCGCGCTCCATCTCGGAGAAGGGCATCTACCCGGCGGTCGACCCGCTCGACTCGACCTCGACGATCCTGAAGCCCGACGTCGTCGGGGCCGAGCACTACGGCGTGGCGACCCAGGTCAAGGAGATCCTCCAGCGCTACAAGGAGCTGCAGGACATCATCGCGATCCTCGGCATCGACGAGCTCTCCGACGAGGACAAGGTCACCGTCGGGCGGGCGCGTCGCATCGAGCGCTTCCTCTCGCAGCCGTTCCACGTCGCCGAGCAGTTCACCGGCACCGCGGGCGCGTACGTCCCGATCGCCGAGACGATCCGCGGCTTCACGGAGATCCTCGAGGGCAAGCACGACGACGTGCCCGAGCAGGCCTTCCTGCTGAAGGGCTCGATCGACGACGTGGTGAAGGCGGCGGCGTAGCCGTGGCCCGGACCACGTTCCCCGTCGAGGTCCTCACGCCCGAGGGCTCGGTCTTCGCGTCCGAGGTGGAGATGGTCTCCACCCGGACGGAGACGGGCTCGGTCGGCATCCTGGCCAACCATCAGCCGCTGCTCGGCCTGCTCCAGCCGACGGAGCTGCGGCTGTACACCGGCGAGAGCGACTACACCCGCTACGCGCAGGGTGAGGGTTACGTGCAGGTCGCCGAGGGCCGCGTGCTCCTCCTCGTCGAGGAGGCGCACTCACCCGACAGCCTGGACGTCGCCGAGCTGCGCGAGAAGCTCACGAAGGCCGAGAAGGCCCTGAGCGATGCCGAGCTGGGCACCGCGGAGTTCGACCGTGCAGCGCGCGACAAGCGCCGCTGGGAGACGTTCATCGCGGTTGCCGAGGACTCCACCGTCGGCCACTGAGGACGTCCCGGGCCCCTGGGTCGAGTTGTGGGCGCAGGACGCCCATGTCTCGACCCAGCGCTCGGTCAGGCCGGCGGGCGGCGCAGCCGGCGGCTCGGGTCATCCCCCGAACGACGAAGTGGCCCCCCGCGGCCGATGGGCACCTGTCGCTACCCTTCCCGGGATGGACGAGCGCGCCCTGGCGGAGCGCCTCATCCGCTACGACACCTCCACGTACGACGGGCTGCAGAGCG
>JBPPNC010000231.1:0-12628 GCA_051306365.1 Solirubrobacteraceae bacterium
GGCGCCGGCGGCAGCTCGGGCGCGGGCAGCGGCTGCGCGTCGGTCGCCGGCGCGGCCGGACGCTCGATCACGACGCTCTCGCAGCTGCTGATCCGCGACCGGATCTGCTCGTCCGTCAGGGTGCCCGGCCCCTGCACCGTCACCTTGTCCGTGCCCGTCCCGCACTCGACGCGGAACGTCAGCGCCGCGGCCGACGTCAGGACGATGACGTCGTTGCCCGCGTTGCCCGCGAGCTGGTCGGCCTGATCCCCGGTGATGCGGTCGGCGCCGGAGCCACCGTGCAGGGCGTCCTGACCGCCGCGGTCGGTGATCGTGTCGTTTCCGCCGTTGCCCCACGCGAGGTCGGCGCCCGTGCCGGGGCGGATCGTGTCCGCGCGGGACGTCCCGTAGTAGACGGCGGCGTCGGCCGTGGCGGGGACGAGGGCCGTTAGCACTGCGGCGGTTGCGGCGAGCCGCGTGACGGTGCGGCGGGGAACGGCGAGGGGCATGCAGGCACTCCGTTGGTCGCGTCCGAGGCCTTCCTTGACCCCGTGGCTGCCGTTGTCGGCGCGCACCCCGACCGGAGTTGACTTCCTCGTGGACGCTCAGCGCCGATCCGGCGCACGGTTCGCGGCAGGGTTCCGGACACCACGTTCTGGTGCGTTCCGCGACTACGGGAAATGAGACACCCGGGAGGTGGAGTGAGGCTCCCGCGAGCTGGCGCGTGGGCGCTCGCTTCCGAACGGCCGGACGTATGAGTTTGGTGTGCGCGAGCATGCTGCGCGGCAGCCGGATGTCCTACCCGGTCAGGTGAACAGGTCTTCGTCGCGGTCCCGCAGGAGGGCCCGGGCGCCGGGGCCGTGGCGTCGCGTCACGTACGCGCCGAGCCCGCCCACGAGCACCCCGGGCTCTCCGCTGTCCTTCCCCGCGCGGGCGAGGTCCGCGGCCGCCGCAGCCTGATCGGCGACGGCGATCCACGTCGCCTGCAGCTCCCGTCCCTGGCGGTCGGCGCGACCGCGCCAGTCGGCGAGCGGCTCGAGCCCCGCGACGCCGATCGCGACGTCGACCTGTCCGTGGCGCCACGCTCGGCCGAAGGAATCGGCGATGACGACGCCCGGGGACGCGCCCGCAGCCCGCTGCAGCGCGGTGCGCAGTCCACGCGCCGAGGCGTCGGGGTCGTGCGGGAGGGTGATCACCGTGTCGGGGCCCTCGGCGTTCGACGCGTCGACACCCGCGTTCGCACAGACGAACCCGTGGTGCGTGCGGCAGATGAGCACGCCGCGCTCGGCGCGCACCAGCTCGGCGGTCTCGTCGAGGATGACCTGCAGGTGCCGCGGGTCCTTCCCGTGCCGGTGGGCGAGCACCTTGGCCTCGACGCTCGGGGTGACACCCGACAGGTCGATGATCCGCCCCTCGGCCTTCGAGACGACCTTGTGCGAGACCACGAGCACGTCGTCGTTCGCGATGCCCGCGTGGCGGGCGAGGGTGGCGAGCTCGACGCCGAGGTCGTCGCCCGGGCGGATCTCAGGCAGGCCCGGCAGTGCACGGGCGGTGATCATCGTCTCTGCGGTGCGATCCGCCCGAGCAGCCCCCGCGTGCTGGCTGCGGTGCCGCGGGCGGCCTCGAGGGCATCGCGCAGCGTGGCGAGGTCTTCGGGTGTGTCGACGTCCATGGCGAATGCGTCGACGGCGACGACCACGTGCTCGACGCGCGCGGCGGCTGCGGAGCCTTCGTGGCGCGCGCGGCTGTCGGGGCCGAACGCCGGCGTGATGACATCCGGCGGGCTGAGGATGAGCGCGTTCGTGCCGCTGCCGTGGCGGTCGGGGACGACGACGACGGACGGTGCCGGGGGCGCGGCTGCGAGCACGGCCTCGATGTCAGCCGGAGCCAGTGCCGGGCAGTCGCCGGGCAGGAGGAGCACGCGGTCGACATCTTCGAGCTCGGCGATGCCCAGGAGGGCAGCCTCGCTGTGCCCGCGCTCGCGCGGGTCGGGAACGACCTTCGCGCCCTGGCTGGTCGCCAGCGCGGAGGCGATCGGCTCGGCCGTGACCACGATGACCTGGTCGATCGCCTGACAGCGGCGCAACGCGCGAAGGACGTCGGAGACCATGGCCTCGGCGAGCGACCGGCGCAGGTCGGCCGGCAGGGAGGCGGCGAGGCGCTGCTTCGCGTTGGCGAAGCGCTTGACGGGGAGGATCGCGGCGGTGGTCATCGCAGGGACTCCGCGAACCGGAGCGTCGCATCGGCGACGCGCGTGCGCTCGGCGGGGTCGCCGAGCATGGTGGCGCACTGCAAGGCCGGAAGCGCTCCGGCCCAGGGCTCGTCGGTCACGATGCCGTCGAGCACGCCGTCGTAGAGGGCCGCGATTCCGGCGGCATTCGCGGCGTGACCGGTGTGCGCGAGGAAGTCGGCCGTGGGCCCCTTCAGCACCTGGCCACCCACGATGGGCGAGACCGCGACGACGGGGGCCTCGGCGTCGCGCAGGGCATCCCGCATGCCGCGCAGCGCGAGGATCGGGCCGATCGAGATGACGGGGTTCGACGGGCCGACGACGATCGCCCGGGCGGTCGCGACGGCCTCGAGCACCGCGGGCGACGGCGGTGTCGCCGCCGCGCCGTCGATTCGCACCCCCTCGACCCGAGCGCCGCGATGCAGGATGAGGAAGCGCTGCAGGTCGACCCACGTGCCGCCGGTCAGCACGCGGGTGCGAACGGGCGCGTCGGTCATCGGCAACACCCGAGCGCGGACGCCGAGGGCGGCGACGATGTCCGCGTGCGCTTCGGTCAGCCGAGCGCCTTCGGCCAGCCTCGCGGCGCGGTGCACGCCGTACGCGAGATCACGGTCGCCGAGGTTGAACCACACGTCCACGCCGAGCTCACGCAGTCCGTCCATGACGGCGAACGTGTCGCCGTCCAGGCCCCAGCCACGCTCGTCGATGCGGTCGGCCAGCCAGAACGTGCAGAGGTCCGGGTCAGGCGAGACGTACGCGCCGTACAGCTCGATGTCGTCGCCGGTGTTCGCGACGACGACGAGGTCCTCCCCGGCGACGTCGAGCATCCCGCGCGCGAGCTTCGCCCCGCCGGTCCCGCCGGCGAGCACCACAACCGGCGCGCCGGACATCAGCCCTTGGGCTTCAGCGGCGGCCAGAGGTCCGCGGGCAGGCCGGTGATCCTGATGCCGGCGTGCGTCTTGTGCCGCACGTTGGTGCTGATGAGCAGCGCGGTGAGGCTCTCGCAGATGCGCGCCATCTCCAGGCGCCCGACATCGACGCAGCGCAGCCCCTCGATCTGGTCGATGACCGCGGCCACCCGCTGCTTGTCGGCGCGCTTGTCGCCGGTGACGAGGACGTCCTCGTCGAGCGGGCGGTCGAGGTCGCCGAGCGTGGGGGCGCCGACGGTGTGCAGCGCGCTGACGACGCGCACGCCGCCGGGGACCATCTCCTGCGCCTGCTGCGCGGCGGAGCCCTGCCACACGCCGAGCATGCGCGTGGCCTTGCCGCTCACGGCGGCGGCGAGCGGCACGGTGGCGTCGACGACGAGCTGGCCTTCGCGCAGCACGCCCTTGAGGTTCGTGAGCGTCTCGGACTGGTTGCGGAACGGCACCGACAGGAAGACGAGTTCGTTTGCGGCCGCGGCTTCGGCGTTCTCGGCGGAACTGAACTGCCCGGCCGGGACCAGCTCGAGCGCGCGGCGCTCGGTCTCGGCGGCGCGCTCGGCGTCGCGCGAGCCGAGCATGACGGGGACGCCGGCGCGGCCGAGCCGGACGGCGAGGGCGAAGCCCAGGGCGCCTGATGCGCCGACGATGGTGACGGGCTCTGACATGGGCGGGCGAGGATACCCTGCTCGGCACGATGCCCCTGGAGCCCGGTCTGACCCGCACCGAGTCGTTCACCGCGGAAGGGATCCTCCTCACCGACGTGGGCGGCACGATCGGTATCCAGGTGCTCTCGACCCCCGGCATGATCGGCCGGATGGAGCGCAACGCCGCGATCCTCGCGCTCGAGCACCTGCCGGAGGGCAAGGCCACCGTCGGCTTCGAGGTCTGCGTCAGGCATGTGTCCGGCAGCGTCGAGGGTGCGGCGTGCACGGCGCACGCGACGCTGCGTGAGGTGGAGGTCCGGGAGGGCGATCGGGTCATTGGCCTGGGAACGCACGAGCGGCGGGTCATCGATGTCGCCGGGCACGCGGAGGCGGTCGGCGGATGACGCTGCCCGAGCATGTGTTCATCCGTGAGGTCGGCCCGCGCGACGGGCTGCAGAACGAGCCGGAGATCCTCTCGACCGACGCGAAGGTCGCGATGATCGACGCGCTGGCCCGCACCGGCCTGCCGCGCATCGAGCTCACGAGCTTCGTGCGCCCCGACGTCATCCCGCAGCTCTCCGACGCCGCGGAGGTGCTGGCGCGGGTCGACGTCCCCGCGGGCGTGGCGCGGTCGGTCCTCATCCCGAACGAGCGGGGCCTGGAGACGGCGCTTGCGCAGCGCGACCGCTTCGACGAGATCAACGGCTTCCTCTCGGCCAGCGAGTCGCACAACCGAGCGAACGTCAACCGGTCCATGGCGGAGTCGCTCGCCGGGCTGGAGCGCGTGTTCGCGACCGCTCGCGCCGAAGGGCTGCGCTGCGAGGGCGTCATCAGCGTGGCCTTCGGCTGCCCGTACGAGGGGCGGGTCGACCCGGCGCGGGTGTTCGAGCTGGCCTCCGCGCTGGCGGCGGCGGGGGCCGAGGAGGTGGCCTTCGGCGACACGACCGGCATGGCGAATCCGCGGCAGGTCGGCGAGTTCTTCGCCGCGGCCCGGGCGGCGGTCGGTGACGACGTGCAGCTCACCGCGCACTTTCACAACACTCGCGGGCAGGGCGTGGCGAACGTGCTCTCCGCGCTGGAGGCGGGGTGCGCGTCGTTCGAGTCGTCGGTCGGCGAGTTGGGCGGCTGCCCGGTGCCGAAGGGCGCGACGGGCAACGTGGCGACGGAGGACGTCGTCTCGATGCTCCACGAGATGGGCGTGCAGACGGGAGTGGACCTCCCGGCGCTGCTCGACGTGGCGCGGGCGATGCAGGACCGGCTCGGCCGGCCGCTGGGCAGCCACACCCTCGTGGCGGGGCCGGTGGACTGGCACACCCCCGCGTGACCGGGCTCCCCGTCAGGGAACGGACGCCGGGCACGGGGCGTGGGGACGAGACCGCCGCCCGTCTGCTCGACGGGGCACGCCGAGGTGCGCGGGCTCCTTCTCGGCACGCTGGCGGGGGCCATCACCGCGTCGGGCCACGCCGAGCTGCTCGCAAGGCTGGCCGAGCAGCCAGTGCCGTAGGCTGCCGCCGGTGAGCGAGCTGCACGAAGCCACCGAACGCGCCCGGGCCGGGGGGCCGGAGCGCCACCGCGCCAAGGCGCTGGAGCAGGGCAAGTTGCCCGTGCGCGAGCGCGTCGGGTTGCTCATCGACGAAGGCTCGTTCAGCGAGGACGCGCTGCTCGCGAACTGGAACGCCGACGGGCTCGGCGCCGACGGCGTCGTCACCGGGGTCGGCACGGTCGACGGCCGTCCCGTCGCCGTGATGGCGAACGACCCGACGGTGAAGGCGGGGTCGTGGGGCCCGAGGACCGTCGAGAAGATCCTGAGGATCCAGGAGCGCGCGCTCACGCTGCGCATCCCGATCGTGTACCTCGTCGACAGCGCCGGGGCTCGGATCACCGAGCAGGTCCAGATGTTCCCCGGGCGCCGCGGCGCGGGTCACATCTTCCACACGCAGGTGCAGCTCTCCGGCGTCGTCCCGCAGATCTGCGTCCTGTTCGGCCCCAGCGCCGCAGGCGGCGCCTACATCCCGGCGTTCTGCGACGTGGTGATCATGCGCGACGGCAATGCGTCGATGTACCTGGGCTCGCCGCGGATGGCCGAGATGGTCATCGGTGAGAAGGTCACGCTGGAGGAGATGGGCGGCGCGCGGATGCACACCGGGACGTCCGGCTGCGGGCACCATCTCGTCAGGACCGACGAGGAGGGCGTGGCGCTCGCTCGCCGCTGGCTCTCCTACCTGCCGACGAACTTCACGGCGCGAACACCGCCTGTGGCGGGGGTCGCGCCCGCGTCGGACACGCCGCTCGACGACATCGTCCCGGTCGATGAGAACAAGCCGTTCGACATCAAGCTGCTGCTCGACGCGCTGGTCGACGCCGACTCGTTCCTGGAGGTCCACCCGCGCTGGGCGAAGGAGCTCGTCGTCGGGTTCGCGCGGATGGACGGCAAGGCCATCGGAATCGTCGCCAACCAGCCCAAGCAGAAGGGCGGCGTGCTGTTCGTCGACAGCGCCGACAAGGCCGCGCACTTCATCTGGCTCTGCAACGCGTTCAACCTGCCGCTGCTGTTCCTCGCCGACGTGCCGGGGTTCATGATCGGGACCAGCGTCGAGCGCCAGGGCATCATCCGCCACGGCGCGAAGATGATCAGCGCGGTGAGCGAGGCGACCGTGCCGAAGCTCAGCGTCATCGTCCGCAAGGCCTACGGCGCCGGGCTGTACGCGATGGCGGGGCCGGCGTTCGAGCCGGACGGCTGCATCGCGCTGCCCACCGCGTCGATCGCGGTCATGGGACCGCAGGCGGCGATCAACGCGGTCTTCAGCAACCAGCTGCAGGCGATAGAGGACCCCGACGAGCGCGCGAAGGAGACCGAGCGCCTGCGCGCCGAGTACGCGGCGGACATCGACATCCTTCACCTGGCGTCGGAGTTGGTGGTGGATGCGGTCATCGAGCCCACCGAGCTGCGCCCGGAGATCATCCGCCGCTTCGCGCTCGCGGCTGGAAAGGTGCGCGACTCGCCCGCGAAGCACAACCCCGTCCATCCGGTCTAACCGTGACCCTCGCCTCGACGAACGATCCCCCGGCGGGCCGCTCGGCCTGAGTTCTCCCGCTCGCCGTCCGATCACACAGGTGATGGACCCGTTGCGACACCGGCGCCGGCTGCGGCTGTACATCCCGGCCCTCGCCGCGCTGATGGCGGGCCTCGCGGTGGGCGGGGCGACGGCGCAGGAGCCGGTGCTCGAGCAGTCCGACGGGTCGAACCCGGTCGCCGAGGCCATCGCGCAGGTCGCCGCCCCCGGCGCCGAGGAGCGGCCCCCGATCCAGCGGTTGTCCCGTCCGCGGCCGACCCGTGCGCTCGTCATCGCCGAGCAGCGTGCGACCGCCGCCCGCCGCGCCGAGGCCGCGCGGCTCGCGCGCTCTCGCACCGTGCAGGGCGCCCTGCGCCGGGCGCTGCTGCTGCGGGCGATCGACCAGGAGGAGCACGACGCGATGCGGCGCTCGTGGTACCGCGCGGGCCTGGCTCAGGCGCGGCTCGGCGGCCAGCGTGCCGCGGAGCTCGGGGCGGTGCTGAAGCAGGTCCGGTCGCTCGCCGGACGCGGGATGCTCGGCCCGGGCCGCATGGAGGCGGCCATCCTCAGCGTCCGCCGGAATGCCGAGGTGTGGACGACCCGTTCGATCCCGTCCCCGGGCGCGGATGTCAGCTTCCCGCGCGACGACCGCGTGTACCGCTACATCCCCGGGCAGGGCGTCCAGCTGCATCCACTCGCGTCGTTCGGCGTGGCCAACGCGCTGGCACGCCGATGCATCAGCACGAAGACGACGTGCCGCAAGGTCCGGCTGCGACGGCTGCTCGACGACCTCGTCGCCGTCTCGGTGTGGCGCGCCGGCTACCGCGCGTGGGAGTACGGGTACCGGTTCGGCACGGGCTCCCCGCCGTGGGTGAGCGGCATGGCGCAGGGCGCCGCCGTCCAGGCGTTCGCGCGCGGGGCGCGGGCGCTCGGCAGCCGCGCGTACCTCGACATCGCACGCAGCGGGCTTGGCGCGTTCGAGCGCCGCCCGCCGTACGGCGTGTCCACGGGCACGGGCGACCGGCGGCGCTACATCATGTACTCGTTCGCGCCGACCGAGCACATCCTCAATGGCGAGCTGCAGGCCGTCGCGGGCATCCACGACCTGACGGTGCTCTCCGGCGACGGGCGGGCACGCGCCCTGTACGAGCGCGGCGAGCGCGGGGTGCGCGCTTCGGTGAAGGCCTACGACACGGGCGCCTGGTCGCTGTACAGCGAGGGCGGCACCGAGGCGAACCTCCACTACCACCGGTTCACCACGATCCAGCTGCGCGGCCTGTGCCGCCGCACGAAGCAGTCTGCGTACTGCCAGGCGAAGCACCGCTTCCGCCGGTACCAGAAGGAGCCGCCCACGGTGCGGATCGGCGCGGTGCGCGGCGCGTGGGCGAAGCGCGCGCAGCGCATCGGGTTCTCCGTGTCGAAGGTCGGCCGGGTGTGGGTCCGCGTCGATGGGCCGGGCGGGCGCTCGTTTGAACGGACCATGCAGCTGTCGCGGGGCCGCCACAGCGTGACGTGGGTGCCGCCGCGACGCGGGCGGTACACGGTGCGGATCGACGCGCGGGGGCTCAGCGGGCCCGCGGGCCGCACGGCGTTGCGGGTGAACGTCGTCTACCCGAAGCCGAAGTCGAAGCCGAAGCCGAAGCCGTCGAAGCGCCGGACCGGCGCGCGCACGAAGGCCCCTTGACGTTCATCCGCCCTGTGCGGCGTTTCGTCACATCGATCGCGGTCGTGACCTGTCTGCTCGTGCCCGCGGCGGCCGCGGCCGCGCCGCCGTACCGCGCGACGATCTTCAAGCTGAGCGCCGCCCAGCGCGATGCGATGACACCGGGCGTCTGGCGTCCCGGCTGCCCGGTCGGGCTCGACGACCTGCGGGTGGTGCGCCTCCGCCACTACGGGCTCTCCGGCAAGGTCGGGGTCGGGCGCGTCGTCGTGCACCGCTCCGCGGCCACGGACATCCTCGAGGTGTTCCGGCGCCTGTACGCCGCGGAGTTCCCGATCCGCAAGATGCGCCCGATCGAGCGGTACGGCGGTTCGGACTTCGCGTCGATCGAGGACGACAACACGTCGGCCTTCAACTGCCGGCGTGTGACCGGGGGCACCGGGTGGAGCGAGCACGCGTACGGCCGGGCGATCGACGTCAACCCGATCGAGAACCCGTACGTCAGCGGGTCGCCGCCGCGCACGTCGCATGCGAAGTCCGAACCCTACCTGCAGCGGTCGCCCTATCGGAAGGGGATGGCGGTGCACGGCCGGGCACTCGTCCGCGCGTTCGCGCGCGCGGGCGGGGGGGGGGGTGGGCGCTGGCAGGGCGGCATCCGCGACTACCAGCACTTCTCGGCTACTGGACGGTGAGCGCCTTCGTCATCGTGCCGTGGCCCGGCACGGTGCAGAAGAACCGATACGCGCCGGCGGCGACCGTCACGGTGGTGGTCACGTCGCCGTGGAGCGGGATCGGGTCGGAGAGCTTCACGGGGGACACCAGCGGCGAGGTCCCCTCGAACCACAGATTGTGATCGTCGAGGTCGAAGTTGTGGAAGCTCACCGTGAGTTCGCCGTTGCGCACCGTGCTGCGGGTGGTCTCGAAGACGAACGTGCCGCTGCGGTCGTAGGCCTTGACGCCGACGGCGTTGAGCTCCGGGGTGGTGGTGTCGCCTCCCCCGCCTGTCGGGGTGGACCCGCCCGAGGGGGTCGTTCCGGTGCTGCCGCCGTCCCGGGCCGGTGCCGTCGTCCCCGTGTCGCCGGCCGGTGTCGTCGTGCCCGGCGTCGACGGCTTCGGCTTGGGCTTCGTCTTCTTCTCGGTCTTCCTCTTCGCGCACGCCTTGGTCTTCGCCTTACTGGCGCCGCCGCGACGCGTACCGGAGGTCTTCCGGGTCGCGCCGCGGCGGCACCGGCGCCGCTGGCCGGGGGTTCGGGGCTTCTGCCGGGCCCCGGCATCGCGGGTCGTCGCGGCGGTCGCCGCAGGGTCGTCGGCGGTCGCCGCGTGGGCGCCGGGTGAGGTGAAGGCGAGGAGCGCGAACGCCGTCGCCAAGATGATCGTGGCGCGTCGCGTCACAGGAGTACGGGTTGGGTGAAGGCGCCGGCGCCCGGGACGATCCCGTCGGCGTCGGTCTGCAGCCACTGCTCGAGCAGGCCGCAGTACAGCGCGCGGAAGTCCGCGGTGGGGCGGAGGTTGCCGTACGGGTCGAGGCCCGCCCCGACGGTGCCCTGGTCCGCAAGCCCCGGGAACTCGCCGATCATGCCCTGCTGCACGTCACGGCCGATGACGAATGCGGTGCTCGCCGCGCCGTGGTCCGTGCCGGCGGAGCCGTTCTCCTCGGGCCGCCGCCCGAACTCCGACCAGACGAGCAGCAGCACCCGGTTGTCGAGGCCACGGAGCGTGAGGTCCGTCCAGAACGCGCGGAGGTTCCCGCACGTGGTGCGCAGGTTGCGGTTGAAGTCGTCGGCCTGCGCCGAGTGCGTGTCCCAGCCCCCCGCGGCGTCGACGGTCACCGCGCGGATCGGCAGGTAGTTGCCGGCCGTGTTGACGTGCAGCAGGCGCGCGAGCGACTGCAGGCACGTCTTCATCGAGCTGTTCTGCGTCGGGTATCCCGCGGCCGGGTCGGTCGCCGGCGCGGTGGTGGCCGACGACAGGTCGGTGCGCAGCTGCGCCGAGCTGGCCTGGATTCGCCGTGCGTACCGCAGCGACGGGTCGCTCGCGGGCAGCCCGCCGAGGGTGCGGTGCGCGTCGCGCAGCCGCGTCGTCATCGCGGTCCCCCACGTGTTGTGCGTGCCGAAGTCGTACGACCCGATGCTGTCGGTCGCCGCGACCGGGTTCGACGCCGTCGCGAGTGTGGGGTTCAGCATGCCGGAGAAGCTCAGCCCCTGGATGGGGACGTCCGGTGAGCCGACGCGGTCGAGGTACCGGCCGAGCCAGCCGGTCGTCCCTGTCGGGTCCAGCGCGCCGACCTCCCAGTAGTGCCGGCTCGTGAAGTGCGACTGGTTCGGGTCCGGGTAGCCGATCGCGGGGGCCACGGCGACACCGCAGGACGGGTCGTCCCACAGCTGGCGCAGGCCGTCGGCCTCGGGGTTCCAGACGAGCGACGGGTCCGGGCCGAAGCGCCGCGCAGGGTCGTCGGCGATGGCGAGCGTCGGGCGCAGCTCCTGGTACCGGCTGTGCCCGGCCGGGGCGAGCAGGCTGAAGTTGTCCGCCCCGCCGTCCATGAACACCGAGACGACGACGCGGTGGTCGCCGGCCGCCTGGGCGACTGCCGCCTCGAACGCCTCGGGGGCCACGAGCTTCCCGGCGCCGTAGACCGACAGCGCCAGCCCCGCCGAGCGCAGCACGAGCGAACGGCGGGTCATGCCGGTGCCCGCAGGCGTCGGCATGCCGGGTTCGATGGCGGGCAGACCCTCACCGGCGCGGGCGATGCTCTCGTGCGACCGCTTGAAGTCCGAGCAGCAGCGATGGCTCATCAGCACACCTGGAAGTCGGGAGAGGACGCGAGCAGATGGCGCAGCGAGTTCTGTCGCATCGCGCGGAAGTCGTTGTTCGAGTAACCGCTGGGACGCGGCTGGTCGGCGTACGCGCGCAGGGCGGCGAGCGTGTCGGCGCCGATGGTCGGGTCGCCCCAGAAGCGCAGGGCCGCGGCGACCGCTTCGGCCGGGGTCTCCGTCGACCCGCTGTAGCCGCCGCTCGTCGCCGTGTCGCCGCTCATCGCCTCGTAGACGAGGTCCCAGCGGCCCATGTGCGTGGAGGTGTCCAGCCAGCTCTGGTCCTTCCAGCCGGACACGTTGGGCGGGTAGAAGAGCCGCTGCCCGGACGGGTCGGCGCGCCATCCCCAGTTCGTGTTCCCGACCCCGCGGCCGGCGGCGCGCATGAGCCCCGCCGACAGCACGACGGGCGGCTTGACCATCGCCGGGCCGGCGTGGAAGTCGGGGTGCAGCAGGATCGCCTCGAGGACGTCCGCGATCGAGCGGCCGCTCATCACGTACAGGTACTCGAGCGCCGCCTGCGTGGTCGGCGACGGCGCGGTCGGCACGAAGTACGACCACAGCTTCAGCACGAAGAACGAGCGGTGGTACGGGTTGTCGAGACAGAGGTCCACCGCGCCGCGCCAGTCGAAGTTCCCGGTCTGCGCGTGCGCGGTCCCCGCCCACAGGGTCTTCGCCCCCCGGTCCTGCCAGTTCGTGTGCAGCCGGAAGTTCACGAGACGACCTTCGGCCTCGCTCCAGTCCGCGCGCCACCCGGTCAGCGCGCGGGCGAGCTGGCGCACGTCGGCCTCGGTGTACGCACCGCGGTCGGCGCCGAGCGTGAACAGCTCCATCAGCTCGCGGGCGTAGTTCTCGTTCGGGCTCGTTCGGCGGTTCTCGATCCCGTCGAGCCACACGAGCATCGCCGGGTCGATCGTCAGGTCCAGGACGAGGTCGCCGAACGAGCCGAGCGCGCGGCGGCGCAGGAGTTCGTTCTGGTCGATGGCGAGCCACTGGCCGACCTTGTCCGACGACGTCGCGAACCAGTCGTGGAGGATCAGCGTCATCCGCTCGACGAGCTGCTGGTCGGAGCGGACCATGCGGTCGAGCCACCAGCAGTGGTCGTGGCTCCACGCGTCACGCGGCGCGAGCGCCGGCGGCGCCGCGCCGACGAGCGACGCCGCCCCTCCCGGCCGGACGAGCTGTCGGACGGCCTCCTCCAGGCCGAGGGCTGCCACGCGCTCGGCGTCGGCCCGCCCCTTCGGGCCGAACCCTGCGCGCCAGAGCAGCCGCTCGGCCTGGACCGCCCCGAAGGGCCCGCTGTACATCTCGAGGCCCGCAGGCCGC
>JBPPNC010000003.1:0-3864 GCA_051306365.1 Solirubrobacteraceae bacterium
CCGCGCGCTGCTCCCGCCCGGCGAGCAGGCGGCCCACACGCTCCTGCGGATCTTCGAACTCGAGAAGGCCGTGTACGAGCTCGAGTACGAGATGAACAACCGGCCCGACTGGGTCGCCATCCCGATCGCAGGACTCGCACGCATGCTCGAGGGCGAGCAGCCATGACGACCGCCGAAGCGGAGGCGCTCCTCAGCTGCGCGACGGCCAACCCGCACGCCCACCTCGGCGCGCACCCCGTCGAGGGCGGCGTCGTGGTCCGCGCGCTGCGCCCCGGCGCGGAGGCCGTCTGGCTCCTCGTCGACGGTGACGAGGCCACGCAGCTCGACATCGTCCACCCCGCGGGCCTGTTCGCCGGCCGGCTCCCCGGCGGAGCGGTCCCGCTCACCTACGAGCTGCGCGTCCGCTACCCCGACGGGACCGATGTGACCGGCCCCGACGCGTACGGCTTCGCCCCCACGCTCGGCGAGATCGACCTGCACCTCATCGCCGAGGGCCGGCACCTCGCGCTGCAGGACAAGCTCGGCGCGCACGCCGTCACCGCCGACGGGACCGACGGGGTCGCGTTCGCGGTGTGGGCTCCGAACGCGCGGTCGGTGAGCGTCGTCGGCGACTTCAACACCTGGGACGGGCGGCTCGGGCTCATGCGGTCCATGGGGTCCACCGGCGTGTGGGAGCTCTTCGTCCCCGGCGCACACGCGGGCAGCCGCTACAAGTTCGAGCTGCGCACCCACGACGGGGAGCTGCTCCTGCGGGCCGACCCGTTCGCCCTCGAGACCGAGGTACCGCCCAAGACCGCGTCCGTCGTCGCGCAGTCCGCGCACCGGTGGGGCGACGACGAGTGGATGGCCGCCCGCCGCGAGGGCGACCCGCTCGCGAGGCCGATGTCGGCGTACGAGGTCCACCTCGGCTCGTGGCGGCTCAACCCCCTCGAAGGCAACCGGCAGCTCACGTACCGCGAGCTCGCCGACGAACTCGGCGCCTACGTCACGGACCTCGGCTTCACGCACATCGAGCTGCTGCCCGTCATGGCGCACCCGTTCAGCGGTTCGTGGGGCTACCAGGTGACGTCGCAGTTCGCGCCCACCCCCCGCCACGGCTCGCCCGACGACCTCCGCGAGTTCTGCGACCAGCTGCACCGGCGCGGCGTCGGCGTGATCCTCGACTGGGTGCCCGCGCACTTCCCCCGCGACGAGTGGGCGCTCGCCCGGTTCGACGGCACCGAGCTCTACGAGCACGCCGACCCGCGGCGCGGCGCGCACCCGGACTGGGGCACGCTCATCTTCAACTACGGGCGCAGCGAGGTCCGGAACTACCTGCTGTCGAGCGCCCTGCACTGGCTGCGCGACTACCACGCCGACGGGCTGCGCGTCGACGCCGTCGCATCGATGCTCTACCTCGACTACTCCCGCAAGGAGGGAGAGTGGCTGCCGAACGCGTACGGGGGCCGCGAGGACCTCGACGCCGTCAGCTTCCTGCGCGAGCTCAACGAGACCGCGTACGGCGCCGAGCCCGGGATCGCGATGATCGCCGAGGAGTCGACGGCGTGGCCGGGCGTCTCGAAGCCCACGTACACCGGCGGCCTGGGCTTCGGATTCAAGTGGAACCTCGGGTGGATGCACGACACGCTCGAGTACTTCGGCAAGGACCCCGTCCACCGCCGCTACCACCACCACGAGCTGACGTTCAGCATGATGTACGCGTACAGCGAGAACTTCGTGCTCCCGCTGTCCCACGACGAGGTCGTGCACGGCAAGGGCTCGCTCCTCAGCCGGATGCCCGGCGACCGCTGGCAGCGCTTCGCCAACCTCCGTGCGCTCTACGGATACATGTGGGCGCACCCCGGCAAGAAGCTCCTGTTCATGGGCGGCGAGTTCGGACAGGAGTCCGAGTGGCGCCACGACGGCTCGCTCGACTGGCACCTCCTGGAGGACCCGGAGCACGCCGGCGTCCAGCGGCTCGTCGCCGACCTCAACGGCCTCTACCGCGAGCACCGCGCACTCTGGGCGGCGGACGCGAGCCCCGAGGGCTTCTGGTGGCTCGACGCCAACGACGCCGAGCACAGCATCCTCGCCTGGTGTCGCGCCGATCCGGGCGGCGACGACGTCGTCGTCTGCATCGCGAACCTCACACCGGTGCCGCGCGACGACTACCGCGTCGGCCTGCCGCGCTCCGGCCGCTGGCGGGAGATCCTGAACACCGACTCGTCGTTCTACGGCGGCGCGGACATCGGCAACTACGGCGCCGTCGAGGCGGAGGCGGCGGGCTGGCACCATCAGCCGTGCTCGGCGACCGTCACGCTGCCGCCGCTCGGCGTCGTCTGGCTCGTCCCCGAGGCCGCCGTGCCCGGATGAGCCGGGAGATCTGGCCGGGCCGCCCCTTCCCCCTCGGCGCCGTGTGGGACGGTCGCGGGACGAACTTCTCGCTCTTCTCCGAGCACGCCGAACGCGTGACGCTCTGCCTCTTCGACGGCGCGGGCGGGGAGGAGCGCATCCCGATACGCCAGCGGACGGCGCAGCACTGGCACGTCTACCTGCCCGACGTCGGCCCCGGACAGCGGTACGGGTACCGCGTGCACGGCCCGTACGCTCCGGCCGCCGGACACCGGTTCAATCGCCACAAGCTCCTCATCGACCCGTATGCGCGCGCGATCGACGGCACGGTCGCGTGGGACGCCGGGAGGGTCTTCGGGCACGCACCGGCCGGCGACGAGCACGCCGAGTTCGTCCCCGACGACACGGACGACGCCGCGGCCATCCCGAAGTGCGTCGTCGTCGACCACGGGTTCGCCTGGGAGGACGACCGGCATCCCGCGCATCCATGGTCGGAGACCGTCATCTACGAGATGCACGTCCGCGGGTTCACGATGCGCAACCCGCGGGTGCGCGAGGAGCTGCGCGGCACGTACGCCGGTCTCGCCTCACCCGCGGCGATCGAGTACCTCACGGGTCTCGGAGTGACGGCCGTCGAGCTGCTGCCGATCCACCACATCGCCGAGGAGCACTTCCTCCCGGCGCGCGACCTGACGAACTACTGGGGCTACAGCTCCATCGGCTACTTCGCGCCCCACTCCGGGTACGCCGCGACCGGCACGCGCGGCGAGCAGGTGCGGGAGTTCAAGGGCATGGTCAAGGCGCTGCATCGCGCGGGGATCGAGGTGATCCTCGACGTCGTCTACAACCACACCGCCGAGGGTGATCACCTCGGGCCCACCCTCGCGTTCCGCGGCATCGACAACCGCTCGTACTACCGCCTCGCGCCGGAGGACCCGCGGCGGTACGTGGATTACACGGGCACCGGCAACACGCTGGACCCGACGCACCCGAGCGTCCTGCGGCTCATCATGGACTCGCTGCGGACGTGGGTGGTGGATTACCACGTCGACGGGTTCCGATTCGACCTCGCCTCCGCGCTCGCTCGCGAGTTCTACGACGTCGACCGGCTGTCGGCGTTCTTCGACGTCATCCACCAGGACCCGGTGCTGTCGCAGGTCAAGCTCATCGCCGAGCCGTGGGACGTCGGGCCCGGCGGCTACCAGGTCGGCAACTTCCCGGTCCTGTGGACCGAGTGGAACGGCATCTATCGCGACACGATGCGTGACTTCTGGCGCGGGCACGCAAGCGTCGGCGACTTCGCCAACCGCCTGACCGCCTCCAGCGACCTTTACAAGGACGACGGCCGCGAGCCGTTTGCGTCGATCAACTTCGCCACCGCGCACGACGGCTTCACGCTAAACGACCTCGTCTCCTACAACGACAAGCACAACGAGGCCAACCTCGAGGACAGCAAGGACGGCACGAACGACAACCGCTCATGGAACTGAGGTGTCGAGGGGCCGACCGACGACCCCGAGATCACGGCGCTGC
>JBPPNC010000005.1:0-31952 GCA_051306365.1 Solirubrobacteraceae bacterium
GCCGGGAGGGCGAGGGTGGGCGGGAGCGCCACGCCATGATGCTATCGAGGTGGCCCCTCCGACACTGAGCGTCCGATAGTGGTCGCCCCCGCGACCGGTATGTGACGCTCAGCGGGTTGGGGGTGGTGGGGCGGCCATCAGCTCCACGCTCGTGCCGCCCGGGGCCGTCGTCTTGCCCCGCGGCTCGCCCCAGTGCTCGCTGCCGGGCTCGTAGGCGAACCCCGTCGCCGCCAGCCGCGCGATCGCCGCCTCGTGGTCGGGGACGACCACCGCGACGTGCCACGCGCCGGCCGGTGCCGTGGCCTCGACCCCCCGCAGGTGAAGCTGCCCGCCGGCGCGCTCGACCCAGCGCCACCTGCCGCGCAGCGCGTCGGGCGGCGGCACCTCCTCGAAGCCCAGCAGCGCCCAGAACGCCACCGCCGCGTCGAGTTCCCCGGCCGGGACGTCGACGGCGACGTGGTGGATCACGCGGTCACGTGCTTCACATTGCTCTCGTGGATCTTGCGCTGCGCGCCCGTACGCCGCGCGAGCGGCAGCGAGGAGTCGGGCAGGCCGTCGAGATAGGCGACGTCCTCGCGCAGGATCGCCAGGGCGCGCGCCGGGTCGAGCACGGCGCCGTGACCGGGCACGACGTGGTCGGCCTGCTCGACGAACGGCTGCAGGCGGCGCAGCGTCGCGAGGTACGCGTCACGCGAGCCGCCGGGCGACAGCCACGGGATCTCCACCGGCGACAGGTAGTCCCCGGCGACGAGCACCTTCGCCCACGGCAGCCAGATCGCCATGCCGTCGGGCGTGTGACCGTCGGCGGGGTGCAGCTCCATCGACGCCTCGCCGATGTCGAGGTAGCCCGGCACCGGCAGCGGCTGGACCTCCCCGAGCGAGAGCGGCCCGGGGCGCTCGACGTAGTGCTCGTCGTCGAAGCCGCGCAGCTCGCGCTGCGCCGCGCCCGGCTCGCCGCGCAGCCGGGCCGCGGTGGTCTCCGGCACGCCGAGGGCGGCACCGGGGAAGGCGTAGCGCCCGAGCAGGTGGTCCCAATCCCCGTGCGTGGCGAGCAGCCCGCTGACGGGAAAGTCGGCCTGCTCGACGATCGCCGGGAGGACCTCCAGCTCGTCGGGCAGCACGGGGCTGTCGATGACGAACCCCTCGTCCCCGTTGCGGACGATCGTGCAGGTGGTCTGCCAGAACCGGCTGGTGGCGACCAGGACGTCGGGATGGAGCCCGACGACGCGCAAGGGACTACAGCCCGAGGAGCTTCGCCGCTTCGAGCAGCGTCTTGACCTCGGCCGTCGGCTTCTTCTGCCCCGACTCGAGCTCCTGCTTGTGGCGGTTGACCCAGATCACCGGGATCTTCGCCTTGATGCACGGCTCGATGTCGTGGTAGTAGCTCGAGCCGATGTGGACCCACCCCTTCTTCGAGCCCACCCGGCGCTCACACTCCTTGAAGTGCGCCGGATCGGGCTTGTAGGAGCGAACCTGCTGGGCGGTGACGACGAGGTCGAAGTCGTGCGGGATGTGTCGGCGCGTCTGACCGAGCAGCTTGTCGTCGATGTTCGAGATCAGGCCCGTCTGGAACTTCTTGCCGAACTTGTTGATCTGCGGCATCGTTTCCTTGAACGGCTTCCAGCGGACCACGGAGTCCGGCAGGAACCCCGAGCGCGAGGACTCCAGCGGCCAACCCAGCTCGTCGGCGATGCGGACCGCGCAGCGCCGCAGGACCTCGGCGTACAGCTCGTAGGAGCCGCCCTCGATCTCCTTCTCGATCTCCATGAACTTCGCGAGCAGCTCGTCCTTGTCGATCGTGAATCCGTCGCGGGCCGCCTCCTTCTGGAAGGCGGTGTTGATGCCCTCCTCCCAATCGATCAACGTGCCGTAGACGTCGAAGGTGACGAAGGTGATGTCCTTGGGAAGCGCCATGTGTGCGGGCATTATGACGGGCTCGCGCGCAACATGACGCGCGCCGCCCGACCTTCTCGACGCACCGTCACTAGAGTCCATCGGCGGCGCCACACCCGGCGCCGCAACTGTCGCCGGGGTCTGGTTGGCGCTCCCAACCATGCGGCGTGACCCGATTGGTCGCGCCCCCCACCCCACCCGAAACGGCACATGGACCTGCTCGAATACCAAGGCAAGCAGCTGTTCGCCAAGCACGGCCTGGAGATCTCCGACGGCCGCGCAGTGACGACCGTCGAAGACGCCGTCGCCGCCGCGAACGAGCTCGGCTATCCCGTCGTCGTCAAGGCGCAGGTGCTCATCGGCGGCCGCGGCAAGGCCGGCGGCGTCAAGCTCGCGGCCAACGACGCCGAAGCCACGGAGCACGCGACGAACATCCTCGGCCTGGACATCAAGGGTCACATCGTCCACACCCTGTGGATCGAGAAGGCGTCGGACATCGACACCGAGTACTACGCCTCGGTGCTGCTCGACCGGTCGGCGAAGAAGCCGCTCGTGATGTTCAGCCTCGAGGGCGGCGTCGAGATCGAGGAGGTCGCCGAGAAGACCCCCGAGCTCCTCATCAAGCGCAACGTCGATCCCCTCGTCGGCCTGACGAAGGACGAGGCGCTCGACATCGTGCGCGCCGCGAACACGCCGGAGGACGTGCAGGACGGCGTCGCCGACATCCTCGTCGCCCTCTACGAGGTGTGGATCGAAGAGGACGCGACCCTCGCCGAGGTCAACCCGCTCATCATCACGCCCGACCGCAAGGCGAAGGCGCTCGACGCGAAGGTCTCGCTCGACGAGTCCGCGCTCTTTCGTCACCCCGAGAACGCCGAGCTGCGCTACACGCAGGGCGAGGACGAGCAGGAGGCCGCCGCGCGCGCCAAGGGCATCACGTACGTGGCGCTCGACGGTGACATCGGCATCCTCGGCAACGGCGCCGGGCTCGTGATGTCGACCCTCGACGTCGTCGCCCAGGCGGGCGGCACGCCGGCGAACTTCCTGGACGCCGGCGGCGGATCGGACGCCCAGAAGATCACCGAGGCGACGGAGGTCATCCTCTCGAACCCGAACGTGAAGGCCGTCCTGTTCAACATCTTCGGCGGCATCACGCGCTGCGACGAGGTCGCCAAGGGCCTCATCGAGGCGTTCGGCCAGCTGAAGCCGACGGTGCCGTTCGTCGTCCGCCTGGACGGCACGAACGACGTGGCCGGCCGCGAGCTGCTCGAGCAGGCCGACCTGCCGAGCGTGACCCCCGCCAAGACGATGCTGGAAGCGGCCCAGACGGTCGTCGCGCTGGCCAAGGAGAACAGCTGATGTCCGTCCTCGTCGGCAACGACACGAAGCTCGCCGTCGCCGGGATCACCGGCCGTGAGGGCTCGTTCCACACGCTGAACAACCGCAGGTACGGCACGAACGTCGTCGGCGGCATCAACCCGAAGAAGGCCGGGGAGAACGTCGAGGGCATCCCGGTGTTCGCCGACTGGGCGACCACCGTCGCCGAGACGGGTGCGAACACCGCGATGATCTTCGTGCCGCCGCCGTTCGCGGCCGCGTCGGCCCTCGAGGCTGCAGCGGCGGGCGTCGAGGTGGTCATCATCATCACCGAGGGCATCCCCGCGCACGACGAGCTCAAGCTCTACAACCAGGTCAGGCGCGACTACCCGGGCACCACCCTGGTGGGCCCGAACTGCCCGGGCATCCTCTCGCCGGGCAAGGCGAACGTCGGCATCATCCCGGCGTCCTTCTTCAAGGAGGGCAACGTCGGGGTCGTCTCGCGCTCCGGCACGCTGACCTACCAGATCGGCAACGAGCTGGCGCAGAAGGGCTTCGGCAACTCGAGCATCGTCGGCATCGGCGGGGACCCGGTCCCGGGCTCGTCGTTCGTCGACATCATCGCGCTGTTCGAGGCCGACCCGCAGACCGAGCTCATCGTCATGAGCGGTGAGATCGGGGGTTCGGCCGAGGAGGAAGCGGCCGAGTACATCGCCGAGCACGTCACGAAGCCGGTCGTCGGTTACATCGCGGGCTTCACCGCCCCGGCCGGCAAGCAGATGGGCCACGCCGGCGCGATCGTCTCCGGCTCGGCCGGCACCGCCATCGCGAAGCAGGAGGCCCTCGAGGCCAAGGGCGTGCGCGTCGGTCGCACCCCCACGGAGACCGCCGAGATCGCCATGGAGATCCTCGGTTCGTAGCACGCTGCCCGCGGTGACCGAGCATCGGTCGGCGCGTACGCATACGTCCGAAACGTGTCGCCGTGCTCCTGTTCCATCTGGAGCCCAGCCCGTAGCTCAACTGCGGATCAGTAGGTTACGGCCGCGATGCCGACGCTGTCCTCCCCGCTCGCCCTCCCCTGCGGCGTTGACCTGCCCAATCGCCTGGCGAAGGCCGCGATGAGTGAGCAGCTCGGCGACGTCCGCACGAACGCGCCGACGGACCGCCTGACGCGCCTGTACGAACGCTGGGCCGCCGGCGGCGCGGGCCTGCTGATCACCGGCAACGTGATGGTCGACCGCCGCGCGCTCGGCGAACCGCGCAACGTCGCCGTCGAGGACGACCGTGACATGGAGGGGCTGCGGGCGTGGGCCGAGGCCGCGACCCAGCACGGCACCCAGGCGCTCGTGCAGATCAACCACCCCGGGCGCCAGTCCCCGCGGCTGCTCAGCCGCCGTCCCGTCGCGCCGTCCGCCGTCCCGCTCAAGGGGCTGCAGACCGCGTTCGCCAAGCCACGCACCCTCACCGACGCCGAGATCCACGAGATCATCGGCCGCTTCGCGCGGACCGCCGACCTCATGGTGCGCGCCGGCTTCACCGGCGTGCAGATCCACGGCGCGCACGGCTACCTCGTCAGCCAGTTCCTGTCGCCGCTGACGAACCAGCGCCAGGACGCGTGGGGCGGCGACCCCGAGCGCCGACGCCGCTTCGTCATCGAACTCGTGCGGGCGATTCGCGACGAGATCGGCGCCCAGACCCCGCTGTCGGTCAAGCTCAACAGCGCAGATTTCCAGCGCGGCGGGTTCTCCGAGGAGGAGTCGATGGCCGTGGTCGAGGCGCTCGAAGTGGAGGGCGTCGACCTCCTGGAGATCTCCGGCGGAACGTACGAGCGCGCGGCGATGGTCGGTGACCTCGCCGAGCAACGCAAGAGCACCCGCGAGCGCGAGGCGTACTTCCTCGAGTACGCCCGCACGGTGCGGGAGCGGACGAAGATGCCCCTCATGCTCACCGGCGGGCTGCGCAGCGCCGACGCAATGAACGCCGTGCTCGAGGAGGGCGCGGTCGACGTCATCGGGCTCGGCCGCCCGATGGCCGTGGAGCCGGACCTCCCTCGCGAGCTCATGTCCGGCGCGGTGGCGGCCAGCGGCGGCCGGCCGCAGCGCATCGGCATCAAGCGCGCGGATGCGCTCACAGATCTGGTGTGGCACACCCAACAGCTCTGGCGCCTGGGCGACGGGAACGAGCCCGACCCGAACCGCACCCCCGCCGCCGCACTGGCGTCCTGGGCGACGACGAGCGCCCGCGACAGCGCGGCGCGCCTGCGCCGCGGCTGACAATCCTTTTCGTGCGCGCGTAACTCCGGCAGGGAGCGCCCGTTGCGCGAACAGCAGCTGCACTGATCGATTCGCACCGGAGGCGCCGCCATGTCACGCCCGACGTTGAGCTACGCGAACGTCATGTCCACCATCGCCGTGTTCCTCGCGCTCGGGGGTGGAGCGTGGGCGGTCACCGGCCAGCCCGCGGCGACCAAGCCGCCCGTGACGGTCACGGCCTGCGTGAAGAAGGCCGGGAAGGCGAAGGGCCGGCTGCGGGTCATCGCCGCGAAGGCGAAGTGCCGGAAGCGCGAGCGCAAGCTGGCGTGGACGAGTGCGCCCGCGAGCACCGTGCCGACGACCGGTGCGGGCGGCACGGTGGGCGCCGCGGGCGCCACCGGTCCCGCTGGTCCCGCCGGGCCCGCAGGCCCACGGGGCGATACCGGGGCCCAGGGCCCGGCCGGGGCCGCAGGAAGCGCCGCAGCGAAGGGAGACACGGGTGCGACCGGGCCCGCGGGCCGCATCGGACCCCAGGGTCCTGCGGGCTCGCCTGACACGCCGGGTCAGATCCTCGCGAAGCTGTCGACGGTCGACGGAAGCGGATCCGGCTCGACGCCAACCTCCTTGACGGGATCAACTCAAGCGGCTTCGCCCGCCTGAGCGCGAGCAGCGCCGCCAACGTCGCCGTCACGTCCGGTTCTGCAACATCACGGCCAGTACCTCGAGCGCGTTCAGCAACTTCCAGCTCCGCTGGTACGCCTTCAACCCCTGATCACACTTGGCGCGACCCGCCCGGGTCGCGCCAGCGTGCGCGGCGCCGCGACACCCACCGGCGCGCCACCCGGCGCGTCGGGCGGGGTGGCCGTCGACGACAGGCGCAGCAGGCCCCAGCCGAGTGCGCCGAGCTGCAGGAGCGTGAGGAGCAGCACGACGAGGCCCGCGGCCGTCCACAGCCACGGTGCGACGTCGGTCTTCGCCTCGCGCTGGAGCACGAGCTTGTCGGCGACAAACTCGCGGGTGAACGCTGCGGTGGCTGGAATCTCAGGCGCGGGGATGGCGCGGTCCTCCGGCAGATGGACCGGCATCGCGAGCAGCGAGTCTCCCTGGTGCAGGCGGACCATGGCCTTCCAGTCACCGCCTGCGGGGACCGGCTCCGTCGTCTCGTACACACCGTCGCCGACGCGCCGCAGGTGGTTGATGACGAAGCCGTCGCCCTGCCAGGCGGTGTACGTCAGCCAGCGGGCGTCGTCGGCCGCGGAGTCCGGCGCGACACGCACGGTCGCGGCGACGGTGCGGTCGGGCCCGGTGGTGATGTCGCGCAGCGTCACGGTGCCGGTCACGCCCCCCTGAGCGCCCGTAGCGAGCAGGACGCCGAACAGCCCGACGATGACCGCCGTCGCCGTGGGGGCGAGGATCCGGCCGGGCCGCATCGCCGCAAGCCCGATCTGCGGGTTCAGGCACCCGCCCGTGAACGCACCGATCACGCCTCCGGCGACGCCGGCGATGGTGCCGACGAGAAGCGCCTCGCCGAGCATCGCCGACGGCCACGGGATGGGCATCCAGACCTGCGACCAGCCGTACTCGGCGAGCGTGCCCAGCGTGCCCACGGCGAAGCCGGCGAGCGCGCCCACCACGTATGGCTTCGCCCGCAGCGCGGCGGGGGCGGCCAGGAAGACGAGCTCGACGAGGATCGCCGACGGGAGGTAGAGGGCGAAGTCCGGGGGCGTCTGCCCCAGCAGGGGACCGATGGCGAGGGCCAGCGCGCCGCGCAGGATGAGGAAGATCAGCGTGGCCGCGATCGCGCCGCCCGGCCCGATGTACAGCCGCGCGCAGACGAGGCCGATGGCGGCCGACGCCGCGAGCAGCACCGGCTCGAGCAGGAGGTTGAACTGCGGCACGCCCCAGTCGAACTCGGCCTGGAACGTCGCCAGCCCGACGAGCAGCCCGCCCATGAGCCCGATGGCGCGCGTCCGCGCGATGATCGGCGCCAGCGCGTTCGGGGCCTCCTCGCCGGCCGGCGCGCGCAGCCCTTCGGAGATGAGGACGCACAGCCCGACGAGCCCCATGACCGCCCCGCCGATGAGCATGAGGTGCGTGGGACCCCAGAGCGTGACGTCCTGCCCGAACAGCCGGTGCCAGAGGTCGTCGAGCGGGAAGCCGAGCAGTGCGTAGCCGCCGCACGCGACCATGAGCAGACCGCCGAGCGGCACGTTCCAGCCATGCGCGACGCGCACAGCGGCGCGGCTCGGGCGATGGCCGTCCGCCATCGTCAGCGAGAGGAACGCGGCGGCGAGGACGCCGTACAGCCCGATGAGGATGAAGTAGTGCGCGGGGTTGGCGAGCGGGCCCTCGTCGCGCCCCTTGTCGATGTGCAGCGAGATGTCCCAGTACATCCCGAAGAGCGCGACGATCAGCGCGCCGGCGCCGAGCCCGGCGGGAACGGCAGCCCAGGAGGGCATCCCGGAGGCGCGCTCGGAGAATCGGGCGATGCTGCGCAGCCACGCGACGTGGCCGGCGCGGTACCGCAGACCGATCCACAGCAGGACGGCGGTGGCGACCGAGGCGCCGAGGGTGGCGGTGACCACCTGGTCCATCGCCGCGCCGCCCGCGGGGGCGTCAGCAGCGATCATTGATGACAGGAATGACGACATGCTGCGATGTTACATCGATCTATGGAACATAGCCAGCGGCTAGGCTTCCCTGCTCCGTGCCGACCTCCGTCAACGACATGACGATCGAACAGCTGGCCAGCAGCACCGGCCAGAGCGTGCGCAACATCCGCGCACACCAGTCGCGCGGACTGCTGCCGGCACCCGAGGTCCGCGGGCGCACCGGCTACTACGGCCCGGCCCACGTCGAGCGGCTGCGCCTCGTCCGCGAGCTGCAGGCCGACGGGTTCAACCTCGCCGCCATCGGCCATCTCCTCGAGGACGGCCGCTTCGGCGAGGAGGCGGTCTCGCTGCGCCAGATGCTGCTGCAGGGCTTTGAGACCGAGACGTCCGAGATCCTCGACGTCGAGGAGGTCTTCGAGCGCTTCGGCGGTGTCGCGACCGCGGACCGGGTCAAGCGGGCCGTCAAGCTCGGCCTGCTCCAGCCCGTCGGCGATGGCCGGTTCGAGGTCGCGAGCCCGCGGCTGTTGCGCGCGGGGGTCACGCTGAGGGAACTCGGCGTGGAGCTGGAGCTGGCGTTCGACCTCATCGAGGAGCTCCAGCGTCACGCCGAAGCGGCGGCACGGGCGTTCGTCCGGCTTTTCCTCGAAGGCGTGTGGAAGCCGTTCGAGGCCGCCGGCATGCCGGACGATCAGTGGGCCGACGTCCGCACCGCGCTCGAGCGGCTGCGCCCTCTGGCGGCGGAGGCGTACCTCGCCGTGTTCGAGCCGCTCATGAGCCAGGCGGCAGAGGACGCCTTCGGGCACGAACTCGAACGGGTCCGCCGCAGCTCACGCTCGAGCTCGAGCAGCAGCCGCCGACGCGGCAGCCGCCGCAGCCGCTGACAGGTTGTTCAGGTACGTTGGATGGGTGGCCAGCACGCCCAGTGACGCTTCTACCCGCACGCGCGCGCCCCATCTCGGGCCCGAGCGGCGGCGTCCGCTCGTCCTCGACGCCGCCCTGCAGGTCTACCTGCGGACGGGGTTCGACGGCGCCTCGATGGACGCGATCGCTGCGGAGGCGGGCGTCACGAAGCCGGTCCTCTACGACTGCTACCCGAACAAGCGCGAGCTGTTCGCCGCGCTGCTGCGCCGGGAGGCCGAGCGGCTGGCGCAGACCACCGCGGAATCGCTGCCGGAGACCATCGACTTCGAGCACCCCGCGGACACGCTGCGCGGCGGGTTCACCGCGTTCTTCCGCGCCGTCGCGTCGGCGCCCGACAGCTTCCGCGCGACGGTCATGGCGGTGCACGATGGCCTCGACCCGCAGGTCGCCGCAGGTGTCGAGCAGCATCGTTCCGAGCAGGTCGGCCGCATCGCCGAGATGATCAGCGCGTGGTTGCACAGCGCCGGGATGGCCGACGATCCGGACTTCAAGGCCGAGATCAGCGCGAACGCCGTCGCGGGGATCGGGGACGCGTTCGCCCGGCTGATCGTCACCGATCCCGAACGCTACGCCCCGGACGACATGGCCGACCGGGCCGCCACGATCCTGCTGCGCGGGTTCGAGGGACTCTCGGGCCTCGAGATTCCGTAGGACGCGTAAGCAACTCCGCGATCACCGGTAGAGAGCACCGAGGCGGGCACATAGGCTCGCCGTACTTCAAGAACATGAAGGACGCGATGGCCGGTGCGCAGGACATGGCCGCGACCGCGCAGCAGCAGTCGGGCATCTCCGGCATGAGCCCCTACGAACTGGGCAGGATATGGAACGTGAAGATCGATCCCGACGATCCCTCGAAGGTCGTCTTCAGCCAGGAGGCGTCGGCGCGGGCCTACAGGCCGCGCTCGACGACGTGGCGTGGGCCGCCGCCGGCCTCGGTGACGAACTCGACGCGATGATCGCGCGGCGGGAGGCTCCGTCGCACGCCGAGCGAGACGCCGCGGCGCAGGTCGCCGCGGCCGCGCGCCTGCTGCCCCGGCGCCGCTGAACGCGCACGCGCTCCAGCGCGTTACTGTGGACCGCATGGCCGACACGATCTCCTTTGCCCGCGGGGCGCCGTCCCTGGACATCGTCGACGTGGAGGGTCTGAGCGCCGCCGCGCAGCGCGCGTTCGCGAACGACCCCGGCGGCCTCACGGCCTACGGCACCGCCATCGGCTACGTGCCGCTGCGCAAGTGGATCGCCGAGAAGCACGGCGTCGACGAATCGCGCGTGCTCGTCACGAACGGGTCCATGCAGGCCGATGCCTTCCTCTTCCAGACGCTCGTGCAGTCGGGCTCCGACGTCGTCGTCGAGAAGCCGACGTACGACCGCACCCTGCTGAACCTCAAGTCGCTCGGCGCGCAGATCCACATGGTCTCGCTCGAGAACGACGGGATCTCCACCGACGAGCTCGCCGGGCTGCTGCGCGGCGGCGTGACGCCGTCGCTCGCGCACGTCATCCCGAACTTCCAGAACCCGGCCGGGTACACGCTGTCGCTGGAGAAGCGCCGCGCGCTGCTGGACCTCGCGGGCGAGTTCGGCTTCCCGGTCTTCGAGGACGACCCGTACATCGACATCCGCTTCGCGGGTGAGTCGCTGCCGACGATGCTGTCGCTCGACGAATCCGACGAGAAGGTCATCTACGCGTCCTCGTTCTCCAAGACCGTGGCGCCGGGCGTCCGGGTCGGCTACCTCGTCGGCCCGGCCGGCCTGGTCGACGACATCCGCAAGCTCGCGACGAACACCTACATCGCGCCAAACATGGTGGCGCAGGGGATCGTCTATGAGTTCTGCGCGACGGGCGCGAACGACCGGTCGATCGCGACGGTGAAGGCCGCGCTCGCCGAGCGGGTCGACATCCTCTGCGACGCGCTGGCCGAGCACCTGCCCGAGGCGATGTTCCAGAAGCCCGAGGGCGGCTACTTCATGTGGGTGTCGCTCCCGGAGGGCTCGGACATCGACGCGATCTTCGCGGCGGCGGGCGAGCGCGGCGTGGCGATCGTGAAGGGCACGGACTTCCTCCTCGAGGGCGGGGAGAACACGCTGCGCCTGGCGTACTCAGGTGTGACGGCCGGCCAGATCGAAGAGGGCATCAGGCGGCTGGCTGAGGCTGTGCACGCGGTGCCCGTTCACGGGTGAGGTGTCAGCAGCAGTGGCGTGGCGTCCTCCGCGCTGCGCTACTGCGAGGACCGCGGCTCGACTGCATCGGATGCGGCTGCCTGTCGCTGGAGACATGCCGGCTGGCGAACCCGGACGACGCGCTCGGGCTCAGCGGGCCGGGGCCGAGGCGCTGGGTCAGCCACTGAACGCGGCGACGAACGCGGCCCACGCCGCATCGAGGTCCGCGTCGGGCGGGAAGCGCTCAGCGATCTCCAGTGCGGCGAGACCGTGGGCGCACGCCCAGGCGGCACGCGCCTTGTCCTCGTCTCCCTCGCACGCTTCGACCAGCGGCGCCGCGGCGCGGTCCTCGAGGCCCGCAGGCAGCCGGTCGCGTGGCAGGGGCTGGGCGGTCGCCAGCGTGTAGAGGTGCGGGTGGCCCGTCGCCCAGGCCCGGTAGGCGCGAGCCAGTGCGGCGAGATCGGGGCCGGCGGCCCGCAGCGCCGTGCCGAACTCCGCGAGCGCCGCGGCGATGAGGTGCACCTCGAGCGTCGCCTTGTCGGGCACGTGCTTGTACAGCGACGGGGCGCGGATGCCCATGCGGTCGGCGATCGCCCGCATGCTCACCGCGTCGGGGCCGTCGGCCTCGAGCAGGTCGCGGGCGACGCCGACCGCCTGGATCACGCGGCCCTCAGCCACGCTGCCAGCCGTCAGGGGTCCGCAGGCCGAAGCCCAGGGCCCGGTCGCCGGTGATGTGCGACAGCCACACGAGCGCGAGGCCCGCGAGGAGCGGGCTGGCGATCACGGCCGCGGTCGCCCCGAGGACGATGGGACCGGGAAGCGCGTGGACGGCGTTGTAGAGGGGGACGGCGCGGGGCGCGAGGCGGCCGTCGCCGAACTCCCTCGACATGCCCGGAAGCAGTGCGACGTCCGGAACGATCCAGAGGGCGAGCGCGACCGGGCCGATGAGGACGACCGCGCCGGCGAGCGCGCCCAGGGCGACGGCCGCATGGACGAGGCGCGGGAGGGCAGCGGCGCGAGGAGGCGGGATGGGCGCGGCGGTCATGGCGAACTCCGAATCGCTGGCTAACAATGTTAGCGCAGTGTAGCTAACGCTGTTAGCCAGCGGCAGCGGACGGGCCGTGCCTAGCGCCCGTACCGCTCCTTGGCCAACACGAGCTGGCCCGGCAGCGCCACGCGCTCCGGCGGCGACGGATCGGCCTTCACCGACACCGTCTCGGCCACCGAGACGCTGACCTCGTGCTCGCCGTCAGCCGATGCGATCGTGATCGAGTCCTCGTCCTTCGCGGTGATCGTGCCGTCCAAGCCCGGCTCGATGCCGTGATCCTTGAGGTAGTGCAGGAGGTCCTCGGCCTCGTTCTCGAAGCGCAGGATCGTGACCTTCGCGTCCAGCTCGACGTCGGCGAGCGGCACGCCGCCGATGCGCTGCCCCACGTTGATCGGGTGGCCGTGCGGGCACGTCTTCGCGTCGCCGATCGCCGCGAGCATGCGCTCCTCGAGAACCGGGCTCATGGCGTGTTCGAGCCGCTCGGCCTCCTCGTGCACCTCGTCCCACGGGATCCCGAGGACATCGGTGAGGAACCGCTCGATGAGCCGGTGCCGGCGGACAATCTCCTCGGCATGCTCGACTCCGGACGGCGTGAAGCTGATGGCCTTGTCCGACGCCCGCGTGATGTAGCCGTCGCGCTCCAGGCGCCCGATCATCTCGTGGACCGTCGGCGCCGAGAGCTGCATCGCCCGGGCCACGTTCGCGCCCGTCATCGGCAACCCGGCCTCGTACAGCCAGAACAGGGTCTGGAGGTACTCCTCTTCGGCAACGGTCACATGATCGGAGGACATGCACGGATCGTACGGGAAGCTCCCGTACCGTAGGCATCATGAAGATCGAACCGGGCACCTGCGCCCTCGTGACCGGCGCGTCGAGCGGCATCGGGCGTGCGATCGCCGAGGCGCTCGCGCGGCGCGGCGCGCAGGTCGGGCTGCTCGCCCGCTCGCTGCGGGAGCTGGAGGCGCTCGCCGACGCGCTGCCCGGCCGTCATGTCGCGTTGCCCTGCGATGTCGGCGACGCCGCCGCCGTACAGGCCGCCACCGACCGCTTCGTCGCCGAGGCCGGCGGCCTCGACCTCGTGGTGGCGAACGCCGGCCTGACCCACTACCGGCCGGTCGCCGAACAGCCGCTCGCCGAGGTCGAGCATATGACTCGCGTGAACTGGCTCGGCACCGTCTACGCCGTGCACGCCGCGCTCCCGCACCTGCTCGCCGCGCATCGCGGTCACATCGTCGTGATCTCCTCCGGCGCGGGGTTGCGCTCGTTCCCCGCGGCCGCCGCGTACGGGGCGACAAAGGCCGCACAGCGCGGCTACAGCACCGCGCTGCGCCACGAGCTCGCGCCCACGGGCGTGTCGGTCACCACCGTCTACCCCGGGGAGATCACGACGGCGCTGCACGACCACGAGCGCGACCGCATGCCGCCCTGGTACCGGGCCAAGGACGCGCGACCGGCGACGACACTGGCCGCGAAGGTCCTCAGGGCCGTCGAGCACGATCGGCGCGAGTTGCACTACCCGCCCGAGGTTCGGCTGCTCGGCGCCATCAACGGCATCTCACCGAAGCTCGCCGACCGTATGCTGCACCGGCTGCGCGGCCCCAGTGCCGCCCCGCGGCTCGACTGACCATGGCACTCCCGCTCACCCCCACCGTCCTGCCCCAGCTCGCGCGCCCGCGCAAGGGCCTGCCCGACGAGGCCGACGGCTGGATCTACGAGCCGAAGTACGACGGCTTCCGAGCGGTCGCCTTCGTCGACGGCGACGAGGTCAAGCTGCAGTCGCGCAACGGCAAGGACCTCACGCGCTACTTCCCCGAGCTGACGTTCCCCGCGGGGCGCTTCGTGCTCGACGGCGAGATCGTCATCGAGAGCGAGGACGGCGGCGAGGAGTTCAACCTCCTCGGCCAGCGCATCCACCCGGCGGTGTCCCGGGTCGAGCGGCTGGCCGCTGAGACGCCGGCGACGTATATCGCCTTCGACCTCCTCGCCCGCGGCGACGACGTGCTGCTCGAGCTCCCGTGGACCGAGCGCCGCGCGGCGCTGGAGGCGCTCGTGTCCGCACCCGTGAAGCTCGCGCCGTACGTCGAGACCGCCGCCGACGCCGAGCAGTGGCTGCACACCGCCGAGGGCGTCATCGCCAAGCAGCGCGCCGCCCCGTACAAGCCCGGTCAGCGCACGGGCATGGTGAAGATCAAGCGCGTGCGGACGATGGACGCCGTCGTCATCGGCTGGCGCCCGGGCAAGGCCGAGGGCACGGTCGGCGCGATCATCCTCGCGCTGTACACGCCGGAGAGCGAACTACGGGTTGTCGGCCATTCCAGTGGCTTCACCGCGAAGCAGAAGCGGCAGCTCGTCCAAACACTGAAGCCCTACGAGACGGGTGCCCGCGGCAGCGGCGAGGCGTCACGCTGGACCGGCGGCCGCGACCTCGAGTGGGTAGAGCTGCGGCCGGAGCTCGTCGTCGAGGTCACGTACGACCACGCCAGCGACGGACGCATCCGGCACGGAGCGAAGGTGCAGCGGTGGCGGGACGACAAGGACCCGGCCGACTGCATGATCGACCAGCTCGACGCCTGACCTGACGCACCGATCAACGGTGCGTCGAGACTCTCGGACGGTTGTCAAGGGTTGATCCCCGTCTGACGACACACCGTGCCAGATGGGATTCTTCGTCCTTGATGAGCGCGAGCGCGCCTGGGTGCTCGACATGCACCACCGCAACAGCCCCCGGATCCGGAAGGCCGCGATCGTGCTCGCCGTCATCCTCGGGCTCTGCTACCCGTGGTTCGCGCCGCTCTCGATCGTGCCGATGCTGCTCGCCGGCGCTGCCATCGTCATCGGCGACCTCGTCACCGAGCGGACCGGCCGAATCGGCGCGTTCGTCGCCGGCTGGGTGGCGCTGCAGTTCCTCATCGTCGTCGCGATCGTCATCAACGACAACCAGCACAACGGCGATGTCGCGCTGTTGATCTTCCCGATGCTCGGCGCGTGCGCCGGCTTCCCCCGCAAGCTCATCGCGCTCAGCACCGCGTACACGGCCCTGCTGATGGTCGGGGCGACGCTGCTGTTCGGCGGCCGGGCAGTGCTCGACGACCCGCCCGTCCTCCTCATCCCGCTCGCGTTGCTGTTCGCGTCGGTCATCGTGACCACCGGCGTCCGGGAGTCGAGCATCGAGCATCGTGAAGCCGCCGTCATCGACCCATTGACCGGCATGCTGAACCGCACCGCGCTCACAACCCGCACCCACGAGCTCGAGCATCAGGCCCAGCTGAACAACGAACGGGTCGGCGTCATCGTCGCCGACCTCGATCACTTCAAGGCCGTCAACGACACGCACGGCCACGCCACCGGCGACCAGGTCCTCCGGGAGACGGCCTACCGGATGCGCAAGGAGCTCCGCGCGTTCGACCTCGCCTACCGCCTGGGCGGCGAGGAGTTCGTCCTCCTCCTCCCGGGCGCCTGCCCGCAGCAGACCGCGCAGCTCGCCGAGCGCCTGCGGACCGCCATCGGCGGCACGCCGATGGCCGGCGTGCCGGTCACCGTCTCGGTGGGCGTCGCGGCGTCTTCTGCGGAGCGCCCGTTCGTCTTCGACGAGATCTTCTCCGAGGCCGACGCCGCGCTGTACGCGGCGAAGCGCGGCGGGCGTGATCGCGTCGAAGTCGCGGCCTAGCCGTCCGCGTTGATCTTCGCGGTCAGCTCGTCCAGCACGCGTGCGGCGTCCTCGTTCTCGACCTGGCAGGTGCCGGCCGCCTCGTGGCCGCCGCCGCCGTAGCTCAGCATGAGCTCGCCGACGTTGGTTCGACTCGAGCGGTCGACGATCGACTTGCCGGTGGCGAACACCGTGTTCTGCTGCTTCAGGCCCCACAGCACGTGGATCGAGATGTTCGTCTCCGGGAACAGCGCGTAGATCATGAAGCGGTTCGTCGGGTGGATGACCTCCTCCTCGCGGAGGTCGAGCACGACGAGGTTGCCGCGGACGTCGGCGCAGCGGCGCAGCTGCTCGTCGGCCGCCGCGGCGTGGTCGCGGTAGAGCGCGACGCGCTCGGCGACGTCGGGGGTCTCGAGGATCTCCTCCACCGTCAGCTCGGTGCACGCGTCGATGAGCTGCATCATGAGCTGGTAGTTGGAGATGCGGAAGTCGCGGAACCGCCCCAGGCCGGTGCGCGGGTCCATGAGGAAGCTCAGCAGGATCCAGCCGTGCGGGTCCTTGATCTCGTCGAGGCTGAACTGCGCGGCGTCCGCCTTGTCGACGGCCTCCATCATCACGTCGGTGATGCGGGCCGGATCGAAGGCGTCACGGCCGCCGAAGTGGTCGAAGACGACGCGGGCGGCGGACATCGCGCCGGCCACGATGACGTGGTTGTCCGGCGAGTCGACGACCCGCTCGACCTCGCTGTCGTGATGGTCGAACGCCAGGTACACCCCGGGCACGTACGGCAGGTTCGTCGTGATGTCGCGGTCGGTGATCTCGACCTTGCCGTCCTGCATGTCCTTCGGGTGGACGAACAGGTTGTCGTCGAGGATGTCGAGCTCCTTCAGGAGCGCGGCGCAGACAAGGCCGTCGAAATCACTGCGGGTCACCAGGCGGAAGCGCTGGGCCGTCTCGGTTGCCATGGGGTGGTTGGGCTCCTGGCGTCGGGGTCTTCCCCCAGTTTCGGCAGCGACGCGGCGAACCTGAAACCGGTCGGCGCGTCTACGCGCCGTCCAGCAGCCGGCGCCGCTCCTCGAACTCCGCCGGCGTGAGCTCCCCTGTGGCAAGGCGGCGGTCGAGGATCTGACCTGGGGTCTCCGGTGTCTCAGCTGTCGCCGTCGAGCGCTGAAGGGACCCGGAACGCGCCAGCCAGACGACCAGCCCGACGACGGCCACGAGCGTGAGGACCATCAGGGCGAACATCACCCACTCCCACCCGCCGTCCATGTGATCGTTGTCCATGCGGTACTGCGCGAACGTCATGAGGACACGGGACATGGGATCTCCTGCTGGGGCTTCCGATTGTCTCTGGCCGGCCGGTGGCGGGCATCGGGGATTTTCCACATCCTGCACACTGGTGACATTGCTCGTTGTCAGATATGCTGCTGCGCCATGAGCCCTGTCCGCGCGCAGCCGTCCCGGTTCGCCGATCTCGACGACGCCCGCCGGCGCTACGACCCCGAGCTCGTCGACAAGATCTGCCGCAGCGTGTTCGAGACCGACGACGCAGCCGACCGCCTCGTCGACGCCTTCGACGGGCTCCCCGGCGGCGCGGGGTGGCGGATGCTCGACACCGCGCTGCGCGACGGCCTCGACGCGGTGCCTGACGCCCCACCCGCCCTCACCGAGTTCCTCGACGACACGCTGCACCCGCCCGACTGGGTGGACTTCGAGCTCGTCGACCGCGGCGCCGTGGCCTGGTGGCGCGCGGGCGGCCAGCTCCAGCTGCTCGCCCTGACCGCGGGTTCCCTCGCGTACGGGTACAGCACGAGCTTCGCGCGGCCGCTGCTGCTGACCGGGCGCCTGGAGCAGATGGCCGGCCGGCGGCTGGGCGAGACGTCGCGCTGGGTGCTTCAGGCCACCCGGCCGGGGGCGCTGCACCCGGGCGCCGACGGCCTGAAGCAGACGGTGCGGATCCGGCTCGTCCACGCGCTCGTGCGGCGCCACCTGCGTGGATCCGACGCCTGGGACACGGCGAACTGGGGCGAGCCGATCAGCGTGGGCGACACCCTGGCGACCGGCATCATCGGCTTCCTCACCTACCCCGTGGCGGGACTCCGGGACCTCGGCATCGACTACGGCGACGAGGAACTCGAGGCGATGACCCACCAGTGGGCGTGGATCAGCCACCTCATGGGCGTGCCGCACGAGTACCTACCCGAGAGCTACGCCGAGGCGGTGGAGATCGCCGAGACTGCGGCCGCCGTCGAGGACGTGCGGATCGAGGGCGCCGACCGGCTCGTCCACGCGCTGTTCTTCCACGGGCTGGTGCCCGCCCGGCTGGTGCCCGAGCCGCTGCGCAAGCCCGTGACCGCGATCGTCGGCCACACCTTCGCCGCCGTGGCGCGGCACTGGATGGGTCCCGAGCGGGCCGACCTCCTCAACGTCCCCGACACCCGCGCGCGGGCCGTGCTCCCCCTGGTGCGCGCGGCCGTGCGCCTGCGGGTGGCGGTGCGGCGCAGCGGCCTGCTGCCCAGCGACGAGCGGATGGTCCGACTTGAGCTCCAGACGGCCGACCGGATCATGGATCTCGCGGGCGCCAGGCCGCCCATGACGCCCGACCGCACGGCCGAGGAGCCCGTCGCCGCTTGAGGCCGACCGTCAGGATGGCCGCGTGCCCGCCGACCCTCGCCCCGTTCTCGTCGCCCCCGATGCGTTCAAGGGCACGCTGACCGCCGCGCAGGTCGCCGGCGCCATCGGCCGGGGCCTCGAGCAGGCCGGCGTGCCCGCCGACCTCTGCCCCGTCGCCGACGGCGGCGAGGGGACGCTCGCGGTCCTGCTCACCGCGTTGGGGGGTGAGACCGCCGGTACCCGCGCGCACGACCCGCTCGGCCGCAAGATCGCCGCAGGGTTCGCGCTCATCGAGAACGGCGGGACCGCCATCGTGGAAGTGGCCGAGGCGAGCGGACTGCCGCGTGTCGCGCCCGAGGAGCGCGACGTCATGGCGGCGACCACCCACGGCACCGGCGAGCTCATCGCCGCTGCGATCGACGCGGGCGCCGCGGTCGTGCTCGTCGCGGCCGGCGGATCGGCGACCGTGGACGGCGGGGCCGGCGCGATCGAGGCCATCGAGGCCGCGGGTGGGCCGCGCGGCGCGCGACTCGTCGTGCTGTGCGACGTGCGCACGCCGTGGGAGGAGGCGCCTGCCCGGTTCGGCCCGCAGAAGGGGGCCTCCCCGGACCAGGTGCGCACACTGGAGAGGCGGCTGCGCGCGCTGGGCCGGGAGCTGCCGAAGGACCCCGCCGGCAAGCCGATGACCGGTGCGGCGGGCGGGCTGGCCGGCGGACTGTGGGCGACCTACGGCGCGGCGCTGGAGCCCGGCGCCGCGTTCGTCCTGAACACCCTGGAGACCGACACGCGGATGCGCGCCGCGCGCGCGGTGGTCGTCGGAGAGGGCCGGCTGGACCGCACGTCACTGCAGGGCAAGGTCACCGGGGAACTCGCAACGCGAGCCAGACAAGCCGGCATCCCGTGCCACGCGGTCGTCGGCGAGAACGCCCTGGAAACCTTCGACGCCCGCATCCTCGACCTGCAGGAGATCGTGCAAGCGGGCACGATGGACGGCCTTCAGCGCGCGGGCGAGGCCCTCGCTGCGATCCTCTAGCGCCCCGTGCCGTCCCCGTCCCGCCCACTCCAGCTGCCGCCGCAGCTCTCCCGCCGTGCCGTCGTCGTCGGCGCGGGCTCGTTCGGGACCGCCGTCGCGGTGCTCCTCGCGCGGGGCGGCCTGCGCACCACGCTGCAGACGCGCACGCCCGAGCAGACCGAGCGGCTCATCGCCGAGCGCGAGAACGCGACGTACCTGCCGGGAGTCGAGCTGCCGCCGACCCTGCGGATCGAGCCGCTCGAGACGGGCCTCGCGCGCGCCGACTACGTGTTTCTCGGCGTGCCGTCGGTCGGCCTGGGCGAAGTCATCGCGGCGCTGCCCGAGCGCGGGCTGCGCAAGAAGACCCCGGTGATCTCGCTGGCGAAGGGCCTCGTCGGGCCGGAGGGCACCCCGCCGACGCTGGTCCTCCGCGAGCAGTTCGGCGAGCAGCGCGTGGCCTGCATCGGCGGCCCGTCGCACGCGCAGGAGATGGTGAGCGCGGGCGCCGGCCTCGTCGCCGCGTCGGCGAACGAGGACCTCGCGCACACCATCGCGCAGGTGTTCATCCGCGCGGGCGTCGTGTGCGAGGAGTCCAACGACCCGGTCGGCGTCGAGCTGTCCGGCGCCGCGAAGAACGCCGCGGCGCTTGCGGCCGGCGCCACGCAGGCCCAGGGGCTGAACGCGGCCGGCGCCGCCGCAGGCCACATCTTCGCCGAGGTCTGGCGGTTCGCCGCCGAGCTCGGCGGGCGCCCCGAGTCGATGGTGGGCCTGGCGGGCACCGGCGATCTCGTGGCCACGGTGCTCGCGCCCGGGAGCCGCAACCGCCGGGCGGGTGAGCTGCTCGCCGCCGGCGTCGCGGGCCCGGACATTCCGGCGAGGGTCGGGCAGGCCGTCGAGTCGCTGGAGACCGTGCCGCTGCTCGCGCGGGCGCTCCAGCGCGCGCGCATCGAAGCGCCTGTGACCAGCGGGCTGGCGCGGCTCATCAGCGGCGACCTGCCGCTGGACGACTGGGTCGCGCTCGTCCGCACGACGGTGCCGCCGCGCGCGCGGTGGCGGGAGCGGCGCGCCGGATTCTGGGCGCGCTTGCGCGAGCGCTTTCGCCGCCAGGCGGTGATCCAGGAGTGAACGGCGAGCGCCCCGTCGCGCTCGTCACCGGGGCGAACCGGGGGATCGGCCGGGAGGTGAGCCGCCAGCTCGCAGCACGCGGGTTCACGGTGCTCCTCGGCGCCCGCGACGCGCGCAGGGGCGCCGACGCCGCGGCCGAGCTGGGCCCCGGTGTCGTGCCGCTCGTCCTCGACGTCGCCGACCACGACAGCGTGGCCGCGGCGGCCCGGCGGGTGCAGGACGAGTTCGGCCGGTGCGACGCGCTCGTGAACAACGCCGCGATCCACTACGACTGGGACGCCTTCGCCCACAGCGCCGACCTCGGGATCGTCCGGGAGGCGCTCGACACCAACCTGCTCGGCGCGTGGGACGTGACGCTCGCGTTCCTGCCGCTGGTCCGCCGTTCGCCGCACGGGCGGATTGTCAACGTGTCCAGCCAGGCAGGCTCGCTGGCGACGATGGGCGGCGGCACCCCCGCCTACCACGTCAGCAAGGCGGCGCTGAACGCGTTCACCATCACGCTCGCCGACGAGCTCCACGGCGAGGGGGTGCTCGTCAACGCCGTGTGTCCCGGCTGGACGTACTCGGGCGAGGGTGGCATGGGCGCGGCCGGGGGACGGCCGATCGAGGACGGCGCGGCGAGCGTCGTGTGGGGCGTGGTGCTCCCCGACGGTGGGCCGACCGGCGGGTTCTACCGCGACGGGCGCCCGATCCCCTGGTAGCCACCATGCACGGGAATGCAGGGGACGTCGCGATCCAGCTCGGACGCGATGACACGCAGGACGACCACGCGCGGCCGGCGCTCGAGGATCTCCGCGGTCATCCGCGCTGCGCGAGGGTCGTGACGACCGCCTCGTACACGCCCGCGCCGTTACGTTCCTCGGCGACGCGCACGTTGCCCGGCGCGCCGGCCGTCATTGCCGGGTCCCGGGTCAGCCCGTTGGCCACCAGCCAGAATGTGCCGACGGCGGGCGCCACGGCGAGATCCTCGCGCGAGTCCCCGACGGCGATGCACCGCTCGGCCGCGTACCCGCGGGCGCGCTGATGGCGCGCGACCGCGCGGGCCTTGCTCACGCCGCGCGGGACGAGGTGGTAGGCGCGCAGCTCGTCGTCGGGCACGTCGAGGCCGTGGCGGGTGACGTCGATCCCGCCGTTGTCGACGAGCCTCAGCTGCTCGTGCCCCTCTGCGGTGAGCAGCGCGTCGGCCTCGGTGGCATCGACCCGGCCGCGGAACAGGTGCGAGACCTCGCGGCCCTCGTGCCACGGGGCGTGGAACTCCAGCCGCCCGGCGAACCGCTCGAGCAGCAGCTCGGGTGCGCCTCCCGCCGCGACCTGCTCGGCGATCGTGCGCTCACCGGGCTCCAGCCCATCGCAGATCCAGAACGTCTCGCCGTCGAGGACGAGCCCGGCGCCGGCCTCGAAGATGTACGACGGCTGGCCGAGCAGACGGGCGGGCTCGCGCACCGTGACCATACGCCGGCCGCTCATGAGCACGACCTCGGCCTGCACCCGCAGGCACGCCTCGACCGCGCGCAGCGAGAGGAGCGAGGGGTTGCCGTCGGCGTCGTGGACGAGGGACCCGCCACGACCCAGGAGGGTCCCGTCGAGGTCGACGTAGAGGCACTGCATCGACCTCCACGGTATCGGCCGCGCACGGCACGGAACGTCATGCGCCCGCGACGAACGCCTGGCCTTCGCCGCACCGGGGACGGGCGCCGTGATCGAGCGCTGTCAGTCGGCCGTGAGCTTCCGGCTGCGCCCCGGCCGGTCCTGACCGGAGCGCACATCGTTCGCGGGCGCTGAACGCCCCGGAGGTGCTTCCAACCTCTGAGGATGTCTCATGCCCAGTCAGTCCACCCCGCTGCGTGCGGGGCTGGCGGAGCTCGCCTGCGCGTTCGTCGCGCTGCTCGCCGCCCCCGCACTCTCGTCGCGTTGGCAGCGGCGAGATCAGCGGGATGACGAACGGCGGCATGCTGCCGGTGTTCTTCTCGATCAACTGCTCGAGCGGCCGGTTCGACAGCCCCGGCTCGCCGAGCTTCTCCGAGAACCTGCTGCGGCGGGCCGGTGGCGGCGCGGTCGGCGTGATCGGCGCGTCGCGAACCGCTTCGCGCTCGGCCTCGTCGACGCGCTCTACCCGAGCACGCTCCCGTCGAGCGGCTCCAGCACGCCGGTGCGGCGCATGGGCGAGGTGCTGAGCCTCGGCAAGCTGCACGCGATCGTCGACAGCGTCTCGATCAACCAGTTCTACTCCGACAACGGGTGGGGCAGCGCGACGCAGGACATCCGCACGGAGAACCGCCTGTACCAGTACTTCGGCGATCCGAGCATGGAGATCCGGACGCAGGCGCCGAAGTCCTTCGGGACGATCAGCGTGGAGCTCGCGGGCGCCCTGGTGAAGGCGTTTGCCCCGAAGAGCGCGGCGGGCGCCGCGGCGACGCTGCCGAAGGACGGCGTGCCGATCGGCCGCTCGCTGGTGGCCGACGACGGGTCCGTGAAGGGGATCTACGACACGAGGGTGCGCGCGGGGGCGTCGGTCTTCGGACCGGCGCCCCGGTCGGGCTACTCGAACTCGCGCAGGTACCGCTCGAAGGTCCGCATGTGGGCCTCTTCGTCGCGGAGGATCGCGATGACCATGTCCTGCGTGGCCCAGTCGACGCCGTCGGTCGCCTCGATGATGCGCGTGTAGTGCTCGATCGCGCCGGCCTCGGCCTGGATGACGCCCTTGATGACGTCCGCGATGTCCGTCGGATCGTCCGAGGGCTGCAGGTACGTCTGGTCGGCGGTGAAGTCGAGCGAGCCGGGGGGCGTGCCGTACAGGTCCTTGATGCGCTCGGCGAACAGCTTGGCGTGGCCGAGCTCCTCGCCGACGTCCTCGCCGAGCGCGGCGGCGATCTCCTCCGCGCGGATGCCGTCGAGGTGCTGGGAGAGAGACAGGTAGTTGATGACCGTCTCCATCTCCATCCAGTACGCCCGCGTCAGGAGATCGACGATCTCCTCGCGCTTGTCGGCATTGGCGTCGGACAGGATTCCTGCGGCGGCGTGGTGCGTGGTGGGCACGGTGGCAGCTCCTCTGCGTCGGGGGTCCGTGAAGTCGCTTGAAAGACACTATAACAAGCGACTTAGAACAACTGTGAACTTAGGCAAGCCTCACAGTTGCGCTAGAGTCCTTCCCGTGGACGCGACGATGGAAACCACCCTGGCCCGAGCCCTCCGCGAGCGCGGCCAGCGGGTCACGCCGCAGCGGCTCGTCATCGCGCGCGTCATGGAGGAGCTCGACCGGCACGCCACCGCCGAGATGGTCTTCAGCGAGGTGAGCGCGCGGATGCCAGGTGTCTCCCTGCCGACCGTGTACGCCACGCTCGACCTCCTCGAGGAACTCGGGCTCGTGCACCGCGTCGCGACCGAGGGCGGCAGCGTCGTCTTCGACCCGCGCACCGACGACCACCACCACCTCGTCTGCCGCGCGTGCGGGAAGATCGTCGACATCGACGCACCCGTGCCGCCGGACGCGGTCCTCGCCGCCGCGCGCGAGGCAGGGTTCACACCCGACCACACGCAGGTCACGGTCCGCGGCCTCTGCCGCGACTGCTCCTGACGCGCCGGGGCGCTCGACCGATCAGGCCCGCGAGAGTAGGGTCTGGACGACGTGTCCACCCGCCGGTTCCCGCTCGCCGTCGCACTGGTCGCCCTCGCGGCCGTCATGAGTCCCGCCCCCGCGTCGGCGGCGACCATCCTGCCCGAGCGCGCCGACCTCGTCCTTCCGTACGCCGACGAGCCCGCGCAGCTGCCGGCCACCGCCGCGCAGAAGCGCCCGAGCGCGCTGATCACGCCCGGCTACACGCCGCCCAAGCGCGTGCCTCGCACGAAGGCGCCGACGCCGCCCGCGCCGATCTCGATCGGCACCGGACTGTGGCCCGACGTCCACGTCGACCCGGCTGGCACCTCGCACATCGTCTGGAACGAGGACCAGATCGGCGAGACGCCCGACATCACGCACTACTGCCGCATCCCGCGCGGCGCCCGGGGCTGCGACAACCCGAACCCGACACCCATGCCGATCTCGGTGCCGTACGCATCCGACGACGCGGGCCCGAAGATCACGCAGATCGGCAACCAGCTCGTGGTGCTCAGCCACCGCTACCCGTCGATCGTGCCCCACCCCGACGGGCAGGACCGCGACCGCACGACGTACGCGTGGACGTCGTCTGACGGCGGCACGACGTGGACGGGCCCGGGGATCGTCGGCACGGTCATCCCGTCCGGTGACGCGACCCTGACCGGCGGCCCGAACCCGCGCATCGCCGTCATCACCAGTGCCTTCACCGGCGGCACGCTCGTGCAGGTCATCGACGCCGGGAACTTCACCAGCCAGAGCGCGGTACTCAGCGCGGGTACCGACCTGTACGAGGGCGCGGTGGCCCCCGAGGGCGACGGCATCGTCGCCGCGTTCTCCCAGGCGGTCGGCCCCATCACGCTGCGCCGCTGGAGCGGCGCCGGCGACGTCACCGACCCGGGCACATGGTCGAGCACCACGGTGCCCGGCGAGTTGCCACGACTGGCGGGCGGCCCCGCGGGCACGTTCCTGCTCTCCCGCGACGGCGCCTGGAACGTCCGCAACGTCACCGGCGGCACGGCGGGCGGGCCGACGGTCATCAGCCCCAGGGACGTCGCACAGACCCGCGCCTTCACCCAGGACCCCGGCGGCGGGCTGCACGCCGCGTTCAGCACGGGTGCGTCCCCGCAGAAGATCACCCTCGCCTCCGCCGGGCCCAGCGGGTTCTGGCGCGGGTACGAGGCCGCCGCCGCGAACGCCATCGACGAGCTCGACCTCGGCGCGGCGGCCGACGGCGGCGGGGTGCTCGTCCACCGCCGCGACCCGACCGGCGCCTGGTCCGGCGAGATCGCCGCGACGGCGTTCGGCACGCTCTCCCCGACGGGCCAGGTCGGCGCCGGCGGGCTGGCGGGCAGCGGCATCCCCGGCGGCTTCGCCGGCTGCAAGGAGGCCGGGTTCGCCGACGTCAAGCTCGCGCCGCTCGCGGGCTGTCTGCTGGAGAGCACCGATCCCGCGTTCCCCGGCGCGCTGGTCTCCAGCGGCGAGGTCGACTTCCTCGGCCTGATCCTGCGCCCGGTCGGCGGCACGAAGATCGTCTTCGACCCGCGCAGGCGCACACTGAACACCACCGGCAAGGTGAAGATCATCCTGCGCGGGTCCGCGATCGGGGAGATCGAGCTCGCGGAGATCAAGCTCAACGCGCAGCTCGGCTCGAACGCGGGCCAGTCGCTGTTCAAGGGCATCAAGCTCCCGAAGGGGCCCAGCATCAAGGGCTTCCCGATCGACGCGGACTTCGACATCAAGATCGCGGGCGACGGGGTGAACATCCCGGTCTCGCTGAAGCTGCCGAAGGCGCTCGGCGGCATCAGCGCCGGCGCGACCCTGCGCACCGAGATGGGCCGCGGCGCGGTTCTGCAGTCGTTCGCATTCTCGGTGGGACGGATCCCGCTGGGCCCACTCGAGATCGAGGCGCTGGCGGTCTCGTACGACGGGACGGCGAACCGCTGGAGCGGCACTGCCGGGCTGAAGCTCCCGCTCGGCGCGCTGAAGCTCAGCGTGTCGTTCGTCGACGGGCGGTTCGACCGCGGTGAGGTCGACCTGCGCTTCCCGCGCCCGGGTATCACGGTGTTCCCGAAGGTCTACTTCCTCGGGGTGACGGGCGCGTTCAGTCCGGATCCCCTGAGCGTGAGCGTCGGCGCGACGTTCGGCGCGATCTACGCCCCGCCGCCCGCCGACGTCTTCGCCGTCGAACTCGACGGCAGGCTCACGCTGAGCGTCGTCAACGGCGGCGCGCAGTTCAGGTTCGACGGGATCGAGCGGATCTTCAACATCCAGGTCGGCACCGGCACGGCGCTGGCCACGACGGACGGCTACGCGTCGGTGAGGGGCGAGTTCGGCATCGACCTCGAGGTCGTCAGCCTGGAGGGCAGCGCGTCGTTCTGGGTCGACGGCCCGTCCGCGCAGTTCTCGGGCACGTTCGACACGAGCACCCGAGTCTTCGGCATCCCGATCACCGGCGCGAAGGGGACCCTGTCGACGAAGGGCGTGGCCGGGTGCATCCGCGTGCCGGTCCCCGCGCCGCCGGACACGTTCGCGCCGGGCTACGCAGGCGTGGGCTACAAGTGGGGCGGCCCCGGCGAGCTGATCTTCGGCGGCACCTGCGACATGTCGGCCTACCAGGTGCCGCGCCCCGCCGGCCGGGCCGCGCAGGCCGGCGCGCCCCAGTCGTTCAGCCTCGGCGGCGGCGTGAAGACCGCGAACGTGCTGGTCCGCGGCGAGAGCGCGGCGCCGCTCGTCGACGTCATCGCGCCGGACGGCCGGCGCATCACGCCGCTGGGGTACAAGGCCCCGGGCGGCGACCCGGTCGTCTCGGCCGTGCCGACCGGGAAGGCGACGGTCGTCATCCTCACCAAGCCGCCAGCCGGGACGTGGCAGATCGTCCCGCGCGAGGGCTCCCCGCCGGTCACCGGGCTGGCGATCTCCCGTGACGTCGACCCGATCCGCGTGACCGGCAAGGTGGAGCGGGGCACGAGCGGGCGGGTGCTGCGCTACCGGGTGACCGGCCCGGCCGGCGCGCGCGTGCAGCTCACCGAGCGGTCATCCGCCGGCGAGCGGCCGCTGAAGACGGTGGGACGCGGCAGCGGCGTGCTGCGGTTCTCCTCACCGCCGGGGCCCGCCGGGCTGCGCACGATCGTCGCGACGCCGACCGGCGACCCCAGCCCGGCCAACACGCCGAAGACCGTGGCCCGCTACCGCACGGCCGCAACGTGGCGGCCGGCCGCCCCGGCGCGCGCGACGATCAGTGGAGCGCGGGTGACCTGGGCCAAGGTGACGGGCGCCAAGCGCTACGTGGTGCGGGCGACGCTCACCAACGGGCGGACGGTGGCGCGCACCACGTCGGCCGCGTCACTGCGCGTGCCGGGCGCCAGCAAGACCAACGCGGTGCGCAGCGCGACGGTGACGACGATCGACCGCTACAACCGCACGAGCGTCACGCGGCGGGCGGCGGTGCGCAGGAAGCGCTGATCTCGCGGTCGGCGTCCCAGGCCGCGAAGCGGCCCTCGGGCGTCTCGAGCCATGCGCGCAGGTCCCGCTCGAAACGAAACCAGCGGCGGGCGCGTACGCCGGTGCGGGGGAAGTCGGCGCGCTCTTCGGCGGGAAGCCGGGCCAGATCCATCGTTAGGTCACCCTAACACAAACCTGCCGGGTCGGGCATTCGGTTGCCACATGCCATGCCGGAGCCCGATGTGCTCGATTTCGGCGGCGAGGTGCGTGGACGCCCGGCACCTCCGCGCCGCCGCCGTAGATGCACCCGCGCCGGGAGGAGCACTTCGAGGTCCTGGAGGGCGTGCTGACCGTCGACCTGGACGGCAGCGTCCGGGTGCTCAGCCCGGGCGACACGCTGCGCATCCCGTCCGGGACGCGCCACCGGATGTGGAACGCCACTGAGCGAGCAGCCTGTTCGAGCACGCCTTGCCCGTCGCGCTGCTCGACGACGCCCCGTGGGGCTCTGCCCGCTCGTCATGGACGCGCGCAAGCGCTCCCGGACGGGCGACGGCGGCGCAGTCTGAGTAGCCTCGGTCACTCGTGGCCGTCAGCGAGCGCACAGACCCGTGGCAGAAGCTCCTCGACGCCGGGGAGGCCGACGGGCGGCTCGTGCGCCGGGCCTACGAGGGCGCGCGCCGCGCGGTCACCGCGGAGATCCCCGCCGACCTGCACCCCGACGTGCGGGCGGCGCTCGGCCGGGTCGGGATCGACGCGCTCTACGTCCACCAGGCCGACGCGCTGCAGGCCGCGTTCGCCGGGCCGACGATCATCACCACGGGCACGGCGTCGGGGAAGTCGCTGTGCTTCAACCTGCCGACGCTCGACGTCCTCTGCAGCGACCCGCACGCCCGCGCGCTGTACCTGTATCCGACGAAGGCGCTCGCACAGGACCAGGCGCGCGCCCTGCACACGTTCGGCCTGCACCGGCAGATCCGCCCCGCGATCTACGACGGCGACACGCCGCGTGAGCAGCGCGCGCAGCTGCGGCGGCGCAGCAACGTCATCCTCACGAACCCGGACATGCTGCACGTCGGGATCCTGCCCAACCACCGGGCGTGGGGGGACGTGTTCGCGAACCTCGCCGTGGTCGTCGTCGACGAGGCGCACGTGTACCGCGGCGTGTTCGGCTCGCACGTCGCCAACGTGCTACGCCGCCTGCGGCGCGTCGCGTCCGCGTACGGCACCGAGCCGCGGTTCCTGCTGGCGAGCGCCACGATCGGCAACCCCGTCGAGCTGGCGCAGCGGCTCACGGGGATCGACGACTTCGCGCTCGTCGACCAGGACGGCAGCGCGCACGCGCCGCGCCACATCGCGATGTGGAACCCGCCGCTGGAGGACGAGGCGCTCGGCCTGCGGCGCAGCGCGCTCGCCGAGACGGCCGACATGCTCGCCGAGCTCGTGGCGGGCGGGTCGCGCACCATCTGCTTCATCAAATCGCGCAAGGCCGTGGAGCTCACCGCGCGGCTCGTATCGATGAAGCTCGCCGACACCCATCCGCACCTCGCCGACAAGATCGCGCCCTACCGCGCCGGGTTCACGCCGCAGCAGCGCCGCGAGCTGGAGGCGCGACTCGTCAGCGGCGACCTGCGGGCGGTCATCACGACCGACGCGCTGGAGCTCGGCATCGACATCGGCGCTCTCGACGCCGCGGTCGTCACGACGTTCCCGGGGACTGTCGCGTCGCTGCGCCAGATGTGGGGCCGCGCGGGCCGCCGGACGACCGGCCTGGCGGTCTACATCGCAGGCGACGACGCGCTCGACCAGTTCTTCTGCCGCCACCCCGACGCGTTCCTCGACCGTGCCGTGGAGTCCGCGATCCTGGACTACGAGAACGAGCAGATCCACCTCGCGCACCTGCTCTGCGCCGCGCACGAGGGGCCGCTGGAGCCCGCCGACGCCGAGATGCTCGGGCCGCGATGGGAGGCGCACGCGCAGTCGCTCGTGGCCAGCGGGGACCTGGTTGCGCGCAAGGGCGTCTACGTCCTGCGCGCGCCCGAGGACTACCCGGCCGCACGGGTCTCGCTGCGCAGCGCGTCGCCGGATTCGTTCGCGGTGGTGGACGTCGCCAACGGTGAGGTGCTCGGGTCCGTCGAGGCCGCGCGCGCGTTCTCCACCACGCACCCCGGCGCCGTCTACCTCCACCTCGGCCGGCAGTACGTCGTGCGCGAGCTGGACCTCGACACCCGCCGCGCGCTGGTCGAGCCGTTCGACGGCGACTGGTACACGCAGCCCAAGCGCGAGACACTGACGTGGATCGACAGGCTGCTGGACCGGCGCGACGTCATGGGCGTGACGCTGTCGTTCGGGCTCGTCTCCGTGACCGAGACCGTCATCGCCTATCAGCGCAAGCGGCTCTCCGACCACGAGATCATCGACCTGCAGGGGCTCGACCTCCCCGAGACGACCTTCCAGACGCAGGCGCTGTGGTACGAGCCCGACGCCGACCTGCTCGCCGAGGACTTCCCGCTCGACGTCCTGCTCGGCGCGCTGCATGCCACCGAGCACACGCAGATCGCGGTGCTGCCGCTGCTGGCGATGTGCGACCGGTGGGACATCGGCGGCCTCTCCACGAACGCCCACCCGCAGACGGGGATGCCGACGATCTTCATCTACGACGGGCACCCCGGCGGGGTCGGCATCACGCGGGTGGGCTACCACGTGTTCGAGACGCTCGTGGCCGACGCGCACCAGCTCATCGCCGACTGCCCGTGCGACCAGGGCTGCCCGAGCTGTGTGCAATCGCCGAAGTGTGGGAACCTCAACGAACCGCTGCACAAGGCCGGAGCGCTGGAGATCATGGGGCGGATGCTCGAGCGGTGATCGAGCCCCGCAGCGCTGGACGGAGGAACGCCATGCCGAGGATCCGTCGTCCGCTGCTCGTCAGCGCCGGGCTCGCCGTGCTGCTGTCACCCGCCTCCGCGGGGGCGGCGCAGGATGACCTGAGCTCCGGCGCGGACAACCTCAGCACCCTCGACGACAACGCACAGACGAACGCCTTCGTCCGCGCGGGAAGACCCGGTCCCGCCGCGGGAAGGCGCTGCGTGTCACGATCAGCCTGCACGGCCTGCCGCGCGGGACGTACACACTCAGGTTCTCCGCCGTGCTGCCGGACGGCACGAAGCTCATGACCACACCCACCTACCGCACCTGCAGGGCCAGGCGACGGTGACGCCCACCTGGCCGATCGCCGCTGGGTCGTTCGTGCTCGGCTTCACCGTGGCCGACGTGACGGGCATCCGACCGCTCGGCGGGCTCGTCCTGCTCGCGGGCGTACTGTGGTGCCTGCCGCGGTGGTGGCGGGGCGCCGGGCCACCGGTGGCGATCGGGCTGGCGCTGGCGTACTTCGCGGGGTTCGTGGCGTCCCACGGGTTCGCCGATGTCGTGGGCGCCTACCCGTCGGTGTTCATCCTCGGCGCCGCGATCGGCGGGGCGTGCTGGGCGCTCGTCGACGCGCGCGCAACGGTCACGCCGGCGCGCTGACCGCGAGGTCGAGCGCGCCCGGTGAACCGCAACCTGGCCGGCGACACGGACCACGCGCACAACCTCGGCGCGCGCAAGGGAGGACGAGAGTCCAGCCGGCCGCGGGCGGAGATGGCGCTGCAACGCGGACTCCGAGTTCGTCGGACGCCGAGCGTGCGTCTGGCCGCACGGCCAGCGGCGCCCGAGCACGGCGTTCGAGTCGCGTGCTTTCGGGGTAACCGGGGACGCTCCTGCTCGCTGCAAGGTTTTTCCCGCAGCTTGATCGGGGGCAGCCGTGTTCGACTCTCTTGAACATGGCCCGCCTTCCGCGGATCCTCCTGTCCCTCTGCGCGCTCCTCGTGGTGCTGGCGTTCGATGCCGGCGCGGGCGCGGCGACCGGTGGCGCGAAGGGCCCGTCGAAGTCCGGGGGCGCGGCGTACGGCACCGCGGTGAAGCCCGCCCCGCCGGAGGTCCGCCTCCTGCGCGTGGCGCCGGGGAAGATCCTCGAGGGCCGCCGTCCGAGCATCCGCGTGCGGATCGACCAGCGGCGCGGGACCAGGCTCACGCGCGTGCGGGTGGTCGTGCTCAGGCGCCCGTCCATGCGCGTCGTCGCCAGGGTCGTGCTGCGGGCGCGGCCCGGTCGCCAGGTGCGGATGCGCTGGCCGTCGGGGTTCGCGTTCAGCCCCGGCCGGTACGTGGTGCGGGTGCATGCGCGGGACGCCAACGGCCAGCCGGTGCGACGCACGAAGCGCTTTTCGGGCAAGGCGAGCCTGCTGGTGAAGCCCAAGCCCAAGCCCAAGCCGAAGCCCGCCCCCACAC
>JBPPNC010000052.1:0-7176 GCA_051306365.1 Solirubrobacteraceae bacterium
GGCGTCACGGGCGTGGGCGCGGCGCTTGACGCGGCATCGCGCGGGCTGCGCACGGCGCTCATCGAGCGCCGCGACCTCGCCCACGGCACGAGCCGCTGGAGCTCGAAGCTCGTCCATGGCGGTCTGCGCTATCTCGCGGCGGGTGCCGTCGGCATCGCGATGGAGAGCGCGCGCGAGCGGGGGATTCTGCTCGAGCGCACGGCACCACATCTCGTCCGGCCGATCCGCCAGGTCGTCCCGCTGATTCCCGGCATCCCGCGGGACCTGGAACGCCGGATAGCCGTGGGCCTGCGCCTCGGCGACGGGCTGCGCCGCGCCGCGGGGACGTCGGCCGGGGAACTGCCGCGCACCCACCGGGCCGACCCGGCCGAGCTGCTCGACATCGCGCCCGGCGTCCGACGCGACCGTCTGCGCGGGGGGCTCGTGGCCTGGGACGCCCAGCTGGAGGACGACGCCCGGCTCGTCGTCGCCCTGGCGCGCACCGCGGCCGCGCACGGCGCGCACATCGTGACGCGCTGCGGGGCCCTGGAGACCGCGCCCGGCGGGGCGCGCGTCCGCGACGAGCTGACGGGGGAGACCTTCGACGTCCGGGCCCGGACCGTGATCCACGCCACCGGTGTGTGGGCGGCGGAGCTCGCATCCGACCTCCGCGTGCGGCCGAGCCGCGGCAGCCACCTCGTCGTCTCGCTCGCCCGGCTCGGCGGCCTCGCCGGCATCGTCAGCGTGCCGGTCCCCGGCGACCCGAGCCGGTTCGTCTTCGCCATACCCCAGCGCTCCGGGCTCGCGTACATCGGCATCACCGACGAGCCGTTCTCCGGCCCGCTCCCCGACGTGCCGCAGGCGCCAAAGGAGGACATCGCGTTCCTCCTGCACACGATCTCCGGCGCGCTGGAGACCCCGCTGACGCACGCCGACGTGCTCGGCACCTACGCCGGCCTGCGCCCTCTCGTCGACGGCGCACCCGACACCCGGACGGCCGATCTCTCGCGCGAGCACGTCGTGCTGCGCGGTGCGGGCGGGCTCGTCAGCGTCGTCGGCGGCAAGCTCACGACCTACCGCCGGATGGCCGAGGACGCCGTCGACGCCGCCGTCGAGGAGGGAGGACTGCGCGCCGGCCCCTGCCGGACCGCGGACGTGCCGCTCGTCGGCGCGGCGCCGCGCCCGGCGCTCGCCGCCGTGCCGGCACCCGCGCGGCTCGTCGATCGCCATGGGACCGAAGCCCCCGACGTCCTCGCGCTGGCGGGCGGGGATCAGGAGCTGCTCGCCCCGATCGCGCCCGGGCTCGTCGTCCTGCGCGTCGAGGTCCTGCACGCCGTGCAGGCGGAGGGTGCGCTCGACGCGGACGACGTCCTCGACCGGCGGACGCGGATCGGGCTGGTCCCCGCGACCCGCGCGCAGGTGCGCCCGCTGGTGCAGTCCCTGACCGCGGTCCGCCCGGAACCGGCCGCGGCATGACCGACGCCACGACGCAGGCGATCCTCGACGCGACGCGCGGCTCGGTCCTGGACTTCGGCGTCCGGCGCACGACGCTGACCGACATCGCACGCCGCGCGGGCGTGAGCCGGATGACGGTCTACCGCCGCTACCCGGACGTCGACGCGGTGCTCCTGGACCTCATGACCCGCGAGTTCGGCGCAAGCCTCGAGGACACTGCCGCGGCCGCGATGGCTGGGGCGACCGACGGGCGCGGGCGGTTGCGCCTGCAGATCGTCGCGGGTCTCGAGGCGCTGCGCGCCCACCCGCTGCTGCGCAAGGTCGTCGAGGCCGAGCCGGAACTGCTGCTGCCCTACGTGCTCGGTCGCCTGGGGGCGTCGCAGCGCCACGCGCTCGTCCTGCTCACCGCCGGGGTCGTCGCCGGGCAGGCCGACGGGTCGATCCGCATCGGCGACCCGGAGCTCATGGCCCGCGCACTGCTGCTGTGTGCGCAGTCGTTCCTCTTCCTGGCCGAGGACGACGCGGCCACCGCGGCGCTTGACGGTGAGCTGGGTCGGATCGTCGACGCGATGCTCGCCCCGCCCTGACGTCCGGCCCCGGAACTCGTGGTCGCTGCCGACGACCCACGGCGGGATCCCGATCTCTGGCGCGCCTCCGCGGCGCAGTCGCTCGAGCTGACCGTGCGACCGCGTGATCGTCCCCGCCGAGGACTGAGCGCTATGCCTCGGCGCTGCGCCGGGCCACGAGATCGCGCAGCCGCTCGACCGCCTCGGGCGTGGACTTGCGCAGCTTGCGGATGTCCCAGCCGGTCAGCGTGATGAGCAGCATGGGGGAGGTGGCAGTGACCGTCGCGTTGCGCTGGCTGCGCTCGAGCACGCCCATCTCGCCGATGACGTCACCCGGGCCGAGCTCGGCGATCTGCTCGCCGCCGCGCTCGACCTTGGCCGTGCCCTCCTCGATGGCGAGCAGGTCGTAGGCGTAGTCGCCCTCGCGCACGAGCTCCTTGCCGGCGGGCACGGACACCTCCGCTGCGAGCGCCGCGATGTGACCGAGGGCCTCCTCGCCGAGATCGGCGAAGACCGGGATCCGCTGCAGGCGTCCTGCGTCCATGTGTTCCTCCGACTCGAGTGACCCGACCCGCGCATCCTCTCGCATCCGGGGGACGGCGGGCGTCCGTACTCGTCCGCACGAGGATCCGCGGTCACCGCCCTGTCGGTCGGCCGGTCCGCCGCGTACGGTCTTGCCTGCCCACGTCCCACCTGCGGAGGCCCGATGCTCACCAAGATCCTCGCCGGAGTCGACGGCTCACCCGGCTCGCGCGACGCCGCGGCGCTCGCCGCCGCGCTCGGCGGTGCGACCGGGGCCGCCGTGGAGCTCGTCGGGGTGTTCCACGACCCGCGCGTGCATCGGCCCGGGCGCCACCACCCCGACCCGCAGGCCGAGGGTGCCCTCGAGACTGCAGTGGGGGCGATCGGCAACGAGGTGGCGCCGGCGGCGACCGTGCGCGTGGTCGCCGACCACGCTGCGGCGCGCGGCCTGCAGCACGCCGCGCAGGAGGACGGAGCGTCGCTGCTCGTCCTCGGGTCGGCCGAGGGCGGGGAGACCGGGTGCGTCCGCGCCGGGCGGGTCGCACGGCAGGCGATGCGTTCGGCGCCGTGTCCGGTGCTCATCGTCGCGCGCGACGCGACCCCGGCGCTGGAGCGCGTCGTCGCGGGCCTGGACGGGAGCGCCGAGTCGCAGCTCGCGCTGGCGACCGCCCGCGAGCTGGCGACCGCAACGGGCGCCGAGCTGCTCGTGGTCGCGGTCGTCGACGACCGGTTTCCGGTCTCGCACGTCCCCGGTGGGGTGATCGTCGACCTCGCCGACTGGGAGCGGATCGTCGCGGCGGACCGCGCCCACATGCAGGCCATGCTCGACCGGCTCGTGCCCGAGGGTGACGGGGTGCGCGGCGAGTTGCGCGTGGGCGATCCCACCGACGGTCTCGTGACCGCGGCGATCGGCGCGGATCTGCTCGTCGTCGGCTCGCGCCGGTGGGGCCGCCTGTCGCGCGTGGTCCTCGGCAGCACCGCCGAAGACCTCGTCGCGTTGTCGCCCTGCTCGGTGCTCGTCGTGCCGCGCCCGGACACCGAGCCGGACGTCAGCTCCCCGTGACCAGGTAGCCGCCTTAGGACTTCTGCAGGGCGCTGCACGGGATCGAGGACGGCGGCCTGAGCGCGTCGACCGGTTCGGATCGCGGAGATGCCGTCGCCCGGTCCGTACATGAAGCGGATGTGTGCGGCGCGCCGCAGGGGTACGGTCCGGGGACCACCGATCGGAGGTCGAGATGCTGAACACCATCATCGTCGGGGTCGACGGCCGGCCGGGCGGCGACGACGCGCTGGCGCTCGCACGGCGCCTGTCCCAGCTCGACGACGCCGAGCTCGTCGTCACGGACGTGACGATCACCGCGGCCGGCCAGGGCCTCCGCACCGCCGAGTCGGATGAGGCGGCCGCCCGCCATGGCCTGGCACGGGCGAGGTCCCACGCCGGAGACGCCGAGAACATCAGCTTCGCGGAGAGCGCCGGGCCGACCCCCGCGTCCGCGCTCGAGCACATTGCCGCCGAGCGTGGGGCGGACCTCATCGTGGTCGGCGCGTCGCATCGCGCCCCGGTGGGGCGGGTCCTCGGGGGCAGCGTCCTGACCGAACTGCTGCGCGGCGGCGTGCCCGTGGCCGTGGCCCCGCGCGGCTTCGCGGAGCAGCCTGCGCGGCCGTGGAGCAGCGTCGCGGTGGCGGTGGACGACAGCGACGCGTCGGACGCCGCGGTGCGGTTCGCCGCAGCGCTGACGAAGGTGGTGGAGGAGCCGCTCGGCGAGGTCGACCTCGTCGCCGTCGACCCGCGGCCGGCGCTGGAGCACTTCCCGGACGGCACGCCGGTGGAGGCCGGCGAGGAACGCCGCTCGCAGTTCGACGCGATCGTCGAGCGCGCGTCGGCGCAGCTGCCCGGCGACGTCCGCGTGAGCGACACGCGCGCGTACGGGCTGCCCGAGCAGGCGCTCGCCGACATCAGCACGGAGCGGGACGTCCTCATCTGCGGCGCGCACGGCCGCGGGACGCTCGGCCGCCTCCTGTTCGGCAGCGTGTCGGAGACGGTCGCCGCGCAGACGTCGTGCCCGCTCATCGTCGTTCCCGTCGCCGCGGACCGCGCCCGGTCGTGAGCGGGCCGGCGACCACTGCGGACGCGCGCGCCGTGCCCCTCCAGGAGCGGTTGCGCCGCGCGCTGCAGCACGTCAATGACCCGCCGGTGCAACTGCGAGAGACGCACCTCTCGTGGGTGCTGCTGACCCCGGACCGCGCGGTCAAGCTGCGCAAGCCGGTGCGGCACGCGTTCGTCGACCAGTCGACGCCTGAGCTGCGCCGGCGGCTGTCCGAGGCCGAGGCGCGGATCAACGCGGAGCTCGCGCCGGGCCTCGTGCTGGGCGTGCGCGCAGTTGTGCCGATGAACACCTCCTTCGTGCTCGCACCGCCGCACACGCCCGGCGCGGTCGACTGGGTCGTGGAGATGCGCCGGTTCGACGAGGACCGCACCATGGCCTCGCTCCTGCAGGCGGGGGAGCTGACGGGACAGGACGTGGAGGCCGTCGCGCGCCGGCTCGCCGCATTTCACCGAGGCGCCGAGCCCCGGCACGTCCCGTCGCCGCTGGGGCGGGTCCAGGCGATGTGCGACCGCAACGCAGAGGAGCTCCTGCCCCTCGTCGACGGGCTCATCCCGGCCGAGGAGCTGCTCGCCGCCGAGCGCTTTGCGGCGGCGTTCGTCGTCGGACACCGGGATGAGCTGGCCGCCCGCGCGGCGTCCGGGCACGTCATCGACGCGCACGGCGACGTGCGCGCCGAGCATGTCGTGCTGGAGGACGATGACGTCCTCGTGGTCGACCGGCTCGAGTTCGACCGTGAGCTGCGGACGGTCGACGCCGCCGACGACCTCGCGTTCCTCGTCATGGACCTCCTGTCCCTCGGCGGCGCCGCCGAGGCCCGCGACCTCGTCGCCGCGTACCGCGAGGCGGGCGGCGACCCGGGCAGCGACGCGCTCATCGCGTTCTTCGCGGTGTACCGGGCGCTCGTGCGCACGAAGGTCGCGCTGCTGCGTGCCGCCGAGCTCACGGGGGACGCCAAGACCGACAGTGTGGAGCAGGCACGTTCGCTGTTGGCGCTCGCCTCGCGGCTGGCCTGGCGCGGCCGCGGGCCGATGCTCCTGCTCGTGACCGGCCCGCCCGGCAGCGGCAAGTCGACGCTTGCCCACGCGCTCGCCGCTGCGAGTGGGCTGCCGGTCCTGTCGTCGGATCGAGAGCGCAAGCGCGCGCTCGGTCTCGACGAGACGGCCACCGCGCCCGCCGCGAGCTACGGAGACGCGCAGCGGGCGGATGTCTACCGCCACCTCGCCCACGGCGCGAGTGAGCTGCTCCCCGGGGGCGGCGCCATCGTCGACGCGACGTTCGTCACGCCGGACCTGCAGCAGGCGTTCCTCGACGCGCTGCCGGACCCCGCGCACGCGGCGCTGCGCGTCGTGCGCTGCAGCCTGCCCGCCGATGTGGCCGATGCGCGCGTCCGCGCGCGGCGGCCGGACGACGCGGCCGGGTCGGATGCCGGGCCGGAGGTGGCGGCCCGTCTGGCCCAGGGAATGACGGCGTTCCCGGTGCCGTCGCGCCAGCGGCTCGTGGTCGACACCGACGCCGACGAGGCCGAGATGGTCGGCCGCATCGCCGCCTGGCTCGACGAGGTTATGGCTCAGGACGGCTGACCGCGTTCAAGCCGCGACGGGACGTGGGGGCGCCGGGTAGCGGCCCGGAACGACGAGAGCCGGCCCTGCGGCCGGCTCCGGTGCATAGGCCACTTCCAAGAATGGCCCGATGCCAGGAAGCATGGGCCATCAGAGGACGCGCACGCGAGCTCCTGTACAAGCTCCAAGCAAATCGTCAGACGCGGCCGCGCCGGGGCGGGTTGATGCCGAGGCGTTGTGCCCATGTGCGCGTTCCACCGGTCCGGTTGATGGCTCGATAGAGCGCCATGTTGTCTGCGGCCTCGAACTCCTTGACCGCCGGGAAGTCGGCCCTGCCGTCCATCATGGCTCTGAGGTCGTGTTCGATGCGTTCGGTGGTCCACTGGCGGGGCCGGCCGCCGCGTCCCGTCCACGGGTTGGAAGTGGACGTGTTCGGGAAGCGGTAGCGGCGCGCGGAGCCCTGTCCCATGCGCACGAGGACGCCGCAATCGGCTAGGCGGTTGAGCTGAGCAGCAGCGGTGTTCCGGCTCACGCCGGCGGCGTCTTGGTACTCCTGCCGGGTGAACTCGGCTATTCCTCGGATCTTGAGGTCGCTGAGCGCTTTCTGTTCGCTGAGAGCGAGCTGGATCTTCTGGCCATCCGCGGTGCGTCCGATGGCGCTACTAGTGGTTCATCCGCCAAGTTCGGTTCGGGGTAGGGGGTTGTTGTTTACCGCCGACTGCTCAAACACGGCATCTTCACCAGCGAAACCGACCTCGCCGAGCAGATGCTCACCTACATCGAGACCTACAACCAGACCGCCAAGCCGTTCTCATGGACCTACACCGGCAAGGTCCTCGAAGCATGACCAAACGAACTAAGGAAGCGTCAGTTATCAAGCTGATGGTTTGATGGTGTAGTTCCACTCGCCGTGGAACTCGTCGGGGGTGAGGTTGACCTTGGCGAGTTGGGTGTCGGTGATCTTGATCGCGCGCTCGTAGCTGTTCT
>JBPPNC010000090.1:0-66145 GCA_051306365.1 Solirubrobacteraceae bacterium
GAGCCGGAGCCGGCGTCGGCCGCGGCCTCGCCGCCGCCCTCGCCGACAATCTCGGTCTCCGTCTCGACGCCCTCGTCGGCCTCGGTGGAGAGGCGCGGCGCGGTGACGCTGTAGAGGACGACCTCGTCGAGGCCCTCGCCGACGAGCGTGACGCCGTCGGGCACGGGGATCGAGTCCACGAACACGGTGTCGCCGATCTCGACGTTCGAGGCGTCGACCTCGAGCACCTCGGGGATGGACGTCGGGAGCGCCTCGACCTCGACCTCGCGGGCCTGCTGCTCGAGGACACCGCCCTCCTTGACGCCCGGGGCGTTGTCGTAGTTGAGAATCTCGACGGGCACGGTCGCGGTGATCGCGACGTCGAGCCGGACGCGCACGAGATCAACATGGGTGGTCAGGCCGGTGACCGGGTGGCGCTGGGCGTCCTTGACGACCGCGGTGCGGGTCTCGTCGCCGAGGCTGAGCTCGAGGACGGCGCCGGACGACGCGAGCGCGATGCGCAGCTCGCGGGCGTCGACGTCGAAGGGCATCGGCTCGCCGCCGCCCCCGTAGAGGACGCCGGGAACGCGCCCTTCGCGGCGCAGGCGCCGCGCGGCGCGGGAGCCGCCGCTGACGTCGCGGGCGGCGATGGGAAGCTTGGTGACGGTGGTGGACATGCGACGGTCGAGGGTAGCGGACCCGTGCGGGCACTTGCGTTCGGGCCCCTGCGGGAGTGATGGGGCGTCGTGTCTCGACGAGTGGTACGCTCCGGATTCTGGCTCATGCCATCGTCCCGGCTCCTCACCCTGGGCGGCGTCGCAGCCGCCGCATTGCTCGCCGGATCCTCGCCCGCCTCGGCGGCCGTCACGATCGGTGCGCCGCTGGACCTTCCGGCGAACGTCACGGCCGGATGTGAGATCTCCCCGAGCGCTCTCGGGTTCATCGTCCCGCCTGCGGTGTTCCAGGGCTCCACGACCTGCACCTGGCTGGGCGCCGACCGGATCGCGAGCCCCACGTGGACCTCCCAGACCCCACGCGGCCAGTGGGTCATCGTGCGCGTACGCGTGCGGGCGGGCAACCGCGTCGGCCCGATGGCCGCGACGGTGCTCGGCAATCTCCGCTCCCAGGTGGGCGCCGCGGGCGGCACGATCTGCTGTCGCGCGATGGCTGAGAGCGCCGCGTTCATCCCCGCCCGTAATCAGGTGACGGAGGTCGCCACCCGGCTGCCGGTGGGCAACACGGTGAGCACCGTCACGGGAGAGCCGGTCGAGACGGTGGACTATCTCGCCATCACCGTGCTGAGTTCAGCCTCGTCCCTGCCGGTCCATGACACCGGCGGCGGGTACCTCGACTCGTTCTCGGTGCGCTCGTCGGCGTGGTGGCCCGGCATCCGCCTCAACCAGGAGCAGCCGCTGAACAGCGGGTACGGCGGCATGTTCCCCCTCATCCAGGCCGACCTCGAGCCCGACGCCGACGGCGACGGCTTCGGCGACGAGACCCAGGACTCGTGCGCCGCGGACCCCACCATCCGCTCCGGCCCGGTCGCGACGGCCGCCCAGTGCCGCCCACCGGCGCCCGTGACCGGTGGCGGGACGACCCCGGCCCCGGCGGGCTCGTTCATCGCCGGCCCAGCGGGCGCCCGGGACGCCGTCCTGATCGCAGGCAGCCGCACCGCCGCGATCCCGATCATCTGCCCTGCGGGCGCGCCCGCCTCGTGCACCGGGACGGTCGGCGGCCACACGGTCCAGCGCCTCTCCACCCGCACCGCCACGACCGCGGCCACCGCATATGTGCGCCTCGCCGCCAAGCCGTTCTCGGTCGCGCCCGGGAAGATCGCGCAGATCGCCCTGACCCTCCCCGCCGGCGCGCGTCGCGAACTCGCCCGGCGCGGCCGGCTGGCGCTCAACGTCACCGTCACGCAGACCGCGCCGACCGCCGCGACGGCGACCCACCGGATCACCGTCCGCCGGGTCGCGAAGACCGTCCGTGCGACGCGCAGCGGCCGCCTGACCGTCCGGGTCGAAGACCTCGTGAACGCCGACCCGACGAAGCACGTGACGTACGACCTGCGCAGCGGCAGCCGGCTTCTCGCCACGGTCTTCACCACCCCGCAGCCCGGCCGGGTCCGCAGCGTGACCTTCCGTCTCGACGCCGGCGCACGCGCCGTCCTGCGTCGCGCACGACGACTCACCGCCCGGGTGGCATCGAGCTACCACGACGCGAGCAACCCGATCGGCGCCTCGCGGCCGGTCATCGTCCTGGCGCCCCGCTGACCGCGGGCTACGTGACCGGCGGGCCGAGCTGCTGCGTCTGCAGGATGGCCTGCTGCATGTCCAGCCACGCGGGCTTCTTCGAGCTGTCCCCGAAGCGCAGGAGCCCCTTCTCGTGGACCGGGGAGTTGGGGCGCGGGTTGCCGCCCTCCCAGCCCGGGCGCACCCGGAACTCGCGCAGCGCCCAGTAGACCGCGCCGCCGAGCCACGGCTTCGAGGCGTAGGCGGCCATGTGGAAGCGGATGAAGTCCTGCTGGAACTCGAACGTACCCTTCTCCTCGATGGGCCCGTTGCGGTTCGCCTCGGCGCCGAACTCGGAGACGACGACGGACTTCGTCGGGTAGCACGTCCGGACACTGTCGAGGTACTCCGACAGCGAGTCGCGGTCGGCGATCACGCCGTTCGGGCCGGGGTACCAGCCGAAGTACTCGTTGATCCCGATGACGTCCACCGGCCCGTACTCACTCTGGCAGCCCGCGCTCGGGTAGCCGGCGACGGCGATCCCGACGGGGCGCGTGGGGTCGAGCGCCTTGGCCTGCCGGACGGCCCGCGCGATGTAGTAGCCCTGCACCGGGCCGGGCCGCGACGACAGCTCGTTGCCGATCGACCAGACGATCACCGACGGGTGGTTCTGGTTCGCCGTGATGTTGTCCTCGAGCTCCTTCGCCGCGAGCTGGCGGACCGCCGCCTGCTTGAGGTACTGCGTCTTGACGGCGTAGACCGGGATCTCGGACCAGATCATGATCCCCGCCTCGTCGGCGAGCTCATGCAGCTGCGGATGCAGCGGATAGTGCGACCGCAGGAGCGTCGCCCCGATCTCCTTCGTCTCGGCGATGATCGCCTGCCGCTGGGCGCTGCCGATGGCGAACCCGAGGTTCGGGTCGTCCTCGTGGATACCCATACCGCGGTAGTTGAGCTTCTTGCCGTTCAGCAGCATCGTGCCGTCGGGCTGGAGCTTGATGGAGCGAATGCCCGTCCTGACGAGCCACCCGACCCGCAGCGCGTCCTCCCCGCGGCCGCGGATGCTGATGCGCGTCGTGTAGAGATTCGGGCTGCCCGGCTCCCAGAGCTTCGGGTTGCGGACCGTGATGCGGCGCGAGAACGTCGCGAACTTCTTCGCGCCCACGGTCGCGTTGCCGAGCATCATGGGCCTGCCGCCGAAGTTCACCGTGGCCCGCACGCGCTCGGCCTTGTCGCTGTAGTTGCGCACGGTCGCCCGGACGAGGACCTTCGCGTCACACGCGGCGCATTCGAGCTCCGGGCGGACCACCACGCTGTTGATGTCCACCCGGTCGATCTGGCGCAGGTAGACCTCGCGCAGGATGCCGCCGTAGTTCCACCAGCCCCCCGTGGGCGTGCCCGCCGTGGTGAGCCCCGACGGCGGGAAGTCGGTGGGGTAGCGGCGGTTGTCGACGCGGACGACGATCCGGTTCGTCCCGCCGCGCTTGAGGTACCCGGCCGGCAGGCGGATCTCCCACGGCAGGTACGCGCCCGTGTGGCGGCCGACCGGCTTGCCGTTGAGCCAGACCTTCGCGCGGTAGTTCACCGACTCGAAGCGGATGACGTAGCTGAAGCGCTTCGACGCGCTCGGCAGCTTGAAGTCCTTGCGATACCAGCCGATCGTGCCGGTCATCGACTCGACGCTCGTGTCCGTGGCGTTCCACGCGTTCGGCACGGTGGTCGGCGCCCAGCCCTCGCGGGTGGTCTGCTTCTGGAAGCCGGAGATGTCCCCCAGGCCGGTCTTGTCCAGCCGGAACAGCCATTCGCCCCCCATGAGCAGCCGGTTGTCCGGGCCCGTGGCGTACCCGAGGCCGGTCTTCGAGATGCCGCTCTGCGCGGCGGCGGGCGAGGTGACGGCGAACGCCGCGACGAGCGCGACGAGCAGGGTGAGGAGCGTGCGAGGGGAAGTCATGCCGGGGCTAGCAACACGCGCGATGACCGAAGGTCGCGCTGCGGGATTCCTACGGGCAGCTCGACTCGCGACCGATCGGCGCGCTCAGGCGCTGGAGAGTAACGGACGCTCCTGTCAGCGCCGAGCCGTCGCGCCGGATGAGGACGCACTGCACCGTCGGCAGGCCGCCCGGCGCCTGCCACACGACCCGCGCCTGGCCCGTCTGGCTCCCGATCGCGTGCGACGTGGGCGCGTCGTACCTGACGATCTCCAGCGCGCCGGGCCTCTTCAGCCGTCGGGCGTTCGCGCGCGCGAGCGCTTGGCAGCGCGCGTCCGGGCAGTCCAGCTGGGCCACGACCGCGTCGCCGTCGCCGGCGAGCTGGGCGGTGAGCACGTCCTCGACCTTCCCCCGCTCCACGGTGTCCGTGTACAGCCAGCGGGCGACGAGGAACGAGATGCCCAGGAAGGCGAAGACGGCGATGGCGATCAGCGCGGCGCGCACGGCGCCGCAGCGTAGAGCCTCCGCCCTACGCCGCGCGCTCGTCGTCGCCGTTGAGCTCGAGGAAGCGCTGGACCGACGTCTCCTGCTGGCTCATCCGCTCCGCGGTCGCGCGGGCGTGGTCGGCGGCCCGTTCGAGGAAGTCCTCCAGACACGCCTCCGGGTCGTCGTGCAGCGGGTAGACGTGCGCGACGTCCTGCTGGGCGCACGCGATCCCCATCGGCGGCCGCCCCTCCGCCAGCGGCCGGGCGCCGCAGACCGGCACCACCGTGAGATGGCGCTCCGGCGCGCGCAGCGCCACCGGAAGCAGCCGGTGGGCGGGGAGCTGCACCGACAGGTCGATCGAACGGTCGAGGCCCACCGCCCCGCCCGCCGCGTCGGCGAGCGGTTCGGCCCACACGGCGAGCACGGTGTCGGCGGCGACGATCGCGTCGCGCAGCACCCGTGCCTGCTCGGCGTAGAGCGCCTCCGCGGTGTCGCGGTCCTCGGCGTCGTGCAGGTCGAGGTCGACCGGGACGCGCAGCAGGTCGTTCGTCCCGACCTTCATACCGGCGCCCCTGGCGCCGTGGGTGACGTACGTCTGGATCGTCCCCAGGTCGCGCCGGCCATGGAAGATCACCGTGAGGGCCTCGGACATCGGCAGCCCGCCCACGCTCAGCGCCACCGCGGCGGAGTCATCCGGTTCCAGCAGCGCCCGCTGGAGCAGGTCGTCAGCATCGTCCATCGTGCCCTCCCTTCCGATCCTTCTGGCCGTCCCAGCAGATGGTCGCCGCAACGGTCTACACAGTGTTATCGACCAGCGGGCGGAACCGCAGCACCACGAGGTCGATACATTGGCCGCAATGAAGCTGCTTTACAAGCCGCTGGGCATCGTGCTCGGACTCGTCGCCGGCTGGCTGGGACGCGAGGCGTTCCAGAAGGTGTGGGCCCTGATCGACGAGGAGGAGCCGCCGAAGGCCGACACGCGGGACGCCGGATGGGGCAAGGTCCTCGCCGCGGCGGGGCTCCAGGCCGCGATCTTCGCCGTGGTCCGCGCCGCCGTCGACCGCGCGGGCGCCACGTGGTTCCAGGACTTCACCGGCATCTGGCCCGGCCCGAAGCGACAGGAGCCCGCAGATGGCGCGTGACCCCGGACTGACCGCCGTCGGCACTTGGAGTGGCGGCGTCTTCATGCACTTCGGCGAGGACATCGGAGAAGAGCGCCTCGTCAACGTCCTGCGCCCCGGCGACGGCATCGACACCGTCGTCACCGCCGACGTCTACGGCACAGGTGACGCCGACACGCTCCTCGGGCGCGCACTCGACGGCGTCCCACGCGACGACTACTGCGCCGTGGGGATCGTCGGGCACGACTTCTACACCGGCGAGCGTGTCGGCGCGAAGGGGTTCCCCCGCTTCACCGACCCGGCGCTGCGCGGGCCGGAGGCATACGCGGAGTACCTGAAGATGGCCACGGAGAAGAGCCTCGAACGGGTCGGCATCGACGCGTTCGACGTCCTCATGCTCCACAACCCGGACAAGACGGGGTACTCGCACCCGGCGGTGTGGGAGGGCATGGCGGCGCTGCGCGACGCCGGCCTCACGCGGCGGCTCGGGGTGGCGCCAGGGCCCGCGAACGGGTTCACGCTCGACCTCATCTCCTGCTTCGAGCGGTACGGCGAGCTCATCGACTGGGCCATGATCATCCTCAACCCGCTCGAGCCCTGGCCGGGCGAGCTGTGCCTTCCCGCCGCCGAGCAGGCCGGAATCAACCTCATGGCACGGGTCGTGGACTACGGCGGCCTGTTCTGGGGCGACATGCAGCCCGGGCACGAGTTCCTCGGGCGCGACCACCGCGCGTTCCGTCCGCCGGGCTGGGTCGACCAGGGGTTGGAGAAGGTTGCGCGCATGGCGCCCATCGCCGAGCGCCACGGCCTCACGCCGCTGCAGCTCGCCTGCCACTGGAACCTCGCGCACGCGCCGGTGCAGAACGTCGTCCCCACGCTGCTGCAGGAGGGCGGAGATCAGGTGAAGTCCGTGGAGGAGCAGCGCGCTGAGCTGGCCGCGCTGCCCGCCGAGGTGCGCCTCACCGCCGAGGAGGTCGCGGAGATCCGCGCGATCGGCGACAACACGAACTGCATGGCGCTGAAGGGCGCCGCGCCGGATCACACCGGCCCGGCGCTGCCGGACCGCTGGAGCATCGACGAGGACCTCGCCGAGACCGCGGGCCGCTGGCGGATCGATCCGCCGCGGGACCTCGCGCTGCTCAGCTGACGGGCGCGAGGCGCGACATGAGCCGTCGCGCGATGCGCACGACGAGTTCGCGCTCGTATGTCATCGAGAAGGCGAACCGCCGGTCGGCGTCGGGGCCTGTGTCCCCGAGGTCGCGGGCGACGAATGCGGCTGCGAAGTGCGGGCCGAGGACACAGACGTCCCACTCTCGGGCCAGCGGGTCATCCGGGCCGATGTCGGCGCCGCGGACGTTGCGCTCAGCGTGGCGGTCCAGCCCGCTCCCGAGCGCACCGACGAACGCCAGGTGCCGGCTGAGCTCTGCGTAGCGCGTGCGCGTCGGCCCGGTGAACCGGTCGGCGGTCTGGAAGGTCGCGAGCAGGACACCGGCGTGGTCGAGCCGGCACGCGTGCTCCTCGAGCTGACGGGAGAGCGCGAGCAGCAGCCGCTTCGTCCCCTCACGGACCTCCAGCAGGCCGGACACTGCCTCGAACGGGGTGCTGCGAACGTCGCCGAGCGGCGCGCGCCCGGGGAGCGGGAGCTTCGCCACCGGCATGCGCGCCTCCGCCGGCAGCGAACCGGGCCGGCCGAAGAACCAGCCCTGGCCGTGGGTGGCGCCGAGGGCGCGGGCGCGCAGGACGTGGTCCTCGGTCTCAATCCCCTCCGCGACGACGAGCGTCCCCTTGCGCTCAGCGTGTGCGTTGACGGCGTGCACCGTCTCGGCGAGGTCGGCGGAGAGCGGCGCCTGCGTGAGCGCCAGATCGAGCTTGATGACGTCGGGCAGGACGAACGGCATGAGCGCCAGGGAGCGTGGATCCACGCCGACGTCGTCGAGGGCGAGGGCGATGCCCCGCTCGCGCAGCGTCGGCAGCGTCTCGAGGATCGCGCGCGGATGGTCGTTCAGCTCACGCTCGGTGAGCTCGAGGATCGGCTGGAACATCGACTCCGCCTGCGCAAGCAACGGCATGACCTCGGGCGGCGGCGGCACCGCCATGGCCTCCGGCTCGCAGTTGATGAACAGCGATCGGCGAAGCCCGTGGCCCACCGCGCCCCGGATGGCGGCGGCACGGCACGCCCAGTCGAGTTCGACGAGCCGCCCGTGGGCCCGGGCGGCGTCGAAGAGGAGGTCCGGTCGCGCGAGCGGCGATTCGCCGGCGACACGCGCCAGGGCCTCGTACGCGACGACCTGGCCCGTCGCGAGTTCCACGATGGGCTGGTAGGCGGGCTGGAGCAGTCCCTCGCGCAGGATGCGGTCGAGCTCCGTCACGGGAGCCGTGACCTGCGGGGCGGCCGATGGGGGCATACGGGCCCATCGGCGTGTGCGTCAGGTCACCTGAGCCCACCGACAGATGTTCGGTGCATTTCCCAGTTTGTGGCGAGCTGGAAGAGCACGACGAAGTTCAGCGCGATGAGGATGCCGCTCCACAGCGGATACGCACCGATCGAGACAAAGTTGATCAGGATCCCGACGAACGCCCCGAACATGCCGAGTGCGGCGCCGAGCCCGTGTCCGGTGAAGACCAGCGCGCCGATGCCGAGCTGGATCACACCGACGACGAGGTAGATCCACCCCCAGGTCTGGAGGCTCTCGAAGAGGAGCTCCCCCTCGCGGAAGTACTCCTTGTCGGACAGGGCGGCGAGACCCCAGATCACGTCGAGCGACCCTGCGACGACGATGACGACGGCGGCGAACGCCCAACCGGAGGGGATCCGGGACGACGAGAGGGTGGACATGGGCGCGATCCTAGTTGCGCGGGCGGCCGCCACGCAGGACGAACCCGCGTGCGGCGAGGACCTCGAGCGCGCCCTCGAACGCCCCGAAATCACGGGACCGCAGGAGGTCGAAGGGGCGGCCCGCCGGGCCGGTGGCGCGCAACCAGCGCTGGAGCGTCTCGTCCCCGAACCGCTCCGCGGGCTCGTTCGTGAGCGCGAGCAGGATCGGGAGCTCCGGCCGGTGGTCGAGCTCCCCCGTGATCACGCTGATCGGGTCGACGTCGAGGATCTCGCAGAGCTCGTCATCGCTGAGACCCAGGCGGGCCATCAGCGTGACGGCCGGCGAGATCAAAACAGCTGGTTCTCGCCGCCGAAGACTTCGCTGACGGAGTCGTCGGTGAAGATCCGGCGGACGGAGTCGGTGAGCAGCTCGGCGCAGGACAGCACCCGGATGTTGTCCGGCGCGCCCTCGCGCAGCGGAATCGTGTCCGTGACGACGATCTGCTCGAACTTGCTCGCGGCGAGGTTCTGGAACGCGTTGCCCGAGAGGATCGGGTGCGTCGCCGCAGCGTAGACCCGGGTGGCGCCGGCATCGAGCACGGTCTGCCCGGCGGCAGCCAGCGTTCCGGCGGTGTCGATCATGTCATCGACGATCACTGCGGTCTTGCCCTTGACGTCACCGATGACGTAGCCGATCTCGGCGACCTGCTGGGCGGGGCGCTCCTTGTCGAGGATCGCGAGCTCGGCCCCGATCTTCGACGCGAATTTCTTGTTGAGCTTCACGCGGCCGGCGTCCGGCGCGACGACGACGAGGTCCTGCAGATTCAGGTCGCCGAAGTACTGCGTGAGCATGAAGAGCGCCGTCATGTGGTCCACGGGCACGCTGAAGAAGCCCTGGATCTGGCCGGCGTGGAGGTCCATCGTCAGCACGCGGTCGGCGCCGACGCTTTCGAGCATGCGGGCCACGACACGGGCGGAGATCGGTTCGCGCGGCGCGGACTTCTTGTCCTGCCGGCTGTAGCCGAACCACGGCGCCACCGCGATGACGCGGTGCGCGGACGCGCCGACGGCCGCGTCGATCATGAACATGAGCTCCATGAGCGCGTCGTTCGCCGTCAGTCCCGACTTGGGGTTCGCGCAGATCGGCTGGACGATGAACACGTCCGCCCCGCGAATCGACTCCTCGTAGCGGCAGTAGACCTCGCCGTTGGAGAACGTCTTCAGCGTGACCCCGCCGAGGTCCACGTTGAGCTTGTCGGCGATCTTGGCGGCCAGCTCGGGGTTCGCCCGGCCGCTGAACAGCATCAGGTGCTTGTCGTACCCCAGGTCCAGACGCGTCGCCGGCGTCGGCTGGGTCTGCATGGCGCTCACCGGGCGGAGTGTAGAGCGGGGGCGCGACACCGTGACGCGACCGAACGCCGCAGGGTGCGGAGTCCGTCGTGTCACGGCGCCCGGAACGGTGTGTCAGATGCGGCTGGAGATGTTGCGGTGCGCGAACGGGCCGGTGATCGTCAGGCCGGTGACCTGGGCGCCGACGACGCCGGAGACCACGGTGCGGCCGTTCACGGCCGTGGTGGCGGCCACGAGGTGGTCCTCCTCCGGCAGACCGCAGAACGTCGAGCCGACGACGGACCGGCCCTCGGGACTGTCGACGGCGTCTGCACGCAGGTCTGGCCCTTGCGGCTACCGCCGGAGCGCAGATCGGCGAGCGCGAGCCATGTGCGTACGCCGTCGGGGTCCTTCGCGCTGGCGGCGGGCAGCGGCGGGGGCCGCCGGGCCCGTGCGGCACTCCACCGGGCGTGGTGGGCGCGGCGATCAGGACGCGGTACTCAACCGTGACGGTCGTGCCGCACGCCGGTGACAGCTTGACCGTGGTGAACCGGGGCTTGACGGAGCTGCGGTGCCGCGGGGGTCAGTCGCCGCTGCGCTGCCGGGCGTCGTAGCCGTCGACGTTGTGCTGCCTGGCCCGGGCGACGGCGAGCGCGCCGGGCGGCACGTCGCCGGTGACGACCGACCCGGCGGCGGTCCACGCGTCGTCCCCGACGGTGACCGGCGCGACGAACGACGTGTCGACCCCGCCGTGCACCCGCGCGCCGATCGTGGTGCGGTGCTTGTTGCGCCCGTCGTAGTTCGCGGTGATGGTCCCTGCCCCGAGGTTCGTCTGCCCGCCCACGTCCGCGTCGCCGATGTACGACAGGTGCGGGACCTTCGCGCCCGGCCCGATGTCGGAGTTCTTGATCTCCACGTACGTGCCGACCTTCGCGCCCTCGCGCAGGACGGTGCCCGGGCGCAGGTAGGCGAACGGGCCGACGCTGACGCGGTCGTGGATCTCCGCGTCGGTCGCATACGTGTGACGCACGGTGACGTCGTTGCCGAGCTTCGTGTCGATGAGTGTGGATTGCGGGCCCAGGTGGCAGCGCGCGCCGGCGCGCGTGGCGCCGCGCAGGACGACGCCGGGTTCGACGAGGGTGTCCTCCCCCAGTTCGACACCGACATCGATGCTGGTGGAGCCGGGGGCGACGATCGTGACCCCGGCGGCGGCGAGCCGGTCGAAGATACGCTGCTGCGCGATCGCGCGGACCTCGGCGAGCTGGCGGCGGTCGTTCACGCCGACCGTGAGGTCGGGGTCGGCGACCTCGTGGGCGGCCACGCGCGCGCCGGTGCCGCGCAGTACGGGCAGGACGTCCGGGAGGTAGCGCTCACCCTGGGCGGTGTGGGCCCCGACCTGCGGCAGCGCGTCACGGAGCGCGGCGCCGTCGAAGACGATGAGCCCGGTGTTGACCTCGTCGATGAGCAGCTCTTCGGCGGTGGCGTCGCCGGCCACCTTGGTCTCGACGACCCGCTCGACGTCGCCGTCAGCGCCGCGGACGATCCGGCCGTACCCCGACGGGTCGGCCAGGCGCATCGTTGCGATGGTCGCTGCGGCACCGGCGCCGACATGCGTGGCGAGCAGCGCATCGAGCGCAGCGGCGGTGACGAGCGGCACGTCGCCCGCGAGGATGACGACGGGCGCGTCGGCGGGGAGGTGGTCCGCGGCAGCGGCGACGGCGCCGGCGGTCCCGTCCGGCTGCGGCTGGACCGTGACGACGACGTCGCCTTGGCCGGCGCGCTCACAGAGCATTTCGCCGGCCGGGCTGTCGACGACCACGACGCGGCCGCCGGCCTCCCGCGCGGCCACGACGGGCCAGTCGACGAGCGGGCGGCCGCACAGGTCGTGCAGCACCTTGGGCGTGGCCGAGCGCATGCGCGTGCCCTGGCCTGCGGCGAGCACGACGAAGGTGGGGACGGGCATGCCGGGATCGTAGTGCCGTGCGGGACGGCGACGGCTCAGCCACCCGCCTCGCGCTCGTAGCTCAGCCGCCACTTGCGCACAGCATTGCCGCTGACCCCGAAGCGGCGGCCCGTGGCCTCGTAGCCGTCGGCGGCGAGCATCGCGACGAGCTCGTCGTAGGGCGGGCGCTCGACGCGGCGGAGCTCGGGGCGGGGACCCCGCCGGTTCGGGGACTTCCAGCCGCACGTGAGCGAGCAGAAGCGCTGCTCGTCGGTCCGTGGCTGGAACGCGTCACCGCAGTGACCGCACGGCCGCAACGCCAGTCGCGCGTTTCGACCGCAGTGCGTCTCGAGCACGGCGTTGCAGTTCGGGCACAGGATCCGGAGATTCTCGAGCCGATGGTCATCCGCGACCCCGTTGACGTGGTCCAGGATCAGCGACATGCGCGCACCGCGCCACTCCTCGCCCTGTCCGCACGCCTCGCAGCGACGTTCCTTCAGACCCTCCGCATAGAGACGTTCCTTGAGGTGCCCGCGGCTGTAGGTCGAACCCTCGACGAGGATCTCCTCCAGCGCCACGCGTGAGCGGCCGGCCCGCTTCGCCACTCGCGCCTTTGTGGGATCGAAGTGACTCGTCGAGATCCCGTACCGCTCGATATAGCGGCGAAGCTGGGCGACGTTGCCGCCGGCGGGTCGCAGCTCGAGCCGGCGCAACGCGTCCGAGTACGTCAACGAGGCAGCGACGGCCTCCCGGATTGCCTGTTCGTCGTCCCACACCATGCGAACACATGTTCGCATGGTGCACGGACAGAACCTTCTGATTGGGGAGGACGGATTCGAACCGCCATCTCAGGCCTCCAAAGGGCCGCGTCGTGCCATTAGACCACTCCCCAGAGTGTCGTGGGACGGCCTCCACAGCGTACGCGGCCGGGCACCCTACTCCTGCCCGCCGGCCGAATCCGCCTCGCCGTATTCGTCGTCGCTGACCTTGTAGCCCGCTTCGGTCTCCACCGTGGTCTCACGATCGACGAGGGGCGACGGCTGATGCATGTCGGTCGCGCGCTGCTCAAGCAGCGCCTCGGCCTCCTCGAACCCCTCGGCCTCGCCACCCCCGGCCTCCTCGACGGCTCGGAACGCCTCACCGGAGCGCCCGTCGAACCGGTCCGGGTCACCGGCGAGCGGGTCGCGGCCCGGGTCCCCTCCGATGTGCCGCGCCTCTTCGGCGGCGGCCTCCTCCTGCTTCTGTGCGTAATCGTCGTGGCGTTCCATGTCCTCATCATCCCCGGTCGCGGCGTCGGGGCAACCCGGTGGCGCGTCAGTCCCAGCGAAAGTGCGTGCCCGTGGGCGCCAGGCACGCAGGATCGATCCGCGTGACCGCGTCGGCCAGCGTCGACGCGAACGTCGCGGTCGAGGCTCCGATGAGGCGGATGAGGGTCTCGACCGGCGTCGCCTCGTCGGCCACGCCGTTCGCGTAGTCGGTGGCGTAGCCGAGCAGCGCGTAGGGGATCTCCGCCTCGCCGGCCAGCACGGTTTCCGGCCCGCCCGTCTGGCTGACCGCGGTCACGCCGACGTTGCGCAGCGTGCGAATCTCCGCCTTCGTGTTGAAACGCGGGCCGTCGACGTGGCCGTAACAGCCGCCGTCGCGGACCTCGTGACCCGCGGCCCGCGCCGCCTCGAGCAGCGCCGTGCGCAGGGGCGGCGCGTACGGGTCCTCGAAGATCCAGTGCCCGCGGCCCGGCGCGCCCGGGACGGTGTGCAGCGTGCAGATCGACCCATCCGGCAGGCGGTTGGTGAGGAAGTGCAGGTCGTCGAAGACGATGAGCGAGCCGAGCGGCAGCTCCGGATCGCACGCCCCGCAGACGGTCACGCCGAGGATCGCGTCGGCGCCGCGCTCCTTCAGCACCGCGATGTTCGCCCGGTGGGTGACCTGGCTGGAGATGCGCTCATGCCCGTCGCGGTGCCGCGAGACGTGCAGCACCTCCACTCCGGCGAGTTCCCCCGTGGTGACGAGGGCGCTGCCGTGCAGCGTGCGGACGAGGTCGGCCGACCGGACCTCCAGCCCGGGAAGGGCGTAGGTCCCCGAGCCGGTGAGGATGCCGATGCGCATCGCCGCATCCTATGCACGCGCCTGCGCCGGACGCGTGGTGGGGGGCTACGGCGCGGGCGTCTCGGGCGCGGGTGCCGGAGCAGGGACCGGCTCGGGCTCGGGATCGACGGGGGCGGCCTCCGGCTCGGGCGTCGGATCGGCCACGGCGGCCGGGGGTTCCGGGGGCGCGTCTTCGTCGGCCGGCACCGGCGCCGCCGGCGTGTCGGGCACGGTCGGATCCGTGCCGCGCAGGATTTCGAGCGCGTTCGGAATGCCGTCGCCGTCGCTGTCGAGGTCGCCGTCGCTGAACTGCCCGCCGGTACTCAGATGGGCCGGGTTCAGGCCGAGGGTGAGTTCCATGGCATTCGGCAGGCCGTCGCCGTCGCTGTCGGTGTCGCCGTCGCTCACGCCGTTCCCGCTGGAGTCAAACAGGTCCGGAGCGAGGTCCAGGCCGAGCTCGACAATCGTCGGCAGGCGGTCGCCGTCGTGATCATCCTCGCCGTCGCCGAAGCCGTCACCGTTCGAGTCCGCGATGCTCGCGTCGATCGCCAGGCGCTCCTCAACCGCGTTGGGGACGCCGTCGCCGTCGGTGTCGTCATCGCCGTCGCCACGACCGTCCCCGTTCGTGTCCCAGGCCTGCGGGTTCAGCCGCACCTTGAACTCGGTGAGCGACCGGACGCCGTCTCGATCCTGGTCCGTCCGGGCGTCTGCCGCCGAGAGCGGATCGAGCCCGTTGGCGATCTCCCAGGCGTCCGGCAGCGCGTCGCCGTCGGAGTCCGTGGACCGCGGGTTCGTGCCGAGCCGGCGCTCCTCCGCGTCGCTGATCCCGTCGCCGTCCGAGTCACGTGTCACCACCGGGTCCACGACCACGGGGACGGCTTCGCCGCTCGCGCCGGTGCTGCCGTCCGTCTCCTGGCCTTTGCGCTCGCCGGTACCCGATGTCGGCGAGCCGGTCGAGGGCCGACTCGGCGTTGCCGCGGGCGCCGGACCGTCGACGACGGCGGGGACGGACACCGAGCCGGAGGGTGCGGAGTCTGCAGCAGGGAGCAGGGCCACCTGCGGGGTTGAGAGCGCGGCCGCACCGCGGGCCGGCGCCGAGGCGTCAGGGCGAGGCAGGACGAGCGTGGGCGTCCCGTCGCGGTCGCCGCCGGCCCAGCCGCGGAAGCTGAGGACGTCGCGATCGATGGCGCCGAGGGAGGCGGTGATCAACACGAACGCCGTGAGCAGGCCGGCTGCGGCGGGCACGTGTCGCCGCAGGCCGCTGCGCCGCGCGCCCTCTGGGCTCAAGCCCAGTTCCCGGCGTCGGTCATCCGTCCGCTGCGCCGGGACATGTCCCGTGTCGCGTCCATCGCGTCCATCCGTGCCCACGCGTGGAACATCGGCCGCAAACGCCGACGAGATAAGGGGATACGTGCGCTACCTCACACCTTGGTTTCCGGTGCGACCGCGGGCATGAGCCCTGAATGCCCGTTCAGCCAAATATGGCGCGTTAGCGCTCTCTATCGACGCCGTGTCAGGAACGGTGACGGCCGGAACGCACGCGCCCGCCGGTGGCGCCCGACTCCGTCGCCGGACCACCCGGCGCGGCGACGCCCAGCACGCGCATCGCCTTCAGGCCGAGCGACAGCTTCTCGCGCCCGTCCGTGGAGCCCACGTCGAGCCCGGACAGCTCACGCACACGCTCCAGCCGGTAGCGGATCGTGTGGCGGTGGGTGAAGAGCTTCTGCGCGGTACCCGCCACGTTGCCATCGTTGTCGAGGAACGCCGCGACCGTCTGCACGAGGTCGGTCTCGTACTGCTCGTCGTAGGCGACGAGCGGCTCGACCGTCTCTCCGTAGAAACGCTGCAGCTCCGCCGGGTCCTCACTCATCGCCGAGAGCAGCAGGCGGTAGGCGCCCGTCTCCTCGAACGCGAGCGTGGGCCGGTCCTCGTCGCCCTCGGCGACGTTCGCGGCGAGCAGCGCCTCGTTGCCCGCACGATGCAGCTCGGTGATGTCGCGCGCGACCCGGCTGCGCCCCACCGTGAACCCGTTGCCGGGCAGGCCGGCCCGCAGCTCACGCAGCACGCCGTCACCGGTCCGGGCGGCGACCTCCTCGTCGCCGCCGGGCACGAGGACGATGATCTCCGCCGCCGGGGTGTCGCGGTCCGCGTGCGCGGCCAGCGAGCCGGCCACGACGGCCCGCGCCCCGCGCTCGACGGCCGCCAGCACCCTGGCTCTCCACCCGTCCTCGGTGGGCGCCAGGCAGTGCGCCCGCGCGACGAGCACCGTGGCGCCGTCGCCCAGCTCCAAGCCCAGGGCTTCGGCCTGGGCGACGAGTTCCTCACGCTCGGTGACGGTGCCCGCGAGAACCCCGTGCAGGAACGTCGTCGCGGCCTCCTGCGACGCGCGCTCCGGTGCGCGCAGTCGCTCGACCTCGGAGCCCACGAGCGTCGTCACGAGCCGTACCAGTGCGGTCGCGGGCTCGCGCGGACCCCGCAGCCGCAGCTCCCCCACGACGTCGTCGGCGACCCGCAGCTCCATGGTCCGCACCCCTCGGGCGCGCTCGACGAGCGCACGCTCATCGGCGGACGACCGGGCCGCGACCGCAAGGATCGCGCCCGCCCGGTCGAGGACGACCAGGCTCATCTGCAGGGCCTTTGCCGCAGCGCGGACAACCTCGGGCAGGCCGGCGCCCGATTCGACCGCGTCGGTGATCGCACCGAGGGCCTGCAGGTCGCCTGCAGGGGCGGCTTCGGCCCGGTCGGGCTCGGCGGGAGCGCCGATCTCCTGCGCAGGGAGGGACATGAAAGGCCAAGTGTAGGGGCGCGCGGCCGAATCCGGCTGCTTGCGCCCGGCATTACGCCGCTATCCGGTCCCAGTAGTAGGCGACGGCGACACCCGCGAGCGCGCCGAGCACGAGCAGGGTCGCGAGCACGTAGAGCGTGAGAAACGACGCCGCGACACGCTCCCAGACACGGCTGTACGACTGCCACGCAGGGACGACGAGGAGGCCGATCCAGGCCCCGATCGCGACCGTGGCACACGTGCCGGCCACGAGGTAGATGATCGTCTGGTTGGTCATGCGGACGCGGAAGGTTGGCCGCGATTGTCGCGGACGTGGCCGACGACGAGCGCGATGGCGGCGCAGCCGGCGAAGATCAGCGAGGCCTGCGCCCACCCAGCGGCGACGTCGGAGAGATAGTGCACTCCGAGGTAGACGCGGGTGAGCCCGACGATAGCGGCGAACACGATCGCGGCGACGATCACGGCGACCCGCCCGGCGCGGAACGGCACGGCACGCGCCAGCGCCACCGCGACCGCGACCCACACGATCGCGTGCGCGGCGTGCGCGGACGGAAACGACCAGCCGGCGGCGTCGACGAGCCCGCCGGACGGGCGGGGGCGCTCCACCAGCTCCTTGGTGAGGTGCACGGCGATCTGGCTGAGGACCAGCGCGACGACCAGCACGACCGCGTCCGCGACCCGCCGCCGCATGAGCAGGAACACGACGGCCACCAGCGTCGCCAGCGTCACCACCCCGAACCCGCCGAAGACCGTGACGACCTCCGCGGCGTCGACGCCCATCGGCGTGCGCAGGTCCAGCGTCAGGTCGATCGCCGCCTGATCGCCGAACGCCAGCGTCCGCTGCGTCACCACCACGACCAACTCGATGAAGATGAACGTCCCGACGGCGAGCACCGCCATGACGGTCGTGAACTCCAGGCCGAGGCCACCGGGCGTGACGCGCTGAATGGCGAACCACACCGGGCCGCGCAGGCGTATGGCGGCGGGAAGCAGCACCCGTCGGCCGATCCACCGCAGCGCGGGCGCGAACGGGTGGAGCAGCGGCCGCTCGAGCTGGTCGTTCAGCCACGCGCGCGCCTGCGCCCGCCCCTCGTGGTCCCGCAGCTGCCGGACGAGCAGCATCGTGCCGACGGTGATGACGATGACCGTCCCGAGCGCGAACGCCCCGCGGCCGGCGTACGCGGCGACGCGGTCGAAGCTCTGCCAGAAGACATAACCGAGGGTGGTGAAGAACGCGGCCCAGAGCCCGGCGCCGAGGATGTCGTACGGGATGAAGCGCTTGTAGGACATGCGCGACGCCCCGAGGACGAACGGCGCGACCGCCCGCACGACGCCGACGAAGCGCCCGAGCAGGATCGTCGTCCCGCCGCGGCGCTCGAGGAACTTCTCGACCTGGAGCAGCCGCTCCTCCGTGATCTGGACGCGGGGACCGTGCTTGAGCAGGAACCCACGCCCGAGCCGCCGGCCGAGGAAGAACGACACCGTGTCGCCCGCGACCGCCGCCACCCACACGATCGCGATGAGCGGGCCCAGGCGGATCTCCCCCTGCCCGGCGATGACGCCGCCGACAATCATGGTCGTCTCGCCCGGGGCGATGAGGCCGACGAAGGCGCCCGTCTCCAGGAACGCGCCGAGCGCAACGAGGACGTACGTGTAGGGGCCGAGCGCCTGCCCGAGGTCGGCGATGACCCTCTTGACGTTCGGCAGTTCGACGAGCCCGGCGCCGTAGACCGCCATCGCGGTCACGACGAGCCCGAGGAACACGAGCTCCACGCGCCCGCGCTTCTTCCGCGTCGCGACCGCGAACGCCGCGACGGCCGCGGAGGCGAAGAGCCACAGTGGCTTCACGCCGGCGGCACCTCTCCCCGGGATGGCCGGCGTCCGGCGGGGTCGCCGCCGAGGAGGCGCGCGCCGGAGATGCCCTCGGGCCAGTCCGCGAGCTCCTCGAGGACCGGCGTCCAGTCGACGTCAACCGGGAAGAGCCCGAACACCGTCGGGCCGGACCCGGACACCAGGGCGTGCTCGGCCCCGGCATCGCGCAGCGCGTCCAGCGCTCCGCCGATCTGCGGGCAGAGCGCGAGCGCCGCGTCCTGCAGGTCGTTGGCGACGAGGCCTGCGGCGATCACGCCTGCGCCCGCCTCCGCGGCGATCACCTGCGCGCGCAGGTCCGCCAGGTCCTCGGCGGAGCGCTGGGCGCCGCGCCGGTCGAACTCGGCGTACACCGCGGCGGCGCTGAGCTGCGCGTCGAGCGGCAGAAGGACGACCGCACGGGGCTCGACGACCGTGTGGCGCGTGAGGCGCTCGCCGGCGCCTTCGGCGACGACCCGCCCGCCGCGGACCTGGCTGGGGACGTCGGCCCCGAGCGGCTCGGCGATCCGCTCGAGCAGCGCCGTGTCGTCGACCCCCGCCTCGGCGGCGACGAGCCGCAGCGCGGCGGCGGCATCGGCGGAGCCCCCGGCCATCCCGCCGGCGATCGGGATCCGCTTGTCGATCGTCAGCCGGACCGGCGGGCCGTCCCATCCGGTCTCGGCGCGGAACGCCGCGAGCGCCTCCGAGGCGAGGTTCGGCCCGGGCACCGCCGGGCAGATGACCTCGTCCGCGGCGGCCCCCGGGGAGGCCGAGGTGAGGGCGAGGGTGTCGTGCAGGCTGACGCTGTCCATGACGGTGACGAGCTCGTGGCGCCCGTCCTCCCGTGGTTGGCCGACGTACAGGCAGAGGTTCACCTTGCCCGGCGCGGTGCACCACCAGTCGCGCGTCACCGCAGTGCCTCCCACAACGCCGTGAACTGCTCCGGCGACAGCCGCTCGGCCCGGACGTCGGCAGGCAGCCCGAGCTGCTGAAGCGCCGCCCGTGCGCGGTCCTTCACCTCGCCGTCGAAGCGCCCGCTGAGCGCCAGCGACTTCGCCAGCGCCTTGCGACGGTGCGCGAACGCTGCGGCGACGAGTGCGCGCAGCTCCGGGTCCGCAGGCGGCCCGGTCCGGCGCAGGCCCACGAGCACGGAGTCGACGTTCGGCACCGGAGCGAAGACCGTCCGCGCCACGCCGCGCAGCACCTTCACGTCGCACGAGAGCTGCGCGAGCACGGACGGCACGCCGTACGCGCTCGTCCCGGGCTTGGCCGCGAACCGCTCGCCGACCTCCTTCTGCACCATCGCCACCCACCGGTCGACGCCGGGCAGCTCCTCGACGGTGCGCAGCATCGCGGTCGCCGCGATGCCGTAGGGCAGGTTCGCCACGACCGCCGTGGGCGCAGGGTCGAGCGCCGGGAAGTCGAGGTCCAGCGCGTCGGCGACGTGCAGCCTGACGTTGCCGAACGGCGCGAGCGCGTCGTGCAGCGGTTCCTCCAGGGTCCGGTCGATCTCGACGACGTGCAGGTGGCCCACACGCGGAGCCAGGTACTCGCTCAGCACGCCGAGCCCGCCGCCGATCTCCAGCACGACGTCGTCGTCGCGCAGGTCCGCCGCCCGCTCGATGACCCCGAGGATGTTGGAATCCACGAGGAAGTTCTGGCCCAGGTCGCGCTTGGGCCGGATGCCGAACTCGCGCATGCGGCGCAGGCTCGGCTGGGTGGGGAGCTGCTCGCTCACCACCCGAAGACGGTCACGGCGTTGCGCTCGACGGCGGCCTCGAGCTCGGCGTACGTCTCGCCGCGCCGTTCGGCCAGGAACCGCGCCGTGTGGACGACGTACGCGGGCTGGTTGCGCTCCTTGCGCACCGCCTGGGCGGTGAGGTACGGAGCGTCGGTCTCCACGAGCAGCCGGTCGGCGGGCACGCGGGCCGCAGCCGCCGCGAGTTCGGCGTTCGCCTTGTACGTCACATTCCCGGCGAAGCTGATCCACCAGCCGTGCTCCAGGCACTCGTCGAGCCGGTCGGGCATGGAGAAGCAGTGCATGATCACCGTGACCCCGTCCGCGCGCTCGCGCAGCGTGGCGATCGTGTCGTCGTCCGCCGCGCGGGTGTGGATGACGAGCGGCTTGCCCACCTCGCGGGCGAGTGCGATCTGCGCGTGGAACGCGCGCTGCTGGTCGGCGCGCGGCGTCGTGTCGCGGAAGAAGTCCAACCCCGTCTCGCCGATCGCGCGGCACTTCGGGTGCGCCGCGAGCGTGCGCAGCTGCTCGAGCGCGGCCTCGTCGAACCCCGAAGCCATGTTGGGATGCCCGCCCAGCGCGGCGTAGACCTCGTCGAACGCGTCGGCGGCGGCAAGCGCCAGCGGCCACGTCTCCTCGTCCATGCCCACCGTGAGGATGCGGCGCACGCCGGCCTCACGAGCGGCGGCGACCAGCTCCGCGTCGTCGGGCGCGCAGCTCGACAGGTGCGTGTGGGAATCGATCATTCAGGCTTGGGGAACAGCGGCGCGATCTTCGTGACGTGGGTGACCGCGCCCGCCCGCAGCGTGGCGCCCTCGAGCGAGAGGTCGTCGACGCCGAGTGCGGCGAACAGCGTGTCCACCGTCGCGGGCAGCCACGGGTGCAGCAACAGCCCGATGACCCGTAGGCCGTCGGTGAGCGTGGCGAGCACGACGTCGAGCTGCCCGGCCTGCGCTTCGTCCTTCGCCAGCGCCCACGGCGCCTGCTCCTCGACGTAGCGGTTCAGCCGCCGAACAGCCTGCCAGGCAATGTCCAGGGCGACGGTCAGCTCGCTGGCGTCGATCTGCTCGCAGACCTGTCCGACGAGCGGATCGATCTCCGCGGCGATCGCCGGATCGGGCGCCACCTGCGGCACGGCACCCTCGCGGTAGCGCTCGACCATCGCGGTCGTGCGGCTCGCGAGGTTCCCCAGCTCGTTGGCCAGTTCGCTCTCGTAGCGCGCCGCAAACCCGGCCGTCGACACCGCGCCGTCCTGCCCGAAGCGCACCTCGCGCAGGCAGTAGTAGCGCAGCGCGTCGGCGCCGAACTCCTCGATGATCTGGAACGGGTCGAGCACGTTGCCGAGCGACTTGCTCATCTTGTGCTCGCTGCCGTCGGCGTCGCGCATGAGCAGGAAGCCGTGGACGACGACGTGCTCGGGCAGCGGCAGGCCGGCGGCCATGAGCAGCGCGGGCCAGTAGATCGTGTGGAACTTCAGGATGTCCTTGCCGATGAGCTGGACCTGCGGCGGCCAGAACTCCTCGGTGAGGTCCTGGCCGGGCCGCGCGTACGACAGCGCGGTGACGTAGTTCAGGAGGGCGTCGAACCAGACGTAGAAGACGTGCTCGGGGTCCCAGGGAACCTCGACGCCCCAGGACAGCTCGCTGCGCGAGAGCGAGACGTCCTGCAGCCCCTGCGCCAGGAAGGCGCGCGCCTCGTTGAAGCGGTGCTTCGGCCGGACGAAATCAGGGTGACCGTCGAACAGCTCCTCGAGCTGCTGCTGGAAGTCTGAGAGCTTGAAGAACCAGTTCTGCTCGGACTTGCGCTCGAGCGGGATCTTGTGGATCGGGCACGTGTTGCCCTCGGCGATCTCCGACTCGGTCTTGAAGTCCGCGCACCGCGGGCAGTACCAGCCCTCATACGTGCCGAGGTGGACGTGGCCGCGTTCCTTGACGGCCGTGAGGATCTCCTGCACGCACAGCTTGTGCTCGGAGTCCGAGGTCCGTACGAAGAAGTCGTTGGACACGTTGAGCTTCGGCATGAGCTCGCGGAACCGAGGTGCGTTCTCGTCGACGAGCGCCTGTGGCGTCATCCCCCGCGCCTCGGCGGCGAGCGCAACGGGCTCGCCGTGCTCGTCGGTGCCGGTGAGGAAGAACACGTCCTCCCCGCGCTGGCGCATGTGACGGGCCAGCACGTCCGCCGCGATGGCGGTGTACGCGTGGCCGAGGTGCGGCGCCGCGTTGACGTAGTAGATCGGGGTGGTGACGTAGAAGCTCATGCGCGCGCGTCGCAGGCTACCGGCGCGCGTCCGCGACCCCGTGAACAGCCCGGTCTGCGGCCTCCCGGCCACGGCGGCGGCGGCCGGCCGCCGCGGCGGGAACGGCCCCGAGCACCAGCACGACGAGGCCGGCCGCCGCAGCCCATGGAACGGCCGCGCGATCGCCTGCCGGGGCGACGACCGGGCGGGGAGGCACCGGCACGACGCGAGGTTCGAGCCCGGGCCGCGGCGCGCGCCCTGCCGGCGGCGCGACCGGAGGCGCGGGGCCGGGTCCGGAACCGAGCAGCGTGAGCGGATCGACGTACCGCCCGTCGGTGACCCTGCGGGCCCCGAGATGCAGGTGCGGCGCGCCCCGCGGACGACCGGAGCGCCCGACCGAGCCGATTCTCGCGCCGGGCGGGACCCAGCCGCCGCGGTGCACGTCGATCGTCGCGAGGTGCAGGTAGCTGGCGACCAGCCCGCCGCACGTCACGGAAACCGTGCGCCCCGCGTCGCCCACCGTTCCGGCGAACCGCACGCGCCCGCCGCAGGCCGCGCGCACCGGGGTGCCGACGGGCGCCGCGAGATCGACGCCGCGGTGCTGGCCGGCGGCGAACCGGTCAGGGCCGACGGCGAACCGGCGCGTGGGCTCGCCGTCGACCGGTCGGCGCCAGGATGCCGCCATCGCGGGATCGGCGACGAGGAGGAAGGCCAGGAGCGTGACGCACAGCAGACGTGACATCGGCCGACCGTACGCCCGCACCGCGCCAGCATCTGCCCGGCGCGTGTGAATCGGCACGCCGCCTGCACAAAGCCGTCACGGTGCGCGACGCAATACCCCTGACAATGTGACCTCGTAGACGATGCCGGGGAACTCGCCGGCCGGTGCCGCGCACGTCGCACGGCACAGGCGACCAGCGCACAAACCAGAACAGGTTGTGTTCTTTACCTCTCGGTGAGCGCCCGGTACAACGCGTTCGCGCTCACGCCGGTGAGCCCCGCGACGACGCCCGCCGCCGGCCGCGCCTTCGCGCCCGCCTCAACGAGCGCCCGCAGCGCGTCCGTCGCGCCACCGAGGTCGCCCTCGACCTCGGGCGCGCCGCCCAGCACCAGGACGACCTCGCCCTTCGGCGCGGCCTCGGCATACCGGGCGGCGAGCTCGGCGGCCGTGCCGCGGGCGACCTCCTCGTGGACCTTCGTCAACTCCCGGCACACCGCCACCGGCCGGTCGGGATCGACCTCGGCCAGCGTCTTCAGCGACGCCGCCACGCGGCCCGGGGACTCGAAGGCCACCGTCGTCTCGGGCGCGGCGACGAGCGCGCGCAGCTCGCCCGCCTTGCGCGGCAGGAACCCGACGAACCGCCAGCGGTCAGCGGGCAGCGCGCTGGCCACGAGGGCGCTCAGGACCGCGCTCGGCCCGGGCAGTACCTCGACGGCGAGTCCGGCCGCGACGCAGGCCTGCACGAGCACGTAGCCGGGGTCGGACACGAGCGGCATGCCGGCGTCGGACACCAGCGCGACCGTCGCGCCCTCCCCCATCCGCTCGACGAGCTCCAGCGCCCGGGCCCGCTCGTTGTGCTCGTGGTAGCTCACGAGCTTCGCGTCGACGCCGTAGCGGTCGAGCAGCACGCGGGTGCGGCGCGTATCCTCGCAGGCGACGACGTCGGCCTCGCGCAGCGCGCTCAGCACCCGCAGCGTCACGTCCTCGAGGTTGCCGATCGGCGTGGGGCAGACAACCAACCTCCCGGCGCTCATGCGTCAGCACCAGCCGCCAGCAGCGCCGCGCCCAGCATTCCCGACTCCGCCCCGAACTCCGACGGCTCGATCCGGACTGCGTCACGCATCGGCGGCAGCGCGCGCGCTGCGACGACCTCGCGCGCCGGGCCGAGCAGCAGCTCGCCCGCGCCGATCACCCCGCCGCCGACCACGACGACCTCGGGGTTGAAGATGTTCACCACGTTCGCGATCCCCACGCCGAGCCAGCGCCCGATCCGCCGGACGGCCTCGGCCGCCGCCTCGTCGCCGTCGTGGGCCAGCTCGGTCACCAGCGCCCCGGTGATCTCCCGGCCCGCAGCGAGCGCGCGGCCCAGCGCGCTGTCGGCGTGGGCACGGGCCAGCTCCCGTCCCTCGCGGGCCAAAGCAGGCCCGGACACGACCGCCTCAAGGCAGCCACGGTTGGGGCACGCCCCGCCGCACTCCGGGCCGTCGGCGTCGATGACCATGTGACCGAGCTCCGGGCCCGCGCCGATCGAGCCGCGTGCGAGGCGCCCCTCGACGACCATCCCGCTGCCGATCCCGGTGCCGACGGTGAGCAGCACCGCGTCGCGCACCCCGCGGGCCGCGCCGAACTTCCACTCCGCGAGCATCGCCGAGTTCGCGTCGTTGTCGATGGCCACCGGGAGGCCCACGCGCTCGGCGACCAGATCACCGAACGGCACCCCCGCGATGGGCAGGTGCACGCTCATCATCGCCATGCCGCGCCGGCGGTCGATGAGGCACGGGATGCCGAGCCCGACGCCGCCGACCTCGGACGGCGCGGCGGCGCGCACCTCCTCGACGGCCGAGACGACCGTGTCGAGGACCTCCTGCAGGCTCAGCGCCGGCGCCGCGCGATGGGCGCGCGCATGCACCTGCAGGTCGGCGTCGACCACTCCCGCCAGCAGCTTCGTGCCGCCGAGGTCCACACCGATCATGCAGCGGGCCGCCATGAGGCGAGCACGTTAGTTCTTACCGCGGCGTGCAGGAGCCGGGACACCGGGCCCGTACTCTGCTTCGGATGCGCCAGGAGCCCAAGCCCCCGCGCGCGGACGGTCAGGACGCCGAACCCGAGTACCGCGTCTACCGATCCCGGCCCAAGCTGCCGTCCCGTGCCGGCGGCGACGAACTGCGCCGCCTGCGCGACCGCGCGCCCAAGCGCAACGGCCGCGGGGGCAACGGCGGTGGCGGGGGCCGGAAGCACCCCACCCGGCGCCGCCTGTCGCTCGGCCGCGTGGTGAAGTGGGTCCTCGTCGCGGTGGTCGCGTGGGTGGGGATCTCGCTCGTGGCGTTCCTCGTCAGCGCCCAGATCGAGCAGGGCAAGGTCGACGACGACGTCAGCGCGCTGCTCGGCGGCGCCGGCTACCCGCTGTGGTCGCCGAACAACGTCCTCGTCCTCGGGTCGGATCAGCGCAGTGCGGGCACCGCGGAGCCGGGCTCGACGACGAGCGGCCCGAGTCGTGCGGACTCGATCATGCTGCTGCGCGTCGGAGGCGGGAACAATCAGCGCCTCTCGATCGCCCGCGACACACTCGTCGACATCCCCGGCAGCGGCGTGCAGAAGATCAACGCCGCGTACGCGATCGGCGGCGCCGCACTCACGATCCAGACCGTCGAGCAGTACACCGGCATAGACGTCAACCACCTCATCGAGGTGAGCTTCGAGGACTTCCCCAGGCTCATCGACGCGATGGGCGGCATCAACTACAAGGGCGGCTGTGTCGTCGGCAAGGTCAACGGCGGGTATGCCAACGGCGGCGTGACCGTCCGCGTCAAGGCCGGCGAGAAGACGCACCTCAACGGCGACCAGGCCCTCGCGCTCGCCCGCACCCGGAAGAACCTCTGCAACCCGAACGAGAACGACCTGAGCCGCGCACGGCGCCAGCAGAAGATCATCTCGTCGATGAAGAGCCGCGCGCTGTCCCCCGCCGGGTTCGTCCGCATGCCGATGATCGCCTGGCAGATGCCGAAGACCTTCCGCAGCGACATGAGCGGCCCGACGATGCTCGGCCTGTTCAGCGCGATGTCGATCGGCTCGCCCGAGACCCGCGTGCTGGGCACCCCGAGTGGCGTCGTCCCGCCCGAGCTCAAGCAGCGCCGGGTGGAGCAGTTCCTCGATGGCTGAGCGCCCGCGCTGCTACGTCGCCAGCCCACTCGGGTTCACCGAGGCGGGCCGGCACTACTACGCCGAGATCTACCTGCCGGCGCTCGCGGAGGTCGTCGACGTCGTCGACCCATGGTCGCTCACGCAGCCGTGGGAGGTCGAGCAGGCCATCGCGACGGGGCGCGAGCGGGACATCGCACTGGAGATCGGGCGGCGCAACACCGAGGCGATCCGCTCGTGCACGCTCGTGGCCGCGAACCTCGACGGGCAGGAGGCCGACGCCGGCACCGTCGCCGAGATCGGCTACGCCGCAGCGCTCGGCCTGACGTGCTTCGGCCTGCGGACCGACCTGCGCCAGAGCGGCGAGATGGGGGTCCCGGTGAACCTGCAGGTCGAGGCGTTCATCCTCGAGTCCGGTGGGCGGATCGTCGGGTCGCTCGAGGAGTTCGTGCGCGCGCTGGCGGCCACCGGCGCCTGAGATTTCGCCGCGCCTCCGTGCTACGGACGCCCACACCGCGTCGGTGGGGCGCGGAATCCCTGTCGCCGTGCCGGGCGCGCATCGTCGGGCCGACGTTCACCCACCTGGCACCGCCGGCTGACAGCGACGGTTCTCCAGGCGACCTTCCGATTGACTTTCGTAAGCGTTTCGATACATTCTTCGTAGGCGTTTCGTAACGCTTCCGAAGATGGCCGCCACGAACCCCGCAACCACCGCCGACTTCCTCCTCGACCTGCTCGAGGTCGCGAGCCTCGGGCCCGCCTCGCTCGACCAGATCGGGTTAGGCGGGCGCGTGCGGCTGGCGCTGGCGACGCTCGAGACCGAAGGGCTCATCTCCTCGGCCCCCGAGGGCGGGGTGTTGCGCTACCGCACCACGCCGGCCGGGATGGCCGCGCTCGAGCGCCGGGGCCGCGTGCCGGGCCGGGGCACCGTGCTGTTCACCGACATCGTCGGCTCGACCGAGCTGATCGCCTTGTTCGGGGAGGACGGCGCCCACGAACGTCGACAGCGCCACTTCGACCTGCTGGGCGCGGCGATCACCGCGCATCGCGGACGCGAGGTCAAGCGCCTCGGCGACGGCGTGATGGCGGTCTTCACCGATCCGGCTGCCGCGACCGCATGCGCCGCCGAGATGCAGCGCGCCGTCGCGGTCGACGCCGACCGGCTCGGCCTGCGCATCGGCGTGCACACCGGCGAGCTGCTGCGCGACGGCGACGACTGCTACGGCACCACGGTCATCATCGCGGCGCGGCTGTGCGACCGGGCGGAGGCCGGCGAGACGATCGTCTCCGAGACGACGCACACGCTGAGCGACGACGCGGGCGACCAGCCGGTGCGGTCCCTCGGCGCGCTCGACCTCGACGGCCTCTCCCAACCCGTGACCGCGTACGCGGCGGTGTCGTAGGTGCCGCCCCGGTTCTTCCGCCACGGCGAGCTGCCGCTTGTCCTCCTCGCGCTCCTCTCGGAGGAGCCGCGCCACGGGTACGAGGTCATGGCCGAGCTCACGCGGCTGTTCGGGCCGCGGTACCGCCCCTCCCCCGGCAGCATCTACCCCGCGATCGAAGCGCTCGACGCCGAGGGCCTCATCGAGGGGCGGCCGATCGCCGGCAGGGTCGTCTACGCGACCACGCCGGCGGGCGAGCAGGCGCTGCAGGACCGCGCCGAGATGCTCGCGGCGCTGGAGCTGCGCGTCGGGGTGCGGCTCGGCGGAGGCGGCGAGTCGCTCGACGCGCTCCTGACCCGCTTCAAGGCCCGGCTGTCCCCGCTCTCCGGCCTGGTTGATCCAGGCGACGCCGCCGCCGTGCTGGACCGGGCGGCCAATGCGATCGAGTTCCTGGCGAGCACGAGCACCACCACGCAGAGGAGGCACCATGCAGGATGACCCGTTCGCCCGCGCCGTCGAGCGCGCGCAGGCCACCGAGCAGGCCCGGGCGCGCGCCGTGCGCCGCCGCCGTCAGCAGCAGTGGTCGTCGAGCAATCGCACGGCGTTCCGTACGCACGCCACCGTATTCGCCGCCGTGAACCTGCTGCTGTTCATGATCTGGCTCACGACGTGGCAGCTGGCCGGCGGCACGAGCTATCCGTGGTTCCTGTGGCCCCTGCTGGGCTGGGGAGTCGGGCTCGCCGCGCACTACGCGGCCGTGCGCAACCACCTACGCCGCGACGGCGCGCCCGCCGCCGGGCAGCCCCCAGCAGCGCCGTCGAAGGCTGACGAGCTGGCACGCCTGGCCGACCTGCACCGCGCAGGGTCACTGAGCGACGAGGAGTTCACCGCCGCGAAGGCGGACCTCCTCGGGGCGCCGTGAGCCTACGAGCTGCTGCTGCCAGAGGAGGACGACCCCTTGGCGTCACCGGACGACGCCGAGGAGGATGAGCTGCTGCTGTCGCCGGAGCCGGAGGACGACGACCCGCCGTCGCTCTTGGCCTTCTCGCGGTTGCGGCGCTTCGTCCCGTAATCGGTGTTGTAGAAGCCCTTGCCCTTGAAATGGACGGCGATCGGGTGGAAGACCCGCTCGACCGGCACGCCCGTCTCCGGGTCGTGCGTGAGCGGATCCTCACTCATCTTCTGCATGACCTCGAACGTCGTCCCGTCCGGGCGTCGATACTCATAGAACGGCATGGCACTCGCAGTATAGGAGTGCCAACGACGTCATCGACGGATGGCCGCGTACGCCATGCCGCCGCGAACCCTCGTGCACGGGGAGCGCGATCGCGCGCAGCCACTCGCGGCCATCGGCGCCCTCATGTCGGGCAGGCAGGTCATCTAGGCTCAAGGCGATGCCCGAGACCGACGCCGTCACCATGGAGAAGATCGTCGCGCTGGCCAAGCGCCGCGGCTTCGTGTTCCCCTCCTCGGAGATCTACGGCGGCCTGGGATCGACGTACGATTACGGCCACTACGGCGTCCTGCTGAAGAACAACGTCAAGGACGCGTGGTGGAAGTCCATGCTGCAGGAGCGCGACGACATCGTCGCGCTGGACAGCGCGATCCTCCAGCACCCGAAGGTGTGGGAGGCAAGCGGCCACCTCGCCGGGTTCACCGACCCGCTCGTGGACTGCCGCACGTGCAAGACGCGCTTCCGCGCCGACCACCTCGCCGAGGGCAAGGCCGACCTCGTCTGCCCGAAGAAGCCCAGCAAGCTCGCCGGCCAGGGCCCGGAGTGCGACCTCACCGAGGCGCGCGAGTTCAACCTCATGTTCGAGACGACGGTGGGCCCCGTGAAGGACTCGGGCTCCGTCGCCTACCTGCGCCCGGAGACAGCGCAGGGCATCTTCATCAACTTCAAGAACGTCCTGCAGTTCAGCCGCAAGAAGCCGCCGTTCGGCATCGCGCAGGTCGGCAAGAGCTTCCGCAACGAGATCACGCCGGGCAACTTCATCTTCCGCACACGCGAGTTCGAGCAGATGGAGATGGAGTTCTTCGTCCCGCCCGCCGACGCGCCCCAGTGGTACGAGTACTGGAAGCAGGCGCGCTTTGACTGGTACACGGGGCTCGGCATCCGCCGCGACCACCTCATGCTCCGCGAGCACGAGGCCGACGAGCTCAGCCACTACTCGTCCGGTACCGCCGACGTCGAGTACCTCTTCCCCATCGGCTGGTCAGAGCTCGAGGGCATCGCCAACCGCGGGAACTTCGACCTGTCCGCCCACGCCGAGCACAGCGGCGAGAAGCTCGAGTACTTCGACCAGGGCTCGGGCGAGCGCTACATCCCGCACGTCATCGAGCCGGCCGCGGGCGCCGACCGCGCCACGCTGGCGTTCCTCGTCGACGCCTACGACGAGGAGGAGATCGAGGGCGAGCAGCGCACCGTGCTGCGTCTGCACCCGCGTCTGGCGCCCGTGAAGGTCGCGGTGCTCCCGCTCGTGAAGAAGGACGGCCAGCCCGAGGTCGCCAGGGAGATCGTCGGGATGCTGCGCGGCCGCATGCAGGTCGAGTACGACGAGGGCGGCTCGATCGGCAAGCGCTACCGCCGCCAGGACGAGATCGGCACGCCGTGGGGTGTCACGGTCGACCACCAGACGCTCGCGGACCGCACCGTGACGGTTCGCGACCGCGATTCGCTCGCGCAGGAGCGCGTGGCGATCGACGAGCTGCCGGCCCTGCTGAGCGAGAAGCTCGCGGCGGACTGGCAGACGCCAAAGCTGGCCTGAGAACCCAACTGCGCCCTTACGGCTTCGCCTGAGAACCCAACTGCGCCCTTACGGCTTCGCCTAGGGCGTTACCTCAGCAGCGCGTCGCACGCCTCGCGCGTGCCGACCACCGCGATCTCCTCGCCGGCGACGAGCTCGAGGTTCGTCCGCGGCCGCCACCGGCCGCCACAGTGCAGGAACCGCAGGCCCCCGCCGGCTTCCGCCTCGCGCACGGTCCGGCCGACGAGCGGCGACTGCGCCGGGATCGTCGTCTCCAGCAGCCGCAGCGGCATGTTGCTGACCGGCAGCGGCTCGCCGAGCTCGCGGCCCAGCAGCGCCGCGGCGAACGGCGGGGCAGCCAGGTCGGCGACCGAGCGCGTCAAGTCCAGGTCGATGGTGCGGTCCAGGCGCTCGGCGAGCTGCTGATCGAAGCAGCGCAGGACGACCCGGAGGTCGGGGTTGAGCTCGCGCGCCTTCAGCGCACACTGGATGTTCGCCAGGTCGTCCGTCGTCAGCGCCATGAGCGCGCGGGCCCGGTCGAGGTGCAGGTCCTCGAGCGTGCCGGGACTGCGCGCGTCGCCGATGACCACCGGGATCTCCAACGCCCGCGCGGTGACGAGCCCCGACGCCTCCGCGCTGCGTTCGATCCCGATGCACGGCACGCCGGCCTGGTGCAGGCGCACGAGCACCTGCGTGCCCGCCTGCCCGAGGCCGCAGACGATGACGTGGTCGCGCACCGGGCGCGGGAACCGGCCGAGGGCCTGATCGATCCGCGTGGTCACGAGCCCCTCGGTGAGGATCGCGAGGAAGATGCCGATGAGCACGGCCGAAGTGGCCATCAGGAAGATGTCGTAGACCTTGATCCAGTCCGGCTCGCTGATGAGGTTCACATCGCCGTAGCCGACGGTGGCCATCGTCGTGACGGTGAAGTAGATGGCGTCGAGCTCGTCGATCGCGGCGCTCGTCCCGAAGTTGAAGACCGTGGCGCTGACGATCATCACGGCGAACATCACGCTGAGCAGGATCACGGCGCGGCGGGGGATGAGCGCGAGCTGATGGCGGATCCGCCGGCGCCGTGCAGCCCGGCGAATATGCACCTCGGCCCGCCGCCCGGCGCGCCGCTCAGCCGCCTGCTGGACGGCGATCGGCAGCGCCCCGCGCGCCCCCGTGGCCGCGTAGGGGTCGACGAGTCCGAGCACCTGCCCCGCGAGGGCGCCACGCGGCGGCAGGACGTCGGTCGGTGTGTCGGCGGGGCAGAGCGCCACCATGAGCGAGGGGTCGTCGATGTCGACCTCGGCCACCTCCAGCGGGCGTTGGGCGACGGTGATCCGCTGGCCGGTGTTCCCGGACAGCGCGGCGTGCAGGAAAGCCGGGGCGGCGACCTCAGCGTCGGACAGCACCCGGCCGCGATCGCCAAGCAGCCCCTCGATGCCGCCGTCGTGATCGGCCTGGAACATCCGCACCACGACCGCCGCGGTCTCGTGCAGTTCCTCAACGAGCAACGCGGCGTGGAGATTGCCGACGTCGGACGCCCCCAGGAGCCCCATGGCCCGCGCGTCGGCGATGCCGGCCTGCGCCCAGGTGGCCGCCTCCGTCGCGTCACCGATGACGATCGGCGCACCGGCGGCGGCCGCCGATCGCGCGGCCAACGCGGTCGGATGCGAGCAGATCGTCACCGCGGGGACGCCCATCGCGGCGAGTTCCTCGCGCACGCGCACGGACAGCCCGTCATCGCCCGCCAGGAGGACGGGGCGGGTCACGTCGCGTCCGGGGGCTTCGGCCATTGCCGCAGCAGTCTGCCGGATGCGGCGTTCCCGCACCTTCCCCGAACCGCCTTCAGATCATCAGCATGATCGAAGGCCAATGGTACGGCTTCCCCTCGGGAGCTACCGCTCGGTAGGCGGGCCTGTCACGCGCGCACTCGCGTCGCGGGCCCCAGAGGGCACATCAGCTGATCCGGGGCGGGGGCCAACGCCGGGTCAACGAGGAGGAGGCACACTCGACGGCGACGGCGATTGCGAGCGCGACGGAGCAGATCTCGTACACCGACCGGTGCGCCCCGGGTCGACCGGCACGCCATGGCCGGGCGGATCAGCCGACGCTCACGCTCGACCTGCGCTTCGACGACTGGGTCGACCTCATCGCGGGCCGGGCGGACGCCCGTGGGCGGCTGCTCCGGCGCACGCCGCGCCCGAGCGGCGACCTGCGCTCGCTCGTCAAGCTCCCGAAGCTGTTCGGCTGAGGACACCCTCGATCGAGAGCCGGTAGCCGCCCGGCACCTCGCGCGCGCCGACGCCGGTGATGCGCACGCGCTCGTCGTCGACGAGCGTGAGGCGGCCGATCGGCAGGCCCTCGAGCCCGACCACGAGCTTGCCGTCGTCCGCGAGCACGCGCGCCTGGCCACCGAGCGTCCGGCCGAAGACCGAGACCTGACCCTCGAGGAGGATCCCCTCGCCGGCGTTGGTGACCACGCGGAGGTTGGCGAGTAGACGCAGCGCCTGCTGCAGCTCGCTCAGCGTGATGGTGGCCGTCGCAGTGACATCGTCGGCGTTCTTCGTGAGGTGCACCTGCGAAAGGCGCAGCAGCCCGATCTGCAGCTCGCCGATCCGCGTGTCCAGCTCGCCGACGTCGCCGCTGTCGCTCAGCTCGTCGACCAGCGACGACGTCTCGACGCGCGCGATCGTCGCGTCGATCTCGATCCGGTCGGCCCGCCCGAACAGCAGCTTGACCGCGGGGAACGCGGAGACCTGCACGTCGGGGCGCGGCCCGAACTGCTCGAGCTCGTCGGCGAGCCGCCGCTCGCTGACCGCCGGGAGCAGGAACTGCGACGCGACGAGCGCGGCGACGAGGAGGCCCGCCGCCCCGATCAGGACAGGACGGGCGGCGCGGCCGGAAGACCGGGTCTGCACCTGCTGAAGCCTACGCGTCGTCAAGCAGGCCGCGAAGACTGCGGATCGCGGCGGCGACCGCGGGGCCGAAGTCCCGGTCGGGCTCGGCGAGCACCCGCATCGTCAGGCCGTCGCCCACGCTGAACAGCACGTCCGCCACGGACTCCGGGTCCACGGTGAGGTGCAGGACGCCCTCCTGCTCCTTCGTGCGCAGGGAGTCGGTGAGATGCTTGCGCGTGCGCTGCATGAGGTCGCGGAAGCCCTCGGCGACCTCCTCGTTGCGGTTCGCCAGCGTGAAAAGCTCGAACGTCAGCGTGACGTACGTCGGGTCGGTGCGCAGCATCTCGTCGACGCTGATCTGCAGGAGCCGCAGGAACGCATCGGCGTCCGTCGCCTCGGCGAGCTGCCGGTCCAGCGCGTCGAACCGCAGGTCGGCCTCGCGGCGGACGACCTCGACGAGCAGGCGTTCCTTCGTGCCGAAGTAGTAGTGCAGCAGCCCCCGGGAGACTCCGGCCTCACGCGCGACGTGGTCGAAGGTCGAGCCCGCGACACCGCGGCGCGCCACCGATTGGCGCATCGCCTCGATGATCCGCTCGGCCTTCTCCCCCGGCAGATCTCGAGCGGGCGGGGACGGGTTGGACTGCGCCTCCATGAGCGACGGAACACTACTGGCCGGCTGGCCAGAAAGACAGAAGGCGCCCCATCCGGGGCGCCTTCCGTACAGCCTGGTGAGTGTCGGCGCGGGTTAGGAGCCGGTGGCGGCGGGCGCCGGAGCGGGAGCCGGGGTGGTGGTCGAGGTGTACTCGAACTCCTCCTCGGCGCCGAACAGGAGATCCAGCACCTTGTTGCGCAGATCCTCGCTCACGGCCAGGGCGATGATCGTGCCCAGGATCGCGATGAGCAGCAGGCGGCCGATGCCGCCGGAGCGCTTCTTCTTCGGACCTTCCTTCAGGGCCTCGCCCGCGTCCTTCAGGGCGTCGGCGGCCTTCGTGATGTCCTTGTGGAACTTCTTGTCGTCGAACAGGACCTTCTGCGCGGGCTTGCCGTTCGTCAGGCGCGCATACGCGCTGCGGCCGGATTCGAACGCGACCTTCATGTTGTCCCGGAGATCCTCATCGTCAAGGAACCGCTGGACGTAGGGGTTCTCCCGGGCCGCCGCCACTGCATCAGCAGCAGTGGTGGCCCCCTTGGCCTTCTTTGCCATGCACCTCACCTCAAGTTGCTCGCTGGCGTCAGCAGCATCCTATACCCGTCACGCGCTTTGCTTGTCAGACCTCGTAGATGTCGCCCTCGTGGGCGACGTGCACCGGCCCGCCGAAAGCCCGTGCAGCCTCCTGCGACGCCCATTCCTCGTCCATCTCGTCGGAGATGTGCGTGAGCACGAGCTTGCCGGCTTCCGCGACGTTGCCGTGCTCACCGGCTTCACCGGGCGTGAGATGCCCGCGGACGCCGCTGCGCTCGGGCCGCGGCAGCGTCGCCTCGAGCATCAGCAGGTCGGTGCCCTTCGCGAACGCGGTGAGATCCTCCGACGGCCGGTGGTCGGCACCGAAGGTGAACCGCCCGCCGCCGTTGGTCGACGAGACGTCGACGGCGTTCGTCGGCAGGTAGTGCGGCACGGGATGAAAGCGGACCTGCAGCGTGCCGAACGTGAACTGGTCCGACGGCGCGTACTCCTCCATCACGAACGCCTGCTCGACGAGATCCTCGTTGCCCCAGGACCCGACGACGCGGCGGAGCACATCACGACCGCCGGGCGGCAGCAGCAGGCGCGGTCGCGCGGGATTGTCCGTGCCCGGCCAGCGGTCCACGGGCACCGGCTGCTGGCGCGGCGCGTAGATCAGCGCGTAGGAGAACGGGACGAGGTCGAGGAAGTGATCGGCGTGCATGTGCGACACGACGACGGCGTCGATGTCGACGTAGTCCGCGTACCGGCGCAGCTTGCTGAACACGCCGTTGCCGCAGTCCAGCAGGACCTGCGTGTCGTCCTCCTCGACGAGGTACCCGCTGCACGCTCCGCCGGCGTCCTGCCAGGCGGGTGACTTTCCCAAGACGGTGATGCGCACGCTGCTCCGACCGATCCGACTTCGTGACTCCTGCCTCGATTCTACCCCGTATGGCCAATTCGTTGATATCCGGTTCTTCGCTCATGTCGGGCACCCTGTCCCGCCGATGGGGAGGTCAGGCGTCCACGGACGGGCGCCGAGGGGGTTTCAGAACATGGTCGGGGTCACACACACGTTCGTCCGCCTGCGCGCGGCGACGCGAGGATGCTTCCTCGCAGGGCTGCTCCTGCTCGGACTCGTGCTCGCACCACCCGCGCACGCGCTGAGCGTCGGCTCGCTGTCGGTCAGCACCGCCAGCACCGCGGCCGGCGAGCGCTCGAACCTGACGGTCTCGACGACCATGAGCGGCGGCGACCCGGACACCATGACGTACGACCTCCCGGCCGGCGTCATGGCAGACCTCGACAACGCCGCGACGTGCGCCGACACCCCCGCCGCGTTCCAGGCGCTCACGACCAACCCGAGTGCCTGCCCCGCCACGTCGAAGATCGGCACGCTCAGCGCCGGCACCGTCGCCAGCCTGGCGGCGCTCAGCATCATCGACCTCAACGTCGGCGCCACCGGCGACATCTACCGCCTGCCCGCAACCGCGAGCGACGAGGCCATGAAGCTCGGCATCGTCCTGCGCCCCGCGTCGGCCAGCGTCCTCTTCATCACGATCAACACCGCGCCGATGCTCCTGCGCGGCAGCGTGACGTTGCGCGACGCGTCGGGCGGCGGTGCCGACCAGGGCGGCCTGCGCGCCCGCATCCCGAACATGCCGAACAGCGGCTCGAGCAACCTGGGCGCCGTGGAGTTCACGGTCAACCAGGTCACCATGACCCTGTTCGGCCAGCTGAGCGACGGCAAGCGGTTCATGTCGAACCCGACGGCCTGCGCGACCCGCGCGATGTCGCTGAGCGTCATCCCGAAGTCCGGAGGGACCGGCAGCCGCAGCGCGACGCTGGCCGCGCCGACGGACTGCGCCGGGCTCACACACGCGCCGACCACCCAGATCACCGCCGCCACGCCCGACCAGGACAAGGGCACGGCGATGACCGTCGACGTCAACTACGACGACCCGCTCAACCGCGCCGCGAACGGCGGGAACGGCGGGCGGGTCAAGGCGCACGCCAGGAAGGTCGAGGTCGTGCTGCCCCAGGGCGTCGAGTTCAACCCGCCCGGCGCCGCCGCGATCACCCAGTGCACCGACGCGCAGTTCGCTGCGACGTCGAGTGCCGCCGACACCTGCCCGAAGACGACCGGCAACACGTCGGTCATCGGCACCGCCAGCATCACCTCGCCGATCATCGGCGCGCTGAGCGGCAACGTCTACTTCGGCCAGCCCGACGGCGGGAGCCCGCTCGTGCGGCTCTTCATCGTCGCCGCGCAGAACGGGATCCGGATCAAGCTCGTCGGCGACGTCGCGGTCGACGCGGGCACCGGGCAGATCACCGCGACGTTCGACGACCTCCCGCAGACGCCGTTCTCCAACTTCAAGATGACATTCAACGGCGGGAACACCGCCATGCTGCGCACCCCGCGCTCGTGCAGCACGAGCGCGCACCAGCTGACCTCGACCGTCACGCCGTACGGCGGCAGCGCCGCGACGCCGTCCGCCGCCCTGGCGGTCACGGGTGACTGCCACCCGGCGAGCCGCTTCGCCCCGACGGTCACGCAGACCCCGTCGGTGACGACGGCAGGCGCCGGCACGAACCTCACGCTCACGATGACCCGGCCGCAGGGCGACGCGCGCTTCACGAGCGCCAACGTCTCGATGCCCGCGGGCCTGGTCGGCAAGCTTGCGAGCGTCACGCCCTGCTCGACCGCCAGCGCCAACGCGGGCACCTGCCCGTCCAGCTCGCAGATCGGGACGGTCCAGACGCAGTCGGGCGACAGCACGTCGTCGCAGACCACGCTCACCGGCCAGCTGTACCTCACGGACGCGCCGAGCGGCGCGGTCGCCGGGCTCTCGATGAAGGTGCCCGCGGTCGTCGGCCCGGTGAACCTCGGCAACGTCATCGTGCCGATGAAGATCCAGCTGCGCCCCAGCGACTACGGCCTGAACATCGTCGCCGACACCATCCCGACGCGTCTGCAGGGCGTGCCGCTGCTGTTGCGCGAGATCAAGCTGATCATCGACCGGACCGCAGGCAACACCGCCGTGCCGTTCATGATCAACAGCACGAGCTGCGCCGCGAAGACCATCAGCGCCGCGCTCATCAGCGACCAGTCCTCGAACCTGACGCCGACGGCGGCCTACCAGCCCACCGGCTGCAGTGCCATCGGCTTCGCGCCGACCGTCGCGTTGAACCCGTCGGCCACGCTCACCCCGGCCGCGAACGCGACGGCCGACACCGCGTCGGCGATGACGGTCGGCGTGACGATCCCGTCCGGGCAGTCCGCGGTGAAGGACCTCACGCTCAACCTGCCCACGGGTGTCGAGCTCAACCCGTTCTCGGCCACGAGCCTCGCGTACTGCTCGGCCGCGCAGTTCAGTGTGTCCTCGACGGCACCCGACACGTGCCCGACCACCTCGCGCATCGCCACGGTCAGCATCGCGACTCCGAGCGTCGGGACGCTCACCGGCTACGCCTACTTCGGCGCGCCGGCTCACAGCAGCCAGGTGCTGCGGCTGTTCGTCATGACCCAGGCCGGCAGCGGCACCGACGCGATCCGCGTGAAGTTCGCGGGCGACGTCACCCTGGACCCGACCACGGGCCGCGTGACGACCAGGTTCACCAGCCTGCCCACCATCCAGTTCACGCAGATGACGATGAGCTTCATGGGCGGGAGCGGCGCGGTGCTCCGCACACCACACAACTGCGGCGCCCCGAGCCTGACGTCCACGCTCGCCGCGCACGCGGGCATGGCGAACAAGACGCCGAGCACGACGCTGAACGTCACCGGCTCGAACTGCGACCCGGCGCGCTTCACGCCCACGATCTCCACGAGCGTCTCCTCCCAGGCCGCCGCGGCGGCCACCAACCTCTCCACCTCGATCACGCGCCCGAACGGCGACGCGCGAATCGCGAAGGTCAAGGTCGTCATGCCGCCCGGCCTGCTCGGCAACCTCACGATCGCCGACCAGTGCCCGCTGGCCACCGCCACGGCAGGGGCGTGCGGGAGTTCGAGCGAGGTCGGGACGGTCTCCACGCAGACCGGCGACAGCGGGTCGACCGTCAACCTCAGCGGCAAGGCGTACCTCACCGCGCCGCCGTCGGGCGCCGTCGCCGGCCTCGCGCTCGTCGTCGACGCGCAGGTCGGCCCCGTGGACCTCGGCAAGGCGGTCGTGCAGCTGAAGATCGTCATGCGGCCCGATGACGCCGGGCTGACGATCGAAGGCGACGTTCCCGTCTTCCTCAAGGGCGTCCCGCTCCTGTTGCGCCAGATCACGATGGACATCAACAGGTCCGGGTTCCTCACGAACCGGTCGCTGTGCGACGCGACCGCGATCGCCACGGTCCTGACGAGCGACCAGGGCTCCACGCAGACCGCGAACACGCCCTACCAGGCGACCGGCTGCGCCTCGCTGAGCTTCACGCCGACGCTGAGCGTCAGCGCGACCCCCGCCGCGTCGGACACCGCCGCCGCGATGAGTATCGCCGTGAACCTGCCGTCCACCGGTCAGGCCCAGGTCAAGGACGTCGCGGTCCGGCTGCCCCAGGGCGTCGAAGTCAACCCGGGCGCCGGCGACGGCCTCGCGGGCTGCTCGGCCGCCCAGTTCAACGCCGGCTCGTCGCTCCCCGCGGGGTGCCCCGCGACGTCGCAGATCGGCACCGCGACGGTGAATTCGCCGCTCATCGGCACGCTCACCGGCAGCGTCTACTTCGGAGATCCTCCGGCGGGCAAGCTGTTGCGCATGTTCGTCGTGGCCCAGGCCGGCGCCGGCGACGGCGTGCGGATCAAGCTCATCGGCGACGTCGATGTCGACCCCTCCACGGGCCAGATCACGACGACGTTCTCGAACCTGCCGCAGACCCCGTTCTCACAGTTCAAGCTCGACCTCGCCGGCGGTGAGCGCGCGGTACTCAGCACCCCGCGTTCCTGCGGCACGTTCGCCGCGAACAGCAGCCTCACGCCGTACGGCGGCGGGGGTGGCGTTGCCCCGAGCGCGAGCCTCGCACTGAACGCGGGCTGCCACGACCCGGGCCGCTTCCGCCCGGCCGTCGAACTCGTGAACAGCCCGAGCCAGGCCGCCGCGGACACCGCGCTGACCACGGTGATCGCCCGCCCCGACGGCGACGCACGCCTCACGCGTGTGGCCGTCTCGCTGCCCGACGGCCTCCTGGGGCGCCTCGACGCGATTCCGCGCTGCAGCGTCGGCGCCGCCCGCGCCGGCAGCTGCCCGGCGTCTTCGCGCGTCGGATCGGCCACCACGGTGAGCGGCAGCGGCGAGAGCACCATCGCCCTGCCCGGCGACGTCTACTTCACCGACGGCTACGACGGCGCGATCGCCGGCCTCGCCGTCATCGTCCAGGCGAAGGCCGGTCCGATCGACCTCGGCCGCGCCGTCGTGATGATGAAGGTCAGCGTGCGGGCGAACGCGGGCGGCATCGACATCGCCTCGGAGGACCTGCCGACGCGCCTGCAGGGCGTCCCGCTGACGCTCCAGAGCATCACGCTGAAGATCGACCGCAGCGGCTTCCTGTTCAACAGCTCAAGCTGTGGCACGAAGAGCGCGAGCGCCGCCTTCAGCTCTGACCTCGGCACCTCCGCGTACGCGGGCTCGTCGCTCGCCACCACCGGCTGCAGCGGCGTCCCGTTCGCGCCCAAGATGGATGTCGACCTCACGGGCGGGCTGAAGAAGGACGGCAAGCCGGGGGTGAAGGCGAGCCTCACGGTCCCCGCCGGGCACGCGAACGTCCGCAAGGTGACGCTGACGCTGCCCGCAGGCATCGGTGCCGACATCGCCGCGCTGAGCTCGATGTGCGCGCGTGAGGTCTACGACGCGAACGCCTGCCCGGCCGGCGCGGTCGTCGGCAGCGCGACCGCCACGAGCCCCGCGATCTCCGGGGAGCTGTCCGGCCCCGTCACGCTCGTCAAGAAGGCCGGCTCCGCCCTGCCCGACCTCGGGGTGCGTCTGCGGGGCCCGGTGAACGTCGACCTCGTGGGCGCCGTCAGCCTCGGCGCCGGCAACCGTCTCATCACGACGTTCGACGGCATCCCGGACGTCCCGCTCACCTCCTTCAAACTCGGCCTGAACAGCGGCGCGAAGGGCGTGCTGGTCGCGGCCGGCGACGTCTGCGACGCCCCGACCATCACCTCGGTGATCGCCGCGCACACCGGTGCGTCGAAGACGCTCCAGTCGACGCCGTCGTCGTCGGGCTGCGCGAGCGCCACCGCGGGGCAGCCGTCCGCCACCGTGCGGCTGGCGGGCGTCAAGGGCGGCACGCCGACGCTGAAGGTCACCGCCAAGGGCGGGGCGACCGCGCTGCGCTCCGTGGGCGTCACGCTGCCGAAGGGCCTGAGCGTCAACCGCAGGGCTGCGGCCAAGAAGACGGGTCTGCAGGCGCAGACGCCGAAGGGCGGCCGCCTGAAGCTCACCAAGAAGGCCGTGACGTGGAAGGCGCAGAGCTTCACGCTGAAGCTCCCGTCCACGGGCGCACGGACCGCGACGCTCACGCTGCGCAAGGGCGCGCTGAAGGCCACGCGCCAGACGCGCAGGAGCAAGCAGCTCAAGATCAAGGTCAGGCTCACCCCGGTGTCGGGCGCCGCCCGGACCCAGCGGGTGACCGTCCGCGTCGCGAAGAGGTAGGCCCGGGGCGGCGAGTGCCTCAACCTCCCGGGGCGGCCTGCGCGGCGCCGTCGCCTCGACCGCCGAAGGTCAACCCGTCGAAGCGCTGACGCGCCCCGCGGTCACCCGTGCAGCGCGGCCTGCTCCTGTGCGCTGGGGAACGCCCAGGCGGAGCGGGTGCGGCGTTCCTGACGGAACGTGAAGCGCAGCTGACGCGGCGGGCGCAGACCATCGGGATGGTCGGGCCGGAACGTCGCGCAGGGCTCATCGAGGGCCAGGGCGCACAACCCGTTGCGCCGGAAGAAGCAGTCCTCGCATCGCACCTTCGCCGTCGTTCTCGTCGCCGTCATCCGTTCGCTGCACCTCACCTTGGAGCCGTTGGAGAGGCGGCATGAGACCACGCCGCGCAAGACCACACAAGGGGGTCGCCGGGCCGGTTCTCGCAAATCGCGCACGTCTGCATCGGGCGAGTTCGCAAACGCCGCGTTTTTTCCTTCCCGGACATTCACCGGCTCCCTGCGCCGATTCCTCAAACCCGGCGGCGGACGTGCCGTTGGATACTCGTGGTTCCCAGCCTGCTGCCTCTGGCTCCTGCCCTTGTCCTTGCGGTCGTCGCCGCGCGGGCGCTTCTGCTGAGCGGGTGCTCGGCCTGGCACCCGTCCGCGCGCCCGGCACCGCCGTGAGCGATCTCTGCCATCCCGACGACCGCGACGCCCTACGTGACGCGCTCACCCGGGCGACGGAGCACGACGGCCAGACCGCGTCATGTACCGCGCACCGGAGGGCCCGGGTTGGCGCCCCGCCGAGATGACCCTGGAGCCGGTACGCGCGTCCCAGAAGCTCCACCCGGATGGTGCTCGCGGACCTCGGAACACGCGGCGTCGACCGCGCCGCCCACATCGGCAAGCGCCTGCGCGCCGCCGCCCCGGAGGACGCGCAGACCTCGAGCCGGAGCTCATCCGGGCACTCGCCGCGAGGAGCGCCTGTTCGAGTGCGGGGGCCAAGCTCCGGCCGCCGCTACGACGTCTCCCTCGTGCCCTACCGCGACAGCACCGGGACCCCCGTCGGCGTCATCTCGGTGACGCGCGACGTCACCGGCCGCCACGACTTCAAGCAGATCAACGACACGCTCGGACACGCGGTCGGCGACCAGGTCATCACGTCGTCGCCCGCCTGGGCGGCGACGAGTTCGCCATCCTCCTGCCGCACGGGGGCACCGAGAAGGCTGCCGAGACCGCCGCACGGATCGTCGGCGGGATGCGGGTCGCGGCCGAGCAGTGCGGCGTCACGGTCTCCGTCGGCGTGGCCGCGTTCGGGAGGCCGAGGCTGCAGCGCCGGATGCGGGGTCGCCTGCTTCGCCGCGGACCGGGCGGCCGTGGTGGCGGCCGCCGATCGCGCGATGTACGCGGCGAAGACGAGCGGCCGGGACCGCTACGCCATCGCCGGACCGTGCTCCAACGGCGCGCACGCATGACCGCTCACCACGCGGCGGGCCGCACGTGGCCGCGCGTGACCGCGGCGACATCCGGGCAGCCGCACAGCGCCATCGCGCGCTCGACGTCCTCGGCGAACGCCGCCAGCAGCCGCGCGACGCCGCCTTCCCCTTCGGCCGCAAGAGCCCACGCCACCGGCCGGCCGATGAGCACCGCGTCGGCGCCGAGGGCCAGCGCGCGCACGACATCGCCTCCGTCACGAACTCCGCCGTCGACGAGCACCGGGACGCGGCCCCCGACCGCCGTGGCGACCTCCTCCAGCGCGATCGCGGTCGGCACCACCCCGTCGAGCTGGCGCGCGCCGTGGTTGGAGACGATCATGCCCGCCGCGCCCGCCGCCACCGCCGCCTCGGCGTCCTCGGCCGTCAGCACGCCCTTCACGAACACCGGCGTGCCGTCACCCACGTCCTGCAGCCACGCCACGTCGTCCCAGGTCAGCCCCGGGTCCCAGCCGCCGAGCGGCTTGATCGTGCTCTGCGCCGGGCGGCCCGTGTGGGTGACGAGCGTGACGCCCCCCGGCAGGACGATCTCCGGGTTGGCCCGCTCGCGCTCGCGGCGGCCGGCGACCGGCAGGTCGACGGTGAGCACGAGCGCCTCCACCCCGCTCGCGACCGCGTGCCGAACTGCCGCCTCCGTCGCGTCGCGGTCGATCTGCACGTAGAGCTGAAACCACACGCCGCCGTGGCCCGCCGCCCCGCAGACCTCACCGACGTCCGTCGTGGCCCGCGTGGAGAGCGTGTAGCCGAGCCCGGCGACCGCCGCCGCGCGCGCGGCCCCGGACTCCCCGTCGGGGTGCAGGAGCCGCTGGGCGGCCATCGGGGCGACGATCAAAGGCGCCGTGAGGCGGCGGCCCAGCACGGTCACCGACGTATCGACGGCGCCGACATCAACCATCGTGCGCGGCCGCAGCCACCAGCGGCGCCACGCGCGGTCGTTCTCGGCGAGGGTTTGCTCGTCTCCGGCCCCACCTGCGTAGTAGTCGTAGACGCCCTGATCGAGACGCTCACGCGCCGCGGCCTCGTACCGGCGGATCAGCTCCATGACCCCGACGATCCCAGACCCTGATGACGAACCTAGACTTCCGGCCCACATGCAGATCCTGCTGACCGGCGTGAGCGGCTACCTCGGGGCGGAGCTCGTCGCCCCCCTGCGGACCGCCGGCCACGAGCTGCGCGGCCTCGCGCGCGACCCGCGACGGGTCTCGGCCGACCTGCCCGTCATCGAAGGGGACGCGCTCACCGGCGAAGGGCTCGACGAGGCACTCGACGGCGTCGACGTCGCGTACTTCCTCATCCACTCGATGGAGGGGTCGGCCAACGGGTTCGCCGACCGCGAGCTGCGGATCGCCGCGATCTTCGCGGAGGCCGCGCGGCGCGCACGGGTCCGGCGGGTCGTCTACCTCGGCGGGCTGGTGCCGCAGGCCGCGCCGTCGGTCCACCTGGCGAGCCGCCTCGCTGTCGAGGACCTGCTCCTCGAGCGGTTCCCCGAGGCGGTGGCGCTCCGGGCCTCCATCGTCATCGGCGCCCGCTCGCGGTCGTTCCGCTTCCTCGTCCGTCTCCTCGAACGGGTGCCCGTCACGCCGCTGCCGTCCTGGCGCGATCACAGCACCCAGCCCGTCGACGAGCGTGACGTCGTTGCGATGCTCATCGCCGCCGCCGCGACGCAGCGCGCCGACGGCGGCGGGATCTCCCTCGACGTCGCGGGCCCCGACGTCGTGACGTACGCCGAGCTCATCGAGCGCATCCGCGACGCGATGCTCGTCGGCCGCCCCCCGATCCCGCTGCCGCTCAGCGTGACGCCGATCGCAGCGCCGGTGGCCGCGGCCATCGCCGGCGAGGACGTCGGCCTCATCCGCCCGCTCATGGAGAGCCTCGACGGGGATCTGCTGCCCCGGCCCGACCGCGACGCGGCCTCCCGGCTGGGCGTGCGCACGCACCGCCTGAGCGCGGCGATCGAGCGGGCCCTGCGCGACTGGGAGCGCGTGGAGCAGCTCGCCGCCCGCTAGCTTGGCTGCCCCGTGTCCGAGGTCGTGACCACCATCGACATCGCCGCGCCTCCGCAGGAGGTGTGGGACGTCATGCTCGACGCCACCCGCACCAAGGAGTGGGTGACGATCGTGCGTGAGGTGGGTGACGTCGATGACGGCCCGCTGCGTCCCGGCTTTCACATGGCACAGACCCTGGCGCTCCGCGGCATCCCGTTTCACGTGAAGTGGGTGCTCGAAGCGGTCCGCATCCCGGAGTTCGCCCACTGGGAGGGCAAGGGCCCCGCCCGCTCGAAGGCCACCATCGAATACCACCTGACGGCGCTGCCGGACGGCGGAACCCACGTGCAGTACCGCAACGAGTTCAAGACCCCGCTGGGCCCGCTCGGCGCCGTTGCCAGTAAGGCGCTCATCGGCGGCATCCCCGCGCATGAGGCCATCGCCTCACTCCAGCGGCTGAAGGCCCTACTGGAACAGTGAAGTGATTTGACGGGTGATGGTCAGTCTGTGACAGTAAGTCACATGACGGATTTTCTGGAGGAGAAGAAGCAGGAGATCGAGGCGCGCCTGACCGAGCTGCGCCCGCTCGTGGAGGAGTACGAACGCCTGGAGGCCGCGTCACGCGCACTGAACGGACTCGACGGCACCCAGGCGGCCGCGCCCTCGTCCTCGCGGCGCCGACGCGGTAGCGGTGGCGGTGGGACCGGGCGGCGCGGGCGGCCGAAGGGCAGCGGCACGCGCGGGATCCAGGCGCTGGACCTCGTCAAGGCGAATCCGGGCATCGCGATCCCCGAGCTCGCGGAGAGGATGGGGATCAAGCAGAACTACCTGTACCGCGTGCTGCCCGGCCTGGAGCAGGACGGCCTCGTGGAGAAGCGCGACCGCGGGTGGTACGCGAAGGAGGCCGCGTGAACGGCAGATCGACGGTGCGATAGCGACGTCGATCTGCCGTTCGGCGGGGCTCAGACCAGGCCGAGCTCCTTGACCGCGTCGCGCTCGCCGACGAGCTCGGCGACCGTGGCGTCGATCTTGCCCTGGCTGAACTCGTTGATCTCCAGGCCCTGGACGATCTCGTACTCCCCGTTCGCGGTCGTGACCGGGAACGAGGAGATGATGCCCTCGGGGACGCCGTACGACCCGTCGCTCGGCACGGCCATCGAGACCCACTCGCCGTTCGTGCCGTTGACCCAGTCGTAGACGTGGTCAATGGCGGCGTTCGCGGCCGACGCAGCCGACGACGCGCCGCGCGCGTCGATGATCTCTGCGCCGCGCTTGCCGACCCGCGGCAGGTACTCGTTCTCGTACCAGGCCATGTCGTCCACGGCGTCCGCCGCGTTCTGGCCGTTGACCTCGGCGTGGAAGAGGTTCGGGAACATCGACGGAGAGTGGTTGCCCCAGATCGCGAGCTTCTTGATCGCCGTGACCGGCACCGCGAGCTTGTTCGCGAGCTGGGCGTACGCGCGGTTCTGGTCCAGGCGCGTCATCGCGGTGAAGCGCTCCTTGGGCACGTCAGGCGCGGCGGCCTGGGCGATGAGCGCGTTCGTGTTCGCCGGGTTGCCGACGACGAGGACCTTGATGTCGTCTGCGGCGTGCGCGTTGATCGCGTTGCCCTGGGGCTTGAAGATGCCGCCGTTGGCCTCCAGCAGGTCGGCGCGCTCCATGCCCGTCGTGCGCGGGCGGGCGCCCACCAGCAGCGCGACGTTCGTACCGTTGAAGCCCTCGTTGAGGTCCGCGGTGATCTCGATGCCGTGCAGCAGCGGGAACGCGCAGTCGGTGAGCTCGAGCGCGGTGCCCTCGGCGGCCTTCAGCGCCGGCTCGATCTCGAGCAGCTTGAGGTTGACCGGAGTGTCCGGGCCGAGCAGCTGGCCGGACGCGATGCGGAACAGCAGCGCGTAGCCGATCTGGCCGGCGGCGCCGGTCACCGTGACGTTGACGGGACTTGCCATGAAGCGTGTCTCCTGGGTGTCGTTCTGATTCGGGGGGACGGGCGCTAGCCCATCGCGTTCTGCAGGTTCTCGTCGATCGCGGCGAGGAACTCCTGCGTGGTGAGGAAGGGCTGGTCGGGCCCGATGAGGAGCGCGAGGTCCTTCGTCATCTGCCCGCTCTCGACGGTCTCGATGCAGACCTTCTCGAGCGTCTCGCCGAACTGCGAGACCTCGGGCGTGCCATCCATGCGGCCGCGGGCCTGCAGGCCGCGCGTCCACGCGAAGATCGACGCGATCGGGTTCGTCGACGTGGGCTTGCCCTGCTGGTGCTGGCGGAAGTGGCGCGTGACCGTGCCGTGAGCGGCCTCGGCCTCCACCGTCTTGCCGTCCGGTGTCATGAGCACCGACGTCATGAGGCCGAGCGAGCCGAAGCCCTGCGCGACCGTGTCGGACTGCACGTCGCCGTCGTAGTTCTTGCACGCCCAGACGTAGCCGCCCTCCCACTTCAGCGCGGCGGCGACCATGTCGTCGATGAGCCGGTGCTCGTAGGTGATGCCGGCCGCCTCGAACTGGTCCTTGAACTCGGCCTCGAAGACCTCGGCGAACAGGTCCTTGAACCGCCCGTCGTACTTCTTCATGATCGTGTTCTTCGTCGACAGGTAGACCGGGAAGCCGCGGTCCAGGCCGTAGCGCATCGAGGCGCGGGCGAAATCGCGGATCGACTCGTCGTGGTTGTACATCGCCATCGCGACGCCGCCGCCGGGGAAGTCGTGGACGTGCAGCTCGACGGGCTCGTCGCCGTTGCTCGGCGTGTAGGTGAGCGTGAGCGTGCCCTCGCCGGGGACGACGAGGTCGGTGGCGCGGTACTGGTCGCCGAACGCGTGGCGGCCGATGATGATCGGCTTCGTCCAGCCCGGCACGAGGCGCGGGACGTTCGAGATGACGATCGGCTCGCGGAAGATGACGCCGCCGAGAATGTTGCGGATCGTGCCGTTCGGCGAGCGGTACATCTCCTTCAGGCCGAACTCCTCGACGCGCGCCTCGTCGGGCGTGATCGTCGCGCACTTCACACCGACGCCGTACTGCTTGATCGCGTTCGCGGCGTCGACCGTGATCTGATCCTCAGTCGCGTCGCGGCTCTCCATGCCGAGGTCGTAGTACTTCAGGTCGACATCGAGGTACGGAAGGATCAGCTGTTCCTTGATGAAGGACCAGATGATCCGGGTCATCTCATCGCCATCGAGCTCGACGATGGGGTGCTGCACCTTGATCTTCGCCATGAGGTTCCTTCGCGACGCCGGATGGGACGGAAAATGGGCGTCGCGGAGGCTAGTGGAGGCGGACGGGATGCTGCCGTCCGCCTCGACGGAACGTCAGGCGACGGGCTGCGACTCGGGCTGCACGAACTCCGCAGCCTCCTCGTCCTCCGGCTTGGGCCGATGGCGCGGCGCGGGCCGGACGGCGCCGTTGGCCAGCAGCTTCTGCTCCTGGCGCTCCGGGGAGATCTCGATGACGTTCCAGATCAGCCCGAGCTTGGCCATGCCCTTGATGATGTACTTCGACGGGTCGATCTCGTACCACTTCAGGCCGTGGTAGGCCGAGCGCGGGAACGCATGGTGGTTGTGATGCCACGCCTCCCCCATCGACGGGATCGCCAGCAGGCCGAAGTTCGTCGCAAGGTCCGTCTCCTCCACCGCGAAGCGGCGTGTGCCGAACACGTGGCAGACGGAGTTGACCGACCACGTGAAGTGGTGGCCCAGGCAGATGCGGACGAAGCCGCCCCAGAGCAGCGCGGTGAGCGCCGCCTCGATGGTGCCCCCGAAGATGAAGCCGAGCGCGAACGGGATCGCGAAGCTCGCGAGGAAGAACAGCGCGTAGTACCGCGAAATCCGGTTGATCCACCGGTCCTCGACGAGGTCCGCGGCGAAGCGGTCGGTGTCCGCCATCTCGCGCGTGTCCCACAACCAGCCGACGTGCGCGTGGAACAGACCCCGGAGGCTGCCCCAGTAGCCATCACCATGCAGGTGCGGGCTGTGCGGGTCCCCCGGGACGTCCGTGTACGCGTGGTGCTGGCGGTGGTCGGCGACCCACTCGCTGGGCGCGCCCTGCAGCGCGAGGCTGCCGGCCGAGGCCCAGAACACCTTCACCCACGTCTTCGTCTCGAACGACTTGTGGGTGAGCATGCGGTGGTACCCGATCGTGATGCCGAGCTGGCCGATCGTGTACATGAACGCCATGATCGCGAGGTCGAGCCAGTTGACCCCGTTGTTCCACAGCAGCACGATCGCGAGGATCAGCGCGAGGAACGGCACGACCACGCCGGCCATCATCAGGTACTTCTCCGAGCGACTCATCGCAGCTGACGGTACACGGACCGACCCGCCGTTGGAAAGGGCTTCATACCAGTTCCCCTTCGGAATAGACCACTTGTCAGACTGACGCGGCCTCCCGCTCGCGCTCGGCGGCGTCGGCCTTCGGGGCGCTGACCGCCGGGTCCGCGACACGCGGACGCGAGACCGGCGTCGCGCCGTTCTCGACGAGCCGCGCCTCCTGGCGCTCGGGGGCGATCCGCGTGACGTTCCACACGAGGTGCGCCTTCTCCATGCCGGTGATGAGCAGGCCGGACGGGTCGATCTCGTACCACTTCAGGCCGTGGTAGGCCGAGCGCGGGAACGCGTGGTGGTTGTGATGCCACGCCTCCCCCATGGACGGGATCGCGAGCCAGGCGACGTTCGTCGACAGGTCTGACTCGTCGACGGCGAAGCGCCGGCTGCCGAACACGTGGCAGATCGAGTTGATCGACCACGTGACGTGGTGGACCATGAAGACCCGGACGAAGCCGCCCCACAGCAGCGCCGTGAGCGCCGCGGTCAGGGTGCCGCCGAAGAGGTAGCCGAGGCCGAACGGGATGGCGTACGTGAGGAACGCCCACAGCGGGAAGAGCTTGTTGATCCGCTTCATGCCAGGGTCCTCCATGAGGTCCTTGGCGTAGCGGTTCCAGTCGGCGCGGCCATGGTCGTGCCACAGCCAGCCGACGTGTGCGTGGAAGAGGCCCTTGAAGACGCCGGCGACGCCGTCGCCGTGCCCGTGCGGCGAGTGCGGGTCGCCGTCGATGTCCGTGAACGCGTGGTGCTTGCGGTGGTCGGCGACCCACGCGAGGACCGGCCCTTCGAGGGCGAGTGAGCCGAGGATGGCCCACATGTATCGCAGCGGCTTGTACGTCTCGAACGCGCGATGGGTCAGCAGGCGGTGGTACCCGACCGTGATGCCGAAGGCCGTGGGCAGATACAGCGCCACGAGGATGGCGAGGTCGAGGGCACTCACGCCGTCGTTCCAGAACAGGGCGATGGCCCCGATCACGCAGAGGAACGGGACGACGACGGCGGCGATGTTCACGTAACGGGCCGAGCGGGTCATGACATGGACCGTAGTTCGTCGACGGGGGTCAAGTCTTGCGTCTCAGTTCACGATTTCTGCGGGAAATTTGTACGCTGGGTGATACATGGATACCACCCGTCGCGTATCCGACGTCTCATGGCCTGAGCTGCCCTCGCAGCTCGCGCCCGCGCTGCGCGCCGAGCTCCCCTCGCTGTCGGCCGAGATCGTCGACGCGATCGTCGAGGCCGTCCCCGCGTATCGGCGCCCGCTGCGTGGCGAGTTCGCCGCCGGCATCCGGATCGGGGTCGACCAATCGCTGCAGCGGTTCGTCGACCTGGTCGAGGACCCGTCGGCCGACGTCACGGCGATGCACACCGTCGTCCGGCGCCTCGGCGCCGCCGAGCAGCGCGCCGGGCGCAGCCTCGAAGCGCTGCAGTCGGCCTACCGGGTCGGCACGCGCATGTCGTGGCGCCACCTCGGCCGGATCGCGAGTGCGGCGGGGTGCGACCCCGAAGAGGTCCAACGGCTCGCCGAGGCGCTCTTCCTCTACATCGAGGACCTCGCCGCGCTGACCGTCGAGGGTTACGCCGGTGCGCAGGCCGAGCAGGCGGGTGAGCGCGCCCGGCGCCGCCGCGCCGCCGCCCACGCGCTGCTGGCCGAGCCGCAGGACGCCGCCACGCTGGCGGACGCGGCCGAGCAGGCCGGCTGGGAGATCCCCGAACGGCTGGCCGTCGCGGTGATCGCCGACGACGCCGCGGCCCGGCGGGTGGCGCGCGTCCTCGGGCCCGGCGCGCTCGTGGCCGGGTACGGGAGCGCGCTCGACGTCGTCGTCATCTGGCCCGACCCCGACGGCCCGGGCCGTACCGCGGAGCTCCGCCGCGCGCTCGACGAGGCCGGGGCCCCGGCGGGCATCGGCGTCCCCGTCGCGACCACCGACGCCCACCGTTCCCTGCGGCTCGCGCGGCGCTGCCTGCGCCTGGGCCGCCGCGGGGTGATCGGGCCCGGGCCGTGGAGCGCGGACGAGCACCGTGCGGCGGTCGCGCTGGGCGGTGCGGAGCTGGAGCTGGACGAGCTCGCCCGCTTCCGTCTGGCTCCGTTCGCCGGGCTGCGGCCGACCACCTCCGAGCGGCTGCAGGACACGCTGCTGGCGTGGCTGCGCGCGCAGGGCCACCGCCCGACCGTCGCGGAGATGCTGCACGTCCACCCCCAGACGGTGCGCTACCGGATGACGCAGCTGCGCGAGCTGCTCGGCGACGACCTCGACGACCCGGAGGCGCGGTTCGAGTTGGAACTCGCGCTGCGCGGGCGGGCGCTCGGGGTGCAGTCCGAGCCCCGCTGGCGATCGGGCTGACGTTGTGGGTCTCCTGCGCCCCGAACGTCAGTCGGATCCCGCCTTGATCGCGGCCCAGAGATCGTCGGCCAGCTCGTCCTCGTGAACGTCGAGGTCCCGGTGGGTCACCCGGACCGACGCAATGCCGTGCACCGCCCTGAGCCGGCGGTCGGTCCGCCGGTCCGCGTGAAACCGCCGCGTCGTCATGTGCGGCCCGGCGTCGAGCTCGACCCCGACGCCAGCCGCGCGAAAGAGCACGTCGCGCTCGACCAGATCCCCACCCGGAAGCTCGAAGAGGACGTTGTGCTCGGCGGGCGGGAAACCGTGCCGGGCGAGGAACCGGTGAAACCGCTTCTCCAGCTCGTGCTTGAGACCTCCGGCATTCGGCCTTCGGTCGTCGAGGCATCGCCGGAGCGCCGGCAGACCCGGCCGCCGCGCGCCGGCCCGGGCGATCGCGGCATCGACGGCGCGGACCCGTAGGCGGCGCCGGTTCTCCGCCTCGTGCACCGCGATCTCAAGCTGCTCGGGCGAGAGGAGCATCGCGAGATCCACGAGGGTTCGAGCGAGGGTGGTGATCGGAACCCCGTCCTTGATCGTGACGTCACGCCGATCGAGCCTTGCGGTGTAGGGCCGCAGGCGACGGCGCACGCGCCGCTGCGTGGGTGCGGTGACCTCCACGGGCCCGTCGTACTGACGCAGCACGCCCCAGCGGACCCCGGCGCTGCGATGGCTGAGGACCGAGCCCTCGCCGCACGCCTTGACGGCCGCCCGCTCGAGCTCGTCCCGGGTCGGCTTCGACCGCCCCACGAGGTGGACGCCGCGGAAGATCTCGGTCAGCCAGCCCCTGCGCCGGAGCGCCCGCTGGCGAGTGGCCGTGCACCCGACCCTGCGCAGCTCAGCGGTGGAGAGCACCCACCGCTCACTCCGCGCGAGGACAACCACCGGATCGTCGTGACGGTATGGGTCTCCTGCGCCTCGAACGTCAGTCATGTCCGCGACGGTGCCACGCCCGACCGCCCCCGCGCCCGAAATCCGCAGTCTTGGAACACGCGCTGCGCAGCCGTCTCGCAAACCCGGTCTCACCCACCTGCCACCATGGGGGTATGGGCGGCGGCTCCTCCATCCAGCTCATCCGGCTCTTCGGCATCCGCATCGGCGCGAGCTACAGCTGGTTCTTCGTCCTGTTCCTGCTCATCTGGCTGCTGTCCGGGTACTTCTCGGACGTCACCGGCGACAGCACGCAGGGGTTCCTCTACGCGGTCAGCGCCGCCGTCCTCTTCTTCGTCTCCCTGACGATGCACGAACTCGGCCACGCGCTCGTCGCGCGCCGCGAGGGGATCGCGGTCGTCGGCATCGACCTGTGGTTCTTCGGCGGCGTGGCGAAGATGAGCCGGGACACGAACTCGCCGGGCGAGGAGTTCCGCGTCGCCGCCGCCGGGCCCGCCGTGACGCTCGTGATCGTCGCGCTGTGCGTCGGCATCCTCGCCGTGCTCGATTCCCCGGAGGTCGCCGGCGAGGCGCTCACCTTCGGCATCGACCCGGGGGCCTCCGGCATCGAGGCGCTCGTCGGATACCTCGGCGCCGTCAACGCATTCCTGCTCGCCTTCAACCTCATCCCCGCCTTCCCGCTCGATGGCGGCCGCCTCGCCCGCGCGCTGGTGTGGCGGATCACCGGGGACCGCAACAAGGCGACCCGCGCCGCCGGCTACGCCGGGCAGGGCCTCGCGTACCTCATGATCGGGCTCGGCATCGCGATGACCCTGGTGTGGGACGACGCGTTCGGCGGCATCTGGCTGGCCGTCCTCGGCTGGTTCCTCGCCACGGCTGCCCGCAGCGCCGTCGTCAGCACCGCCTTCACCGAGAAGATCGACGGCATCACCGTCGCCGACATCATGGATCGCGAGCCCGTGACGATCCCCACCGATGTGCCCGCGCTGCGCGCCCAGGACGAATGGTTCCTGCGCTACCGCTGGGGCTGGTTCCCCGTCGTCGACGCCGCAGGCACATTCCTCGGCCTCCTGCGCTCCGAGCGCGTCGACGGTGCGGTCGAGGCCGGGCAGCCGATGCTCGCCGTCGGCGAACTGCTGGACCAGGACGCCGCGACATGGCGCGTCAGCGACGAGGAGCCCCTCGAATCGCTGCTCAGCCGGCCCGAGCTGCGCCAGCTCGGCGCCCTCATGGCCGTCGACGCCGACGGCCGCCTGCGCGGGGTCGTGACGATCCAGCAGGTCCAGCGCGCGCTCACCGCCGCGCTCCCCAGCCGCGCCTGACGTGCCGGGTCCAATCCCGTCCTCAGCGGTCCGATTTCGCCCGTAACCACGGGGAATCGGGCGCGTCCAGGGTGACCTCGGAGCGGGCGCGTGAACGTATAGAGTCCGGACCAGTCCCCCATGGAGCAGCCACCCGGATCACATGCCTTCTCATGACGTTCTGATCATTGGCGCGGGGCTCGCCGGGCAGCGTGCGGCACTCGCCGCCGCCCAGGCCGGAGCCTCGGTCGCCATCATCTCCAAGGTCCACCCGGTGCGCTCGCACTCGGTGGCCGCCGCGGGAGGTATCAACGCCGCGGTGAGTGTCGACGACGACTGGCGTTCCCACGCCTACGACACGGTGAAGGGCTCGGACTTCCTCGGCGATCAGGACGCCATCGAGGTCATGTGCTCGGAGGCGCCCAAGGAGGTGCTGCATCTCGAGCACATCGGCGTCACCTTCCACCGCAACGACTCCGGCCAGCTCGATCTCCGCGCGTTCGGCGGCGCCTCGGTCAAGCGCACCGCCTACGTCGCGGACATCACCGGCCAGGCGATTCTGCACGTGCTCTACGAGCAGCTGATGAAGCACCACGAGACCGTCGACCGGTACGAAGAGTGGTTCGTCACCTCGCTCATCAAGGACGAGACCGGCGCCTGCGTCGGCGTCGTCGCGCGCGACATCCGCACCGGGCGCATGGAGACCTTCGCGGCCAAGTCCACGATCCTCGCCTCCGGCGGCGCGGGCCAGGCCTTCAAGCCGACGACCAATGGGCTGATCTGCACGGGCGACGGCATCGCCCAGGCGTACGAGATCGGCGCGCCGCTGATGGACATGGAGATGATCCAGTACCACCCGACCACGCTGGTGGAGAACGGGTTCCTCATCACCGAGGGCGCCCGCGGCGAGGGTGCGCACCTGCTCAACGGCGACGGCGAGCGCTTCATGGAGAAGTACGCGCCGAACAAGATGGAGCTCGCCTCGCGCGACGTCGTCTCGCGCGCCGAGCAGACGGAGATCAACGAGGGCCGTGGTGCCGGGCCGAACAGGGAAGGCATCTACCTCGACATCACGGTGGTGCCGAAGAAGCGCACGCTCGAGGCGCTGCGCGAGATCGTCAACATCGGCAAGGACTTCGCCGGCGTCGACATCACCGAGGAGCCGATCCTCATCCGCCCCGGCCAGCACTACATCATGGGCGGCGTGAAGACCGACGTCGACGGCCAGGCCCCGGGCATCCCCGGCCTGTACGCCGCCGGCGAGGTCGCCTGCGTCTCCGTCCACGGCGGCAACCGCCTGGGCGCGAATTCGCTGCTCGACACGCTGATCTTCGGCCGTCGCTCGGGCGAGCACGCGGCGGCACGCGCGCTGCACGTCGAGATGCCGCAGGTCGACGACAGCAAGCTGCACGAGGACGAGCAGCGCCTCAAGGAGATCATCGAGCGCCCGAAGACCGGCCGCCGCGTCTCGGAGATCAAGGACGAACTGGGCACCACCATGAACCAGTACGTCGCGGTCTACCGCGAGGAGGAGGGTCTCCAGACGGCGCACGAGGTCGTGCGCCGCCTGAAGGAGGAGGCCAAGACCGCCTACGTCGATGACCAGGGCACGGTCTTCAATCAGGACGTCCTCGGCGCCGTGGAGCTCGGCTACATGCTCGACTGCTCCGAAGCCATCGTCGTCGCCGCGATCGAGCGCAAGGAGTCGCGCGGCGCGCAGTACCGCGTCGACTACCCCGACCGCAACGACGAGGAGTGGCAGAAGCACATCGACATCACGCGCAACGGCGACGACGTGCCGGAGATCAGCTACTCGCCGGTGACGATCACGCAGTGGCAGAACGAGGAGCGCAAGTACTAGTGATCCCCCCGTGCCGTTCTGACGCCGCTGGAACACCCGGTGATCGCCGGGTGGCGGCGTCCTCAATCTTTGACATGCCAGAGGCGTTCCTGCAGGTCTGCGTCCTGGCCACCGCCGCCACAACGGCCCGGAGGAACGACTGATGGCCGAGTTCAAGCTCAAGCTGCGCCGGTACAACCCGGAGACCGGCGAGGCGCCGTACTGGCAGGAGCACACGATCGAGCTGGAGCCGCACCGCTCCGTGCTCGAGGCGATCCTCCAGGCCAAGAACAACGTGGACGGCTCGATCGGCGTCCGCTGTTCCTGCAAGGCCGCCATCTGCGGGTCCTGCGGTGTCCGCGTCAACGGCAAGCCGGGCCTGGCCTGCCACACGCACCTCGACGCGGCGCTGGCCTCCGCGAAGGACGGGGAGACGATCGTCGTCGAGCCGATGGGCAACATGCCCGTCATCAAGGACCTCATCGTCGACATGGACGCGGTGCACTGGAAGAAGATCCAGCGCGTCACGCCGTGGCTCGTCAACAAGGAGCCGGTCCCCGAGCGCGAGTACGTCGTGCCGCGGGAGTCGATGGTTGACGTCACCCAGTCGATGGCCTGCATCCAGTGCGGCGCCTGCGTCTCGGACTGCCTCTCGATGGAGGTCGACCCGCTGTTCATCGGCCCGGCCGCCCTGGCGAAGAGCTACCGCTTCGTGGGTGACCCGCGCGACGACATGCAGCAGGTCCGCCTGAAGGACCTCTCCGAGGATCCGCACGGCATCTACGACTGCACGCACTGCTTCAAGTGCATCGACGCGTGCCCGAAGGGCGTCGCCCCGATGTCGCAGATCATGCGTCTGCGCCGCATCGCCGGCAACGACCACCACATCGTGGACCGCAACAACGGCGACCGCCATGAGCGGGCGTTCGTGAGCCTCATCCGCGACCACGGCCTGCTGTGGGAGGCCGAGCTGCTGCCGCGCTCGTACGGCGGCGACTCATGGTTCGGCAAGTTCCACCCGCACGCCGGCCAGGAGTTGCTCTCCTCGCTGCCGCTGGTGGCGAAGGGGCTGCTGCGCGGCAAGATGACGATCGGCGGCGCGCTGAGGCCGCACAAGATCCCGGCCCCGGCCCTCGAGAACGTCCAGCGGATCTACGAGACGGTCGAGGGGCGCGAGGAGCGCGTCGAGTTCAACCTGTACATCTCCGGCAAGGACGAAGACCTCCTGCCGTCGTCCACGGCCACAGAGGAGGCGTCCGCCTGATGAAGGTCGCATACTGGCCCGGCTGCGTCAGCCGCGGTTTCACCCCGGAGCTGCATGGCTCCATGGAGAAGGTCGCTCCGCTCCTCGACATCGAGCTCGTCCCGCTCGACCGCGCATGCTGTACGGGGGCCGGCGTCATCGCCGAGCACAGCCAGGAGCTCGCCGACTCGCTGAACGCGCGCACCTTCGCGCTCGCCCAGCAGGTCGCCGGCGCGGACCTGATGATGAACATCTGCTCGACCTGCCAGGGCGCGCAGGGTGAGTGCCAGGAGCGCCTGGACGCCAGCGCCGAGTACCGCGCGCACATCAACGGGAACCTCGCATCCGAGGGCCTGGAGTATCAGGCGGGCATCGCGAACAAGAACTTCCTGTGGGTCCTGGTCGAGGAGATCGGCCTGGACAACCTGAAGTCGATGGTCAAGCGCCCGCTGACCGACCTGCGGGTCGGCCCGTTCTACGGGTGCTACATCGTGCGTCCCACGGACCGCCTCGGCATCAATGCCGAGAACCCGCGCGACACATACCTCGAGCAGGTCATCGAGACCCTGGGCGGCACGACGGTCGATTACGCCGGCAGTCAGAAGTGCTGCGGCTTCCCGATCATCACGATGAACAAGCAGGCATCGCTGAAGCAGGCCGGCACGCATCTCGCCGACGCGCAGGATGCCGACGCGGACTGCCTCGTCACGCCGTGCCCGCTGTGCCACCTGAACCTCGACCTGCAGCAGCCGCTGGCCGCCCCGGTCGTGGGCCGCAGCCTGCACATGCCCGTGCTGCACCTGCCGCAGCTCGTCGGCCTGGCCCTCGGCCTGTCGCCGAAGGAGCTCGGGCTGAACAAGCACGTCGTGAAGCCCACCGCGGTCGTCGACTGGTCGACCTCGGTGGTCGGCGCCGTCGCCGCCGGCGCCGGCGGCTGGTAGCGACGAATCTGGAACGCGAGCGCGCCAGACTGGCGCGCTCGCGTTCATTCCAGTGCCCAATCCCCCGACTCCGCGGTAGTGCGTACGGTTCGTGGCCTCAGCGCATCCCTTGCCCGGAGCGCGGCTTGGCCCCCGATGCCTGACGGAGCCGTGAACCGACACTGCAACGACGCCCTTACGCGCGCCGCGGCGCTGCTCGGTGAAGGCGTCCTCGTGCACGACGCGCCGGCCCACGCCGCGCGCGAGCCGTTCGGCCCGGCGTGGCTGGACCGCCTGCGCGACGCGCTGGACGTCGCACTGCCCCACCGACCGGCTCGTGGTGCGGACGGTCGTCGATATCGCGAAGGCGATGGCACCCAGACGTGCGCGGAGTTCGTCGGGGACGACGAGACGGTCGAGCTGCTCCGCGAACTGGGCGTCGACGACGGGCAGGGCTTCCATCTCGGGCGCCCTCGCCCGCTCGACGACCTGCTGCGCGAGGTGCGTCGCTAGCCTGGGTGGCGTGAACCGCCCCCTTCGCCTCAGCGTCCTGGACCAATCGCCCGTCCCGGCCGGGATGTCCGGAGCCGACGCTCTGCGCAACACGGTCGAGCTCGCGCGTCTCGCCGACGGGCTGGGCTACCACCGCTACTGGGTCGCGGAGCACCACGGCGGCGGGATGGTCGCCGGGCCCAGCCCCGAGGTGCTGATCGGCCCGATCGCCGCGGCCACCCGGAACCTGCGCGTCGGCAGCGGTGGGGTGATGCTGCCGCACTACAGCCCCCTCAAGGTCACCGAGAGCTTCGGGGTGCTGAGCGCCCTGTTCCCCGGCCGGATCGACCTCGGTCTCGGCCGCGCCTCGGGCACCGACCCGCTCACCGCGTTCGCCCTCCAGCGCGACCGCCGCGACCGCGCGCCCGACGACTTCCGCGAGCAGCTCGCCGAGCTGCTCGCCCACCTCGGCGGCCGGTTCCCCACCGACCATCCGTTCAGTCGCATCCAGTCGCTGCCTGACGTGGCGCAACGCCCGGAGCCGTGGCTGCTCGGCTCGTCGCCGCAGAGCGCGATCTGGGCCGCAGAGCTCGGGCTTCCATATGCGTTCGCCGACTTCATCAACCCGGCGGGCGCGCCGATCGCGCACGCCTACGTCGAACGCTTCCAGGGGTCCGAGCACGCGCCCTCGGTGCAGCTCGCCGTCGGCGCATGGGCGCTGGCCGCTGACACCGAGGAGGAGGCCCAGCGGCTCGCGTCCTCCGCGCGGCTGGCGTTCCGGCGGCTGCGCCGCGGCGAGTCCGCGCCGATCGCCTCGGTGGAGGACGCCATGCGGATCCTGCGCGACGAGGGCCGCGACCCGCTCGCGCCATCGCGCGGGCGGCGTGAGATCGTCGGCACCGCCGAGCAGGTCCACGACGGGATCGTGGCGCTCGCGGACGAGTACGGCGCGTCCGAGGTCATCGTCGTGACGATCACCCACGACGACGCCGCGAGGCGACGCAGCTACGAACTGCTGGCCGGCGCGTTTGCGCTGCCCGCGGCCGCGCCCCGCGCCGCCTGAGCCTCGGTGCGCCAGGGCGCACGCTGGCGCTGCGGGGTGGCGGGACTCGCGCCTGGACCGCGCACCGCATCCGTGACGCCGAGCGGCATGTGCACGACCGGGTCGTACCGAAGTTCGCGCGGCGCGCGATGTGGACGGGCGGCGGCGATCGCGGCAGCGACGGGGATCGGCAGGTCGTAGCGGTCCCACCGCGTCCGGTGCGCGGCCGACAGCGCACGGATGAACCCGCCGGAGGCGCGGCGTCCGAGCACGAGTGTCAGGCAGAGCTGCGCGGACGCGCCGGATCGGGTGCAGTGCAGCAGCACGTCAATGTCCACCTGTGCGCGCAGCCAGCGGTATGTGACGCGAACCCGGGCGATCCGCTCGAGCTCGATGTGGGCGCCGTCCCCGTCGGGGCTCGGCCCGTGCACGACGAGTCGCCGGTCGGTGAGCGTCACCACCGGACCGCTGGCGCCACGCCAGCGCCTGCGCGACTGGACCCGGGCGGCGCCGGGCGCACGGCGGACGGCCGTGGCGGCACGACCGCGCCACGCGCCGACCCGCTGCTCCCCCGGGAGCAACAGCACCCCGCCGACCGCGTCGAGCGCGGGGTAGGCGCCGTCGCCGACCCCGCGGCGGTCGTGCGCGTAGCCGAGCAGGACGAAGCGCTGCGGATCGCACCCGGTCAGGCCGTCCCCAGCACCGAGGACCGGGCTCCGGCGCTCCGGGACATCACGAACGAGCCGTAGCGGCGCGGCGCTTCGTCGGCTCCCTCCGATCATGCACCGAAAGAAAGCACATTAAGCACTCGACAGGGGCTGACGTTGTGTCGAGACCCGTCCACGCCCGGTTGGCCCTCCTGTCCAACGTCGAAGGACGGCAGCCGTTATGCGCGGGCGCCGACGAGCCCGCGCTCGACGGCGAGTTCCGCGAGCTGCACGGTGTTCAGCGCGGCGCCCTTGAGCAGGTTGTCGCCGACGACGAAGAAGTTCAGGCTCTTGGGGTCACCGAGGTCCACCCGCACGCGACCGACGAACGTCTCGTCGCGGCCCGCGGCGGCCAGCGGCGTCGGCGCCTCGTCGACGATGAGGTTCGGGAACGCCTCGAGCGCCGCCATGGCCTCGGCGAGATCGACGTCCCGCTCGTAGGTCGCGCGGACCTCGATCGCGTGGCCGACCATCACCGGCACGCGCACGCAGGTCGGTGAGACCGCGAGCTCGGGCAGGCCGAGGATCTTGCGGCTCTCGTTGCGGAGCTTCATCTCCTCATCGGTGTAGCCGTTCTCGCCGAGCGTGCCGAGCATGGGGACGACGTTGTAGGCGAGCGTGTCGGCGTGGATCTCGGGGACCACGAGGCCACGGGCGCGCTCACCGTCGGTGACGAGCCACTCGACCTGCTCGTGGAGAACCGGCATCTGGGCGGCGAGCTCGTCGATCCCCTTCTGCCCGGCGCCGCCGGCGGCCTGGTAGCTCGTGGCGACCATCGCGGTCATGCCGAACGCGTCGTGCAGCGCCTTGGCCGGCAGCATCACGACCATCGTGGTGCAGTTGGGGTTCGCGACGATGCCCTTGCGGGCGCCGTCCATCGCGTCCGGGTTGACCTCGCTGACGACCAGTGGAACGTCCGGGTCCATGCGGAACGCCGACGAGTTGTCGACGACGACCGCGCCACCGGCGACGAACTTCTCCGCCCACGCCTTCGACGTCGAGCCGCCCGCGCTGAACAGCGCGAGGTCGTAACCCGAGACGGTCTCATCGGTGAGCGGCTGGATGATCCCGTGGCCGGGCAGCTCCTTGCCGGCGCTGCGCTCGCTGGCGAACGGGACGATAGCGCTGGCTTCGAACCCACGGCGTTCGAGGGTCTTGAGCATGATCTGGCCGACGGCGCCGGTGGCGCCGACGACGGCGATGCGGGGCAAGCTCATTCGGAGACCTCCAGCCGGCGGGACGTACGAGCGCGAGCGAGTACTCCCGACCCCATGATGGGCCGCTGGCGAATCATGAGGCGAACTCGCCGAATGGACGTTCCACCTGAATGGTCCCTTCACCCGACAGCTCGAACTCGCTGTGCAGCGCGCGCACCGCATCCGGCACGCGATCGCCGTCGACGACACAGCTGATCTTGATGGGCGATGTGGAGATCATCTCGATGTTGATCCCCTCGCGGCCGAGCGTGCTGAACACGCGCGCGGCGACACCGGGGTGCGTCTTCATCCCGGCGCCGACGATGGAGACCTTGCCGATCGCCTCCTGAGCGGTGAGCTGCATGCTCAGCTCGTCGGCGAGCGGCTGCAGCGCGAGCTTCGCGCCGTGCAGGTCGTCACGCGGCACGGTGAACGAGAGCTCGGCGGCGGCTTCCTCGGCCACCGGCTCGTTCTGGATGATCATGTCGATGTTGATGTTCGCGTCCGCGAGCGCGGTCGCGATGCGGCCCGCGACGCCGGGCGTGTCGGGCACGTGCGACAGCGTGATGCGCGACTCCCCGGTGGAGTGCGTGACGGCGGTGATGAGCGGGTTCTCCACGGTGTCCTGATCTCCGACGACAACGGTACCCGGCTCGTCGCTGAACGAGGACCGGCAGTGGACGCGCACGCCGTGGTTGCGGGCGTACTCGAGTGAGCGCAGCTGCAGGACGCCGGCGCCCGAGGCGCTCATCTCCAGGACCTCCTCGAAGGAGATCACCGGGATCTTGCGGGCGTTCGGCACGATGCGCGGGTCGGCATTGAACACGCCGGGGACATCGGTGTAGATCTCACACTCGTCCGCCTCGATCGCGGCGGCCAGCGCCACGGCGGTCGTGTCCGAGCCTCCGCGACCAAGCGTCGTGACGTCCTTCGCGGTGGACACACCCTGGAAGCCGGCGACGAGGACGATCTTGTCGTCGTCGAGCGCCTCGCGGATCCGGTCCGCGCGGACCTCGAGGATGCGCGCCTTCGTGTGCGACGTGTCGGTGACGATGCCCGCCTGCGAGCCCGTGAGGCTGATCGCCTGATGGCCGAGGTCGTTGATCGCCATCGCGCACAGCGCGCAGGACTGCCGCTCTCCGGTGGAGAGGAGCATGTCCATCTCCCGCGGGTCGGGATGCGGGCTGATCTCCTGCGCGTCGGCGATGAGGTCGTCGGTCGTCTTGCCGCGAGCCGACAGGACGGCGACCACGCGCAGCCCCTCCTCGCGCTTGGCGACGATCCTCTCGGCGGCACGCTTGAGCCGCTCGGCGTCGGCGACGGAGGTGCCGCCGAACTTCATGACCACGGTGCCGGGCATCTCGGTGGGAATCTAGCGACAAGCGGTTGAGACTCGGGGGCTCCGTGCCGATACACCAGGAAGTGCACCTGAGCACAGCGTTGCAGTCGACCGAGGCCCAGCGCCTGCGACAGGTCGAGTTCGAACGTCGCATCTTCCCCATCCTGCTCGTCATCGCGTGCGTCATGTGGGTCGGACTCGTGCTGCTCGCGTTCAGCTATCCGCTGGACGTCGTCTTGGTGACCGCGGTCTTCGGCGCCGCGTACTTCGGCTTCCTGTTCTTCAGCCAGCGTCGGGCGGTGCGCTCCGCCCGCCCGCTGGTGTGGCTCGCGCTGCAAGAGCTCGGGGTCATCCTGCTGCTCGGCTCCGCGATCACGTGGTCGGGCGGCGTACACAGCGCCGCGCTGCCGATCACCGTCATCATCGCGCTGGTGATCGGCGTCCGCTTCCCGACGCGCTGGGTGGTGGCGCAGATCCCCGCCTACGCCCTCCTGATCCTCGCCTGCATCTGGGTCGGTGACGCGGACGGGTTCATCGCGCGGCCCGTCGAGGGCCTCGCCTGGCTCAGCGCCTTCGTGCTGGCCGCCATGGTGACGAACATGCTCGCGCGCGCCGAGCGCAACGCCCGACGCGACGCGGTCCACGACGCCCTGACCGGGCTGCTCAACCGCAAGGCGCTGGACGTGCGCCTTCAGGACGCCGAGCCCCTCCCGAACCGGCGCGCCGAGACCCTGAGTGTCATCGCCGCGGATCTCGATGGCCTGAAGGCCGTCAACGACGGGTTCGGGCATGAGGCCGGCGACGACGTCCTGCGCGAGGTCGCCGCGGGGCTGGCGGCCAGCGTCCGGGAAGGCGATCTGCTCTACCGCCTCGGCGGCGACGAGTTCCTCGTCATCCTCCCCGCCACCCCGACGAGCGAAGCCGCGGAGCTGGCCGAGCGCCTCCGCGCCGCGATCGGGGAGCTCCGACCTGCCGGACGCGCCGTGACCCTCTCCGCAGGGGTCGCCGGCGTCGTCCACGAGCGCGTGGATCTCGAACACCTCATCAGCCGCGCCGACCGCGCCCTCTACACGGCGAAGCAGCGTGGGCGGGACCGGGTGCACCTCGCCGAACCGGACGGGGCGTTCACGGCCACCCCGAGCTGACCGCTCACCCTTCGCGCCGCCCTGCCGATCACCCGGGACGTGCGACACGCATCGGCCCCGCATGCCCCGGAACTGGACCGTCTGCGCCTCCTCGAGCAGGAGGCGCGGCTGCGCAGTGTCCGCCGGACGGGCGAGCTGCTCGTGGGCGCCGGACTCGTCACCATCGGGCTCGCAGACGACGCGCTCAGCGCCGCCGTCGCGGCGCTTGTCCTCATCCTGCTCGCCAGCGCGTTCGAGGGCCGGGCGCAGCGCACGCGCGGCCCGGGCGGCTGGCTCGCCCTCCAGGAGCTGTTCGGCCTGGCCGCGATCTGCCTCGTCATCGGCACGACCAGCGGGCTGGCCAGCCCCGCCCTGGTGCTGCTCGCTCCCGCTGCTGCGCTCGCCGGCGCCCGACGGCAGGGCGGCCCGCTGGCCGTGGCGCTGCTCGTCGCCGCCGCCGGCGTCGCGGGGGCATGCCTCCTCGCCGATGGCCCCGCGCTCGGTGACGCCGCGGGCGTGGCGGTCGCGACCGCGGCCGCGATGCTCACGGTCGCCCTCGTCGCTTCGCACCTCTCGCACGCCGACCGCGGCGTCCGTGCCGACGCGATCCTCGACCCGCTGACGGGCCTGCTGAACCGCGGCGCGCTCGCCGCCCGCATGATCGAACTCCGCGGGCAGGCCGTCCTCGACGACCTGCCGCTGAGCATCGTCCTGTCCGACCTCGACGCGCTGGCCCAGATCAACGCGGTCCACGGCGCCGAGATCGGCGACGCCGTCCTGGCCGGCGCCGCCGAGGCGATGCGCCGGTCGCTGCGCACCTTCGAGCTCCTCTACCGCCTGGGCGGCGACGAGTTCCTCCTCGTTCTTCCCGGCGCATCCCCGCAGGAGGCTGTGCACCTGGCCGAGCGCCTGCGCGACGCGGTCGCGACCGCGATGCCCGAGGGCCACGAGGTCACGGCGTCGTTCGGTGTGGCCAGCGGCGCGGGCCGGGGCCTGCAGTTCGGGGCGCTGCTCGCCGAGGCCGACGTCGCACTGTACGCGGCGAAAGCGGCCGGCGGCGACACCGTGCGGGCGTCCCGCGGCGATCTCGCCGCGGACGACGGCAACGTCCGCCAGCCCGCCTGACTACAGCCGCCGCCGTCCCGCGAACGCCCGGCCGAGTGTGACCTCGTCGGCGTACTCCAGATCTCCGCCGACCGGCAGGCCGGACGCCAGCCGGGTCACCGCGACGTCCGGCGCGACGTGATGCAGCTCGTCGGCGATGTGCAGCGCCGTCGCCTCGCCGGTGGTCGTGGGATTCGTGGCGATGACGACCTCCGTGACGCCATCGCCGGTCACCCGCCGGTACAGCTCGGCGAGCCGGATGTCCTCGGGGTCGACGCCGTCGATGGGGCTGAGCGCGCCGCCCAGCACGTGGTATCGGCCGTGGAACTCGTGCGTGCGCTCCATGGGAATGATGTCGCCGAACTCCTCGACGACGCAGATGACGTTCGGGTCACGCCGCTCGTCCATGCAGATGCGGCAGCGCGGACCCTCGGCGAGGTTGAAGCAGACCTCGCAGGTCCCGATCTTCTCCTTGACCTCCCGGATCGCCGCGGCGAGCGCAGTGGCGTCCTCGTCTGACTCTCGGAGGATGTGGAACGCCAGGCGCTGAGCGGTGCGCTGGCCGACGCCGGGGAGCTTGGAGAGCTCGGCGATCAGGCGCTGGATCGGCGGGGCGTACACGCCGGGAACGGTAGTGACCCGCCCCGACCTCACGCCGGGGCGCCGGGCGCTCAGCGAGCGATCGCGCTCTTCGTGGTTGAACGGCGCGACATCGATGTATCGGGTGGACCGGTGAGGCGCTGGGCTGACTACATCCCGAGCATGCCGCCGAGCCCGCCGGCACCGCCGCCGAGCCCGCCCGTCACCGCGCCCATCCGGGTGGCCGCGAGCTCCTGCGCCTGATTCACGGCCTGATTGACCGCCGCGAGGATCATGTCCTGGAGCATCTCGACGTCTTCGGGGTCGACGGCGTCCGGATCGATCGTGATGGCCTTGACCTGCAGGTCGCCGGTGATCTTCACGGTGACCATGCCGCCGCCGGCGGAGGCCTCGACCTCCTCGCTGGCGAGCGCCTCCTGCGCGGCCGCCATGTCGGCCTGCATCTTCTGCGCCATCTTGGCGAGCTGGTTGAGATTCGGCTGGGGCATTCAGGTCTCCTTGGGGGCGTCGTCTTCGGGACGGATCTCCTCGGCGTCGAACGCCGCCATCAGCTTCTCGATGAACTCCGGGCCGGTGTCCGGCACGGGCGCGGGCGTGCCGGCGGCCTCGGCTGCCGCCGCGAGGTCGCGCAGCTCGTACGTGATCTGCGGCGACGCGCCCGTGACGGCACGCATCGCCTCGCTGAGGCACAGGCGCATGTCCGGGTTCTCGGCCTTGCGCCGCAGGAACTCCTGGTCCTCCGGAAAGGCGATCGTGAGCATCTCGGCGTCCAGCGCGACCGGCTGGGCGGTGGACAGCAGCCCCGCGCAGAGGGCGTGGCGCTCGCGAACGCCGTCCAGCACGGCGGGCCAGACCTCGAGGAGGTCATGCAGCGTCATCCCCACCGACGGCACCGGTGGAGGCGGCGCGGGGACGGGCTCCCGGGGCTCAGGCTCAGCCTCGACTTGAGGCTGAGGGATGGCCGCGACGGCGGCCCCGGAGGCGGTGGCAGCCGCCGTGGG
>JBPPNC010000106.1:0-17356 GCA_051306365.1 Solirubrobacteraceae bacterium
GCCTCAGCCTTGGTTGCCACCGCTTCTGGCAGTGCGTTGAAGTAGCTAAGAGCGTTCCAAGCCGCAGTGCCATCCCCGACCTTCATCCTCCGGGTGTCCGTCTCTACACCAAGCTGCCCGGCGAGGAGCACGGGGTTTTGCGTCGTCCACGCTGATGCGAGGCCGCGCTTGATCTGGTCCGTCGTACGGGTTACCAGTGGAGGGTGGACCCGAGTACGTCCAGCCGAGCCCCGGACCGAGGCTGACCGGGTACCTGCCCGCCGGAGCGTCGTTGATCCCAGTCCCGGCTACCACCGCGAGTGGGGCCCGAGCCCGCAGTACGGATAGTTCGCCACCGACACGTTCTGGCCCGCGATCTTCGGGGAGACAGGGTGGATCGGGTTTGCCGCCTACGGCGGAGGCTTGTGGGCGATGCCGCCCGCCGCCCGCCGCCTCGTCGCGGGAAAGCGCAGGGCGATCGTGCAGTGCTGCTGGTCGGGCTGATCGCCACGGGCTCGTGGGTCGAAGTGCTCGCCGAGTCACTCGCGACCCCGGCGTATACCGCGCCGCCGCTCTACGCCGTGTTCTTCGGCGTATTCGGCATCGTCGCCACTCATCATCCTACCCGACGAGCCTGGGTTCCAGCCCGAGGAACCCGTGGCGGACGAGGATCGACCCGACGACGAAGACCGCGAGCGCAAGCCTCAATCTGCGCCGGAGGTCCTGCGAGCGTGACCGTCCGCACGCGCTTGGTCTTGCCGAGCGACGCAGGGCCGAGGGCTCCGGCCAGAGTGCTTGCACAAGTGCTAGCATTTCGGGTGCATGGCGACTCTGCATCTGCGCAACGTCCCGGCCGATCTCGATGCGGCGCTCGCGCAATCCGCAAGCGCGCGCGGCACGTCGAAGAACCGCCGCGCCATCGAGGCCCTCCGGCGAGGACTCGGCCTCGACCAGGTCGAGCGGTCGCAGCTCATCGACGACATCCGGCGCCACCGCCCGGAGACCGACGCCGACATCGCCCAGACGATCCGCGATGGCCGCCCGGCCGACGGCTGACGTCCCCGCGCCCATCGTCGTCGACGCTTCGGTGCTGGTCGAGCTCGTCATCGCCGGTCGCCACCGCGCCGGCGCCGACGCGCTGCTCGATCGCCTGGCGGGCGAGCCACCGGCCACCATGGTCACCGCCGCGCACGGACTCGTGGAGGCAGTCAGCGCCCTGCGACGGCTCGCACGCAGTGCTGCGATCGAGGCCGACGCCGCGACGCGCGCGCTGACCTGGCTCGGGGCGTTCGACATCGTGCTCGACGCACCCGCGCCGCGGCTGGCACGCATCTGGGCGCTGCGCGACCGCATGAGCGCGTACGACGCCGCCTATGCCGCCTGCGCGGAGGCGCTGGTCCGGCCGCTGCTCAGCACCGACGCGCGGCTGCTCGATGCCTGCGTCCAGGCCGGGATCGCAGCGGGGCACCTCGAGTCGATGTAGGGATCCGGCAAAGACGACCCTGGACTTCGGGGCCCGAAATCGTTCGTCCCGCGCCCGTGGTACGCCCAGACGTAGTCGCGCCCAGGATTCCAGCCCTCGAGAAGCCGGAACCCCAGGACTGGAGCGGCGTGCGCCCCACTTCAGACTCGCTGAGCATCCACGGAAACGTCACCAGCGCCAAGGCAGCTACCAGACGACCGGCACCCCGTACGCGCCGAGCAACGCATCAGACGAGACGAGCACCCGATCCTCGATGATCGCCTGAGCCACCAGCATTCGATCGAACGGATCGCGGTGATGCAATGGCAGCTCACCGGCGAGCTTGCCGTGTTCGCCCGTGATCGGGAGGACCGTGAACCCAGCCGCCGTTGATGGGCCGAGCAGGTCCTCTCCCTCGTACCGGCCCGAAGCGCGCTTGATCGAGAGCTCCCAGACACTGGCGCCGCTCACCACCGCGTCCTCCCCCGCTACCTCGATGACCTCAGCAGCGCGTGTCGACAGCCGCGGGTCATCGGCCAGCCACCAGACGACGGCCTGGGTGTCGAGCAGAAGCCTCACCCCGGCCGCGGGATGCCGAACAGGTCGCCGAACTCATCGCCGTCCTGCCCGAAGTCGTCCGGCAGCCGCAGCCGGCCGGCGAACATCCCCCGCGACTCCGCCACGCGGGAGCGCTTGGCGACGGGCACGATCCGCGCGACAGGCTCTCCTCCGCGTGTCACCACGATCTCGGCGCCCTCATCGACCTCGCGCAGGAGATGAGAGAAGTGGGTTTTCGCCTCATGGACGCCGACGGAACGCGAGCTGGCCATGCAGGTAGACTAGCAAGGCTAGTCGGGTTAGTCCGCTCGGATACCGGAGCCTCTGGCTGCGTGTCGCCCCGCACGTCAGGATGTGGGCGCTCGACGAGCCGCTCACCGCGATCGTGGACCACGCCGGCAGCATGCAGTACCTGCGGGCATCCGCGCGGACGCAGGTGACCCCCGCGTGGGTCAGCGAGCTCATGCAGGGTTGAGCTGCCCGGCCTGCGGTCGGCCTCAGCCTGCGGCGTCGATGACGTGGATGTCGTACTCCGCGATCCGCGCGTCCGCGGTCACCATCGTGAGCCCCTCCCGTCGGGCCTGCGCGATCAGGAGCCGATCAAACGGATCCCGGTGATGCAGCGGCAGCTCGGCGACGTCCAGCCCGTCGGCTGGCGACAGCCCAAGGATCCGCACACCGGTCGCCAACACATGGTCATGCAGCTCCGCGGGCACCACGAGCCTGCCGACCGCGGCCTTCACCCCGATCTCCGCGAATGACACGACGCTGAACACCAACTCGCTGGCGTCCTCAATCGCCGCGCGGGCGCGCGGGCCGACCGGCCGAGACCCGCTGAGCTCCCACAGCACCACGTGCGTATCGAGGAGCAGCCTCACACCGGCTCGTCGAGGATCTCGTCGACCTCGGCGTCAGTGAACTCGAAGTCGTCCGCGATCGTGATCCTGCCCGCGAGCGACCCACCGGCCGCGAGAAACCTCTCCCCCGGGCGAACCGGCTGCGGGATGTGCGTCAGGCGCGCAATCGGCACGCCGTCACGCGCGATCTCGACCTCCTCGCCGGCCTCCACGCGCGCGAGGAGCTTGGACAGGTCCGTCTTGGCTTGTCCGACGTTCACGCGCATACAGGTCCGAAGCCTACCAGGCTTGGTCATGCTTGGCCAAGCCCTGTTGGACCTGCCTCATCGACACCTGAGCGCGCCCTGACGCAGGTCGTCACGCACCCCGAGCAGGAAGTCGGGCCGCCGACAAGCGGCAGCGCCGGATCCAGCTCGTACGCGCGGGGTGCTGCACTGTCAGCCATCGCTCGTCAAGTCCCGCGGTCGTACGCGCTGGGGCAACTGTTCCTCCGACCGCAGCCGCCCCACATCCGTCTCGAAGGGATTCAGCGCGGCGACCGCGGTGTCCATCACCCCGAGGCCCCGCAGCACGCGCAGGACGTTCTGCAGCGAGATGCCCCCGTCGCCGCGCTCAAGACGACGCAGGGTGTTCAGCGACACGCCCGCCCGATCGGCAAGCTGCGCCTGCGTCAACCCGCGCAACTTGCGCCAGGCGACGACGTCCTCTCCCACCTCACGGAGCGATCGCCGCACCGCCAGTGGCGGGGCTTGCGGTTTACCAGCCATATACGGGCGATTATACGGCTTTACCGCCCATATCTTGAATGTTGTTACCCGGCTTGAATCGCCTTCGCCGCCGCTGCATACGCCGTCAGCGCCGGCTTCACGCGGTTGTTGCGCTTCACCAGCCCCGTGTGCAGCCCCCAGAAGTCCTTGCCCCCGGGGAACGGCGGGACGTCGCGCCACGCGTAGTAGATGATCCCGCGCAGCTTCATCGACTCGGCCTGCGCGGCGCCCTGGCGGTAGAGGTCGCCGACGAGCCTGGCCTGCTGGGCCTCGGTCACCGTGAACGCGCTGCCCGGTGCGCGCCGGCCCGCCGCCCACCCCACCTCGGTGATCCACACGCTCACGTCGCCGTCACCGGCCTGCACCGAGACCTGGTGGGCCTTCTTCGCGCCGTCCATCACGCCCGCGACGGTCTTGGCGTACGGGTGCACAGCGAGCGTGTCGAAGCTCCCCTTCGCCCCCGCCGCGTACATCTGGCGGACGAAGCGCAGCAGCGGCACGCCCTGCTTGCTCTCGGGCAGCCCGCCGGCGAGCACCTCGGCCCGCGGGTCGACCTTGCGCACCGCGCGCGCGCCGGTCTTCAGCAGGCGCACGTAGGCGCGCGCATCGGGCTTGCCGCCCCAATACTGCGGCAGGTTCGGCTCGTTCCACACCTGGTAGCTCTCGATCGGCACCGCGGTGAGGCCCGGGTTCGCCTTCCAGAACCTCCCCTTGCGCCCGTAGCGCTTGGCGACCGCGGTGACGTAGCGGGCGTACGCCGCGTTCGTCTTCGGCGGGAACGTCGTGACGGCCGTGACCTTCGCGCCCCTCTCGGCCTTCGCCGCGTGGAACTTGGGCATCCCGAACAGGATCGGCACGACGCGCAGCTTGGCGCGCGCCGCGTCGGCCATGAACGCGTCGTAGGCGCGGAAGTCGAACCTCCCGCGCTTCTTCTCGATCTCGGTCCAGTTGATCCACTGGCGCAGCGAGCGGGCGCCCGCGGCGTACTGCGCGTCGAGCGCCTGGCGTCGCGCGCCCGCGTTCGCCGCGAAGACCTCGGCGGCGGTGATGCCCACGAACCCCTCGGGCAGGGTCTGGGCGGGCGCGGGGTCGGGCGTGTCGGCGCCGCACGCGGCGAACCCCGCGAGCGCGAAAGCCGCGAACGCCGTGAGCAGGCGGCGGCGCATCAGCGCACAGCGCGCGTCGCGCGGCGCAATGCGAGCGCCGCGGGCTTCGGGCTGCCGTCGAGGTGGTACAGCCCCGTGTACAGACCCCAGAAGTCCTTGCCGCCCGGATAGATCGGCGCGTCGCGCCAGGCGAAGTAGACGATCCCGCGCAGGCGCCACGCCTTGCGCCTCTTCGCCAGGTTACGGAACACCCGGGAGACCAGCGACGCCTGGCCGTTGATCCCCACACGCCGGCCCTTCGTCGGCGGGCCGCCCGACGCCCAGCCGATCTCGGTGATCCACAGCGGGGTGCGGCGCGCGCGCTTGGGGAGCGCCAGGCGCGCCTCGCGCAGCTGCTTCTCGATGCCCTTCAGCGACGGGGCGTACGGGTTGACGCCCAGCGCGTCGATGTACCTGCGCGCCCCCGCGACGTACATGCGGCGGATGAAGGTGCGCAGCGACATGCCGTGCTTGCTCTTGGGCAGGCCGGCCGTCACGAGATCCGCCGACGGCTGGACCTGGTGCAGCGTGCGGTGGGTCGCACGCAGGAGCGCCGCGTAGCGCTTCGGGTTGGGGCGGTTGCCCCAGTACACGCCGAGATTCGGTTCATTCCACACCTGATACGCCCGAACCGGCCGCGGCTTGACGCCCGGATGCTCGATCCACAGGCTGCCGTTCTTGCCGTAGCGCATCGCGATGGCCGCGGCGTAGCGAGCGAAGTCACCGACGCGCCGGGGCGGGAACGTCGCGCGGTCGTGGTTACCCGGCGGACGCGAGGACGCCCACGCCGGCTCGCCGAACAGCAGCGGCATCACCTCGACGCGCTCCTTGGCGGCGGCCAGCACGAACCGGTCGGTCGTCGAGAAGTCGAACGTGCCGGGGGTGCGTTCGATCTGCTTCCAGTCGAAGTTCTGGCGCAGGAGCGTCACGCCCGTCGAGCGCTGCTGGCCCAGCGTCGGGCGCTGGTAGCCGAAATCACCGGCGAAGACGTCTTCGCTGACGACGCCGAAGAACCCGCGTGGCAGCGCGCCGTGAGCGGTCGGCGCGGCGGCGAGCCCCAGCAGCGTCGTGGCGAGGATGAGTGAGAGCAGGCGGACCGTCATGCGACTCCTTCTCGTCGGCGGAGCACAAGCACAGCGCCCGTCGCGAACACGGCCAGCCCCAGAGCGGCCAGCAGTGCGGCCGGGCCCGTGCCCGCCACACCGACCCCGGCCCGCGCGCTGGCGCCGGTAGGCGCGCCGGCGGCGAGCGGGCGCAGCTCGCCGGCGAATGCGCCATCGGCAAGTTGCGCCGAGGAGATCTCAGCGTTCATCAGCGCGTACCACGCGTCACCGGGCGCGTTGTCAGACACGGATGGGAACGGCGCGTATGGTCCGTTACCTTCCTGGGCCCCTGCAGCCCCCGGCAGCGCGAGCACGCCGACGATCAGCGTGCTGACAACCACCATTCGCGACATGCGACGACCCACCGTAGCCCGCATGTCGGGCGGCAGAACCTCGCCACCCGCCGAATGGTGGGTTTCCGTTGCGGCCTTATGCGGGGAAGCCGCGCTGTTTGCGGTGGGTGTCAGGTCGGCAGTACTTGGCACGTTGGCGCTCCTGGCACCGGGGTTCGCGCTCTGTGGGCTGCTGCCTGCACCCGTACGCGCCGTCGCGCTGGCCCGCTGGGCGGCCGCGCCGATCATGGGGTTTGCGGCCGTCACGGCGTTGCTGATCACCATCTCCTGGATCGGCATTCCGCTGGGCGGTTTGAGCGTGCGCCTCGTGCTGCTCGCCGTGGTCGTCGCCGGGATCGCCACGTGGGTCCGCGACGCGCCGCCGGCGCCGTTCACCCGTGCCGACGCCGCCGAGGCGAGCGGACTGCTCGCGATCCTCGCAGGCGGCATCGCGCTGGCGCTCATCGTCGTCGGCGAGCGCCCGGTCCCGGGCAACGACTGGGCGAAGTACCTCCTCTACGCCGACGAGATCCGCCGCCACGGCGAGCTGCTCATCGACAACCCGTTCTGGATGCTCGGCGTGCCGTTTCGTGAGGACCCCGCGGTACCCGCCGCCTACGGGTCGGTGCTGCTGCTCGCCCGCGTGCCCGCCGGCGCGATCGCCCAGGGCATCCTCGTCTTCGGCGTGCTGCAGGCGCTGGCCGTGTACGCGTACGTGCGCGCCTCGTGGCCCGAGCGCCGCGCGACCGCCCTGCTGGCCGCCGCGCTGCTCGCCGCGGTCCCCGCCAGCCAGGACATCCTCGGCTGGCACGGGCTGGCGAACCTCGCCGCGCTGGCGCTGCTCGGCCTGCTGCTCGCCTGCCTCGCCGCGCTGACGACCGAGCGGCCCGACGGGCGCGCGACCGTGGGCCTGGCGCTCGTCCTCGTCGGCCTGCTGGCCACCCACCGGCTGACCGCGGTCATCGCCGGCACGGTGCTCGTCACCGTGGTGGCAGTCGCGTGGCTGACGGGCCGCCGGTTCGCGGTGGGCGCCGCGGCGCGAGCGGTCGGCCTGTCGGTGCTGCTGGGGATCGGGGTGCTCGCCGACGTCTACGCGCGCCAGAAGACGTTCGGCGGCACGCTGCCCGCGACCGCGTACGACAACACGCGGGTGAACCTCGAGCTCGCCGTCCGTGACCTGTCCTGGGTGCTGTCCATCGCCACCGTCGCGGGACTCGCGGGCCTCGCCGTCACGCGGCGGCTGGACCGCGCGCTGTGGCCCGCCGTCGCGCTGTTCGCCGTCTGCTGCGCGCTGGGCTACTCCTACGTCGTCGACCTGCCGCTGTACTACGCGCGCGTCGTCTTCTACCTCCCGCTGGCGATGGCGCCGATCGCGGCGGTGGCGGCGTGGAGGCTGCTGCGCCCCGCCCCGGTGGCGGCGATCGCCGGCGTGGCCGCCGTGGCGGTGATCGTGGCGGGAGCCATCCCCCAGGCGCGCAACGTGCAGGAGTACTACGGCTTCGCGTCGCCGGTGGCGACGCGCGGGCTCGACGCGCTGGACGCGAAGCTGCGCCCCGGCGAGATCGTCGTCACCGACCGCTGCTGGAGCTTTTTGTCGACCTGGCTGCTGCGCACGCCCACGCTGCCCGCGCTGGAGCCCCAGGACATCCAGCCGAAGGCCGAGCTCGTGCGGGCCCGGCAGGCGCGGGCGATCCTCAACGGGACGCCCGACGGGCGGCGGCTGGCGCGGCGGTTCGGCGTGCGGTACGCGGTGGTCGACCCGACGTGCCCGGACGCCAGCGGCGCGCCCTACCCCCCGCCCGCGGGTGGGGAGCCGGAGTTCGCCAGCCGGCGGCTGGCGATCGTGCGGCTGGGGTAGATGTTGTGCATCACTAGGTGATGACGTAGTGTGATGCGCATGGGCCGCACCACCGTGAACCTCGACGAGCAGGCCCTCGCCCGGGCCCAAGCGGCACTGGGCACCACCGGCCTCAGCGACACGATCAACGCAGCGCTCGCGGAAGTCTCGCGCCGCCGCGTGCTCGAGGGATTCGACGTCCTTCGCGACATCGACGGCACACCGGCCGAGGTGGAGGCCAACCGCCGCCCCGAGCAGGACATCTCAGCCCCGTGAGCGTCGAGCTCGCGGACCTCTCCACCCCCGAGCTCGCAGACACGGCGACGTGGACCTGGGTGCGCGATCGCCGCCAGCCCCAACTCGCCCCGTGGTTCAACCGCCAGGCATCAGCGGGCATGATCCTCGTCTGCGACGTCGTCATCCTCGAGCTCGTCCGGCTGGCTCCGAACGCGCAACGAGCGCAGGCCATGGCGGAGACCCTGTCCGCGTTCGCGTCCGTCGCGATGCCGGACGGCGTCTGGGGTGACGCACGGGCGCTGCAACTCGAGCTCGCCGGTCACGGCGACCATCGCCGTGTCCCGCCGACGGACCTGCTCATCGCCGCCGCCGCGCTGCGCGGCGACGTGCCGGTGCTGCACTACGACCGCGACTATGAGCGGATTGCCTCGGTCTCGGCGCTCAGGCACCAATGGCTCGCGCCCGAGGGCGCCCTGGCCTGAGCGGGCGCCGGCACCGGCCCGTCGCCGCGCTCCTCGGCCTGCGCCTGCCGGCCGAGCGCGTCGAGGCGCTGCGGGTACCAGATGGTGAACTGCGCGGCCGCGATGAGCGGGAGCATCTGGATCACCCAGCCGGTCCAGATGTTGTTCGAGTTGTCGAGCACTCCTCCTGCGGCGTCGACTCCTTCGCGTACGCCAGCGTGAACGGCCGCCGCACGAGCATGTTGCCGGGGCGCAGCTTGAAGGCCGGAGGCCGACGATCAGCGCCTGCGCAGAACCTTCTTCGACGTCGTCGCGCGCGCCGTCAGCGTCGGGATCCCTACCACCGCGTCGGCGGTCCGCGACAGGATCACCCGGTCACCGACCTTCAGCCGGCGCTTCAGCGTGACGTTCCCCACGCGCCCGCCGCGCAGCGTGACCGAGCGGATCTTCTTCGCCTTCTTCGCCTTCTTCGCCTTGACGGCGATGGTGAAGCGCAGCGACCGCGCCGGGACGGGTGGGCAGGTCAGCCGCGCGCGGACCTTCGTGCGCTTGGCCTTCGACCGGGCGCCGCCGAGCACGCGCGCCTCGAGCTTCCAGTCACAGCCCTCGGTACCCGCGACATCCGCGCCGCCGATCGCCGCGGTGCGCGCCACCAGGCGCGGCATCTTGCGTTTGAGGTCCGCCTTGTTGGCCAGCACGATCCGCTCGCCGCGGCGCAGCTTGCGCGGCAGCGTGACCATCGAGGTCTCCCCCGGTCGCAGCGTGACGGTTCGCACGCGCTTCGACGACCTGCCCTTCCGCACCGAGAGCGTGAACTTCGCCTGCTTGGGCGTCACCCGGCAGCCGACGCCGGCCTTCAGCGTCGCGCGCTTCGGGCGCGCGGCGACGACCTTCGCGCTCGCCTGCCAGCGACAGATCGCCGCGCGCTTGGCCACGGTGGCGGTCGCGGTCGGCGCGCTCGCAAGCGGCAGCGGCTCCTCGACGACCCGGCAGAGCCCGGGCGGAGGCGTCCCGTACTCGCGCGGCACGGTGCAGCGGTACCGCTGCGACGCCGCGATGTTCTTCACCTCGGAGATCACCTCGAACTCCCACACCGGCGGGCCGTCCGGGATGCAGGCCACGCTCTCGCCGAACGCGTTGACGTAGCCGGGCGCCACGCGGCCGTCCGCCGTCGACAGGTTCATGAGCGCGGCTTCGATCGGGTTGCCGTCGTACGTCGTGCGGCCCTTCACGCACGTCGGGCTGGTGTGGTCGATCTGCAGGTCGAGCGGCAGCAGGCTCGCCTTCGGCGTCTCGCCCGCGCCGCAGATCACGATCCCGCCGTCCTGGCGGGCGCGCCAGCGCAGGGACGACCGCATGAGCGCCGAGCCCGTGACGTTCGGCTGCGCGTCGGCCAGCCGCATGACGCCCATGAACCCCTCCGCGATCGGCTCGCGGTTCGTCTCGGACGCCACGATCGTGTAGACCTGGAAATCGCGGACGTCGCAATCGCTGCGGGCCAGCGCGTCGCCCGTCAGCGACTGGGTGGCGGCGCGCGCGGCATCACTGACGAGGCCCGAGTCGGCGAGCGCGCCGCCGCGCCCGAACGTCACGGGCTGGCCGGTCTCCGTCAGCCAGATCGGCAGGGCGCCGTCGCCGAGCGCGCGCAGCGTCTCGCGCATCCGCCGGACGAGCGCGATGATCGCCGGGGCGTGCGGCGCGTACGGGTGGAAGCCGACACCGTCGATGAGCCCCTGGGCGCCCGCGGCGTACATCCGGCGCGTGTAGTTCTCGAAGTCCTGCCACCCGAGGCTCGCCAGCAGCTTCGCCGACGCGTCCGCGCGCCTCAGGGCGTCACGGACCGGCCGCAGCGCCGCCACGTACTCCGCCGGGTTCGGCCCCCCCGTCCAGAAGATCGTGGAGTTCGCCTCCGTCCACAGCTCGTACTCGTGGACCGGGAGCGCCGGGACGTCGGGGTTCTCCCGCCAGAAGTCGCCGCCCGGGCCGTAGCGCCGAGCGAACGCCGCGGTGAACGCCGCGAAGTCGCCGTAGTGGCTCGGATGCAGCCTGGTGCCGCCCTGCGCCGCCCAGTCCGGGGCGTGAGAGAGCACCGGCACCATCCGGATGCCGCGGCTGGCCAGCAGCCGCGCCTGATGATCCATCGACGACCGCGGATCCCACGGGCGGCTCCACGTGTACGTGTGCTGCCCGCCCTTCGGCGGGTTCGGCTCGGCGTACTGCCAGTGCGCGTCGATGCGCGCCCGCGTCATGCCGCCGTTGCGCATCTGATCGAGGAACGCGCCCCAGCGCTCAGGCGCGACGCTGTCCAGCCGGAACAGGGTCTGCACGTTCAGCCCGTAGTAGTCCGGCGACGTCGAAGCGGGCGCCGTCGCGGGCGCAGTGAGGACGAGCGCCAACCCCAGCGAGACCAGGGCGATCAGGCGCAGCATCCATGGCGTCGGTCGGGCGGTGGCCGCCGGGGGGTGCGGATTCACCGGCGGGAGATTGACGTACTGACCGGCGGCTGTCACGAGCGCCAACACGCCGAAACGGACCGCGGTCACCTTGAGCGGCGCGTCGCCGCCAGCGACACGGTCGCTCGCGTGAAGATGCGCGGCGTCCCACGACGGGTGTCGCCCGCATGCAGCAGCTCGACGCGATCACCGCGCCGCAACCTCGCACGCAGGGAGAACGTCTGCTCGCGGCCCGTGTTCAGCGTGACCGCGCGGATCGGCGACGTGCGCGACGCGCCCTTGCGGCGCACCGATGCTGTGAAGCGCACCGTCCGTGCGCCCGGAGGAATGCACGCCACGCGAATCCGAACCTGCGAGCGCCTCCCGGTGCGGCGTACCACGCGCGTCTCGACCTTCCACTCGCAGCCCTCGGCACCATCGCCGGTCGCCCCGCCGGTCGTGCGGGCGGTCGCCGTGAGCGCGGGCACCCCGGTCTTGGCGTTCGCCGGATGCGACACGGTCACCCGGTCGTTCCTACCCAGGCGGCGCGGCAACGCAAACGTCCGCATGGTGCCCTGGGGCACCGTGACCCGGCGCAGGGTCTTCCCGCGCACGGCCACGGAGAACGGCACCCGGGACGCCTTCGGCGCGCAGCTCAGCGCCGCCCGCACCTTCGCCCGCGCGCCGCGCGCGCGCAGCACCTTCGGCGCGAGCCGCCAGCGACAGCCCGCACCCGGCGGGGTCGGCACGGCCTCCGTGGCCTGCGCGACGACGACGCACGCGCCCTCCGGGACCGGGCACCGGTAGGTCGGCGACGCGGCGACGTCGTCGACCTCGGCGCGCACGTCGAACGACCAGATCGGAGGGCCGTCGGGGATGCAGACCTCCCCCTTGCCGAAGGCGTCGACCTCGAACGTCACCTGCCGGCCGTCGGCCGTGCGCAGCACGAGGTTGGCCGCTTCGAGGGGGTTGCCCTCGTACGTCACGACAGCGGTCGCGCACGTCGGTTTCGGATGGTCGATCGCCAGGCCCAGGCCCAGGAGGCTCGCCGGCGGTGTGGCGCCGTCGGCACACAGGACGAGCCCGGAGCGGGGACGGGCGCGCCAGCGCTGGGCGGCGGCGAACAGCGCCGCACCGGTCGCGTTCGGCCGGGCGTCGGCGAGCCGCAGCACGCCCATGAAGCCTTCGGACCCGGGCTCGAGCTTCGACTCGCTGCCGACGAGCGTGTAGACCTGGAAGGCGCCGACGTTGCAGTCGCCGCGGGCCAGCGCGTCGCCCGTCAGCGACTGCGTGGCGGCGCGCGCGGCGTCGCTGACGATACCCGACCCGGCGCGCGCACTGCCCGGCCCGGTGTAGTTCGCCGGCTGGCCGGTCTCCGTGAGCTCGATCGGGAGCGCCGGGTCGCCCAGGGCGACGAGCAGCCGGCGCAGGCGCACCGTGAGGTCCAGGATCGCGGGCGCGTGCGGCGCATACGGGTGGAACCCGATGCCGTCGATCACACCCCGTGCTCCGCGCGCGTAAAGGTCACGGACGAAACCCTCGAAGCCCTGCCAGCCGACGCTCGCCAGCACGCGCCCCGACGGATCGGCACCCTTGATCGCCGCGTGGATGCCGGGGAAGGCCGCCATGTACGCGTCGGGGTCCGACCGTCCCGTCCACATGTTCGCCGAGTTCGCCTCCGTCCAGATCTCGTAGTCGTACGGCGGGACCGCCGGGAGGCCGGGGTTCTCCGCCCAGAACGCCCCGCGCGAGCCGTAGCGCGCCGCGAACGCGCCGGCGAAGGCCGCGAAGTCGGCGTAGCGCGCGGGCGCGATGCGCGTGCCGGGGGCCGCCGCCCAGCCCGGCGGGGTCGCCAGGACGGGCAGCATCCTTATGCCGCGCGCCGCCAGCTCCCGCGCCAGGAGATCGAGCGACTGCGTGGGCTTGTCCGGCCGGTCCCACACGTACGTGTGCCGGCCATCGGCCGTCGGCGCCGACGGCTCGGCGAAGGCCCACCCGGCGTCCACCCGCGCCACGCGGATGCCGCCCTGCGCCATCGCGTCGAGATACGGCCCCCAGCGCTCGGGCGGGATGAAGCCCAGCTTGACCATCGGCTGGGCGTTCAGCCCGAAGAAGTCGGGGCCCGGCATCGCCTGGGCAGGGGACGCCGCGCCGCAGCATGCCGCGGCCAGCGTGACGAGCGCCACGAGGGCGCGGCGGACGAACGACATCGATGTCATGTACGCCTGGGAACGGCCGGGGATGACAGTCCCCTCGGACAGTGGTCCACCCCGCCTCCAGCTAGTGACGCCCCGGTCAACGCACGGTCGATGGGCTCCCTATGCCGGTCATGGATGACCAGCGGCCCGTCAGGACGACCACCGCCGCCCGCCTTCTCACCCTGCTCGCGCTCGTGATCGCGATGCTGGTGCTGCCGAGCACCGCATCAGCGGCCACCCCGCCCGCCGGCTTCGCGGGCCTCGGGAACTGGTCGACGCCGTCCACCGCGCAGGCGCAGACCATGGGCCAGGTCGGCCTGCGCACCTGGCGCGCCGGCCTGGTGTGGAACTGGGTCGAGTACACGCAGGGCAACCGCAACTGGCACTACGTCGACCAGCTCGTCCGCGACGGGGCGACCAACGGCTACGACATCCTGCTCGCCCTCAACGGCTGCGCCGAGTGGGCGTGCGGCGCCACCCGCGTGGCGCCCGCGCAGGAGCCGCAGCTCTCCGCCTACCGCACGTTCGTCGCCGCCGCCGTGCAGCGCTACGGACGCGGCGGCGCGTTCTGGGCCGCGAACCCCAGCCTCCCCTACCGCCAGGTCAGCTGGCAGGTGTGGAACGAGGTCAACGCCGGGCAGGACTGGCCGAACCCGTCGGCGGCAGCGTACGCCGCGTTCCTCGCCGCTGTGAGCGCGACGATCAAGAGCGTGGACCCGACGGCGACCGTCGTGACGTCCGGCCTGACCGAGTACCCCGCCATCTCCTCGGGCGCGACGCTGCCGAAATTCCTCAGCGAGCTGTACGCCCAGCCCGGCTTCCGCGAGAGCTTCGACGTCCTCGCCGTCCACGGCTACGCCGAGAGCCCCGCCGGCGTCGTGCGGATCCTGGACACCGCCCGCCGGCTGGCCGCCCAGAACGGCGACGGGAACCGCCGCATCTGGATCACCGAGATGGGCTGGAGCAGCGGCGGCCCCGCGCACCCGTTCACCGTCGACGAGGGCACCCAGGCCGCGTACTTCCAGCAGAGCTACGACACGCTGCTCGCCTGCCGCGCGCGCTGGAACCTCGACCGCACGTACTGGTTCAGCCTGAACGACATCTCCTCCGCCGTCCTCGGCGAGGCCGACTACTGGGGCCACCACACGGGGCTCCTGCGGATCGACGGCTCGGCCAAGCCGGTGTGGAACGCGTTCACCGAGTACACGGGCGAGAAGCCGCTGCCCGGTGGCCGCGGAGACGGCTGCGGCCTGCCCGGCGGGGCGCAGCTCGACGTCAGCGCCATCGACACCGTGGTGCTCAGCGCGCCGCGGGTGATCGGGCGGGCGGAGTCGCCGACCGTCACCTTCAACGCGTCGCGTGAGGCGACCTTCGAGTGCTCGCTCGACGGCGCCGGCTGGACGCCGTGCAAGTCGCCCGTGAACGTGAAGACCACCCGCGAGGGCGGCCACGAGCTCGTGGTCCGCGCGATCGACGGCGGCGGCGTCGCCGACACCACCCCCGCGAAGGCCAGCTGGATCCTGGACCTCACCGCGCCGGACACGAAGCTCACGAGGCGCCCGCCGTCCAAGGCGCCGAAGACCAACAAGGTGCGCCTGCGGTTCAATGGCACCGACGCGACCGGCATCGCCTCCTACCAGTGCCGTCAGCGCGGCACCGTGGTCAAGACCGCCAGGCGCACGGTCAAGGCATCCTCCGCCTCAGGCAAGAAGACCAGGACCAAGAAGGTGACCCGCAGGGTGACCGTCTCGTCGTCCTGGAAGCGGTGCCGCAGCGGCGACCTGCAGAAGCTCAGCGGTCGCGGCTTCAAGCGCCTCCAGGTGCGTGCGGTGGACCGGGCGGGCAACGTCGACCCGGCGCCCGCGCAGGCGACCGTCACGGTGAACCTGAACTGTCTGAAGAGCGCGGCGCGAAACATCAAGGGCAAGAAGACGTCCTGCAAGACGTCCAAGGCGCGCAAGCGCTGACCAATCGGGAGCCCTGCCCTGGAAAACAAACGTTCCACCGGTAAGCTGAGTGGCCCCATGGCGCCCACCATCAGCGTGATCCTGCCGTCGCGGGACCGGCCGATCGAGGTCCGCCGGGCCGCGGCAACCGTCATCGCCCAGACCTTCACCGACTGGGAGCTCGTGATCGTCGACGACGGGTCGGACCCCGCCGCCGACGTCGTCGGGCTCGAGGCCCTGGACCCGCGGATCACCGTCCTGCGCAACGACGTCGCGACCGGCGTGTCGCGCGCGCGCAACCGCGGCATCGCCGCAGCGCAGGCCCCCTGGCTCGCGTTCCTCGACGACGACGACGTCTGGCACCCGACCAAGCTCGCCGCGCAGCTCGCCGCCGCCGAGCGCCGCGGCGCCACGTTCATCTACACGTCGGCCACCGTCGTGGAGTCCGGATTCCACCGCGTCTACGTGCAGGACGCCGTCGACGACGACGACTACGAGCTCGCCCTGCTGCACACCAACGTGGTGCGCGCCCCATCGAGCGTGATGGTCCGGGCCGCCGCCATGGCCGAGACCGACGGGTTCGACCCTGAACTCTCCGTCGTCGCGGACTGGGACATGTGGCTGCGCCTGAACGAACACGTGCGCGCGACCGCCGTCCCGGAGCCGCTCACCGGCGTCATCGAGCACCCCGACAGCATGCAGCTGCAGCTCGCCGACCAGATCGGCGACGAGCTCCGCCACCTGCACGCCCGGCACGACAGCAGGGCACGTGAACGCGGCTGGCGCTTCGGGTCCCCCGCCGTCGCCCACTGGCACTCCCAGAAGCTCTGGGCCATCCACCGAACGCCCTGGCGCGGCGCGGTGTACGGCTGGAACGTGCTGCGCTGCAACGGTCTGCGAGGGACTGTCGGCAAGCTGTCCGAGCACCGCTCCTGGCAGCGCGCCGAGGCGCCGGACTGGGTCCGCACCCAGCTGGAGTCTCCGGTCGTCGCGCCGGTCAGCGGGCGCCACGGCCTCACCGGCGCGCGGACGCCGCAGTCCCGCGCGCTGTAGCCGGGCTCAGACGATCGTCTGCACGGTCCCGCCGTCGACCGACCAAGCCGCGCCCGTCACGTTGCTCGCCCGCGCGGACGCCAGGAACACGATCACGGACGCGATCTCCCCGGGCGCGGCGAAACGGCCGATGGGCACGCCCCGCGCCTTCTCGGCCAGCACGTCGTCCCGGGTCTTCGCCCCGCCTGACTGCGCGGCGAGCTGATCGGCCATGCCGCCCTCGGCGACCCACAGCTCGCTGCTCACCGGCCCGGGCGCGACGGCGTTGACGAGGATGCCGTCCTTCGCGTAGGCGTCGGCGAACGTGCGGGACAGCGACAGCTGCGCGGCCTTCGTCACCGAGTACGCCGCGTTGGTCAGCGACGGGCGCTTGCCCGCCGAGCTGGTCACGTTGACGATCCGACCGCCGCCGGCCTGCGCCATGCGCGGCGCGGCCTCGCGCATCAGGCGCATGGACGCCATGACGTGCAGCTCGTACTGGCCGCGCCAATCCTCGTCGGTGAGCTCGTCCAGCGCCTTCGGATAGCTCGTGCCCGCGTTGTTGACGAGCACGTCGACGCCGCCGAACCGCTCCTCGCACGTCGCGACGATGAGCGCCGCGGCGTCGGGATCGGTGACGTCGGCGGCGAGGAAGTCGGTGTCCGGGCACGCCTCGCACGCGGCGCGCAGGCCGTCGAGGTCACGGGCGACCATGAGCACGCGGGCGCCGGCGTCACGCAACAGCTCGGTCGTCGCCAGCCCGATCCCGCGGCTGGCGCCGGTCACGATGCAGGCCTTGTCGGTGAGCCCGAGGTCCATGTCCCGGCATTCTCGCGTGTCGCGCCGGGGGTGTGCGCATTGCGGTTCCCCTGACGAACCACAATGCTCACACCCCCGCGTAGCGCCGCGCGATCCGAGCCGCGCCGGCCCCATACCCGCCGCCGAACAGGACGGCGTGGACGAGCAGCGGGAAGAGCTGCCACAGCTCCACCCTGTCTCTTATACACATC
>JBPPNC010000197.1:0-22980 GCA_051306365.1 Solirubrobacteraceae bacterium
CCCCTGGCGGGTGCTGCGCGTCCTGTGCGACGCCGGGGTCGGCGTCCTGGCGTACCTGCTGGCGCTCCGGGCCGCTCCACCGCGGCTCGCGCTCGGCGCCTGGGCGGTCGCGATCCTCGCGATGGCGACGCCGAGCGGGCCGCACCCCTTCCCCCCGACGCTCGTGCTGTGCCTCGGCGCGCTGCTGCTCGTGACGCGGCATCCCGTCTGGGCCGGGGTGCTGTGCGGCGCCGCCGCAGCGTGGCGACTGGAGTTCGGCGCGGGGCTCGGCCTCGCCGTCGTGCTGGGGCTCGCACTCGCGCCCGGCGGGGACGGCGTGCGGCCGCGCGGCCGGGAGCTCATCCGGTTCGTCGTCGCGGCGGTGGGCGCCGGCGTGCTCCTGTACGCCCCGGTGGTCATCGCCGCCGGGCTCCGGCCGTCGTGGGATCTGCTCATCCACTACCCGCTCTTCGAGTTCGCCGACTACCAGCGGCTGCCGTTCCCGTTCTCCTACGACGGCCCGCTGAACGTCGACTCGCCCGGCGGGTTCGTCAGCGACACGCTCGAGAACCTGCTGCTGTTCTACGTGCCGCTCGTGCTCGTCGTCGGGCTCGCAGCGTCGCTCGTCGCACTGGCGCTGCGCTGGCGGCGCCTGGACGCCGTCGAGATCGCCACCGCCGCGTTCTCCGTCGTGATGCTGCAGTACCTCCTGGCCCGCGCGGACGAGTTCCACACCGCCCCGCTCGCCGTGATGGTGGCGATCCTCGGCGCGTGGGCGATCACCCGCCGCGCCGACGTGCGGCCGGTGCGGGCCGCTCTGCCGATCGCCGCGGCCTGCGCCCTCGCGCTCGCCTACGTCGCGATCGTGGGCGCCGACCGCAGGGTCCGCGCGCTGACCGCACCGACGACGGCGATCGCCTCGCCCGTCGCCGACGGCGTGGGCGCCGGCCGCGCCCACGACGACGGGCTGAACGACACGCTGCGGTTCCTGCGCTCGCACACCCGCCCCGGCGAGCCGATCTACGTGGCGACGAGGCGATCCGATCTCGTCACCGCCGGCCATCCGCTGCTCTACGTCCTGGCCGATCGCCCGAACCCGACGGCCTATGACATCCAGGCCCCCGGCGTCGTGACGAGCGCCCCGGTCCAGCGTGAGATCGTCGAGGACCTGCGGCGCGCGAACGTCCGCTACGTCGTCCGGTACACCGACCCGGTCACCGCCGCCGCCGAGCCGAACCGCGCGGGCGAATCCACCGGCGTGCGGATCCTCGACGAGGAACTGGCGCGCGCCTCCACGCCCATCCGCCGCTTCGGGCCGTTCGTGATCTCCGAGCTACGCCCGTGAGCGCCCGCGCGGGATGACCCGCCGGGCGCGCAGGCGCTCGCCCCGAGCCGCGCGCGCCGCGGGCTCCTCCTGGGCGAGCGCGACCTCGCGCCGCAACCCCGCCTCAAAGCGGCCGCGATCGAACCGCATGGCGCTCTCGCGGCAGGCCGCCGGATCGATCGCGGCCGTGTCGAACGCGCGGATCACCCGGGCCAGCTCGGCGGGGTCGGACGTCTCGTAGAACGCACCGGTCTCGCCCTCGATCACGGTCTCGCGCAGTCCGCCGTCGCGCAGCGCGATCACCGGGCGCCCCGCGGCCTGCGCCTCGACGGCGGCGATCCCGAACTCCTCGGTCGCGGTGACGACGAGCGCCCGCGAGCGCTGCAGGATGCGGGCGACCTCGGCGTCGCTCACCCGGCCGACGAAGGTGATCGTGGGGCCGGCCAGCTTGCGCAGCCGCTTGAGGTCGGGCCCTTTGCCGATCACCGTCAACGGGCGGCCGAGCTGCGTGAACGCGCGCACCGCCACATCGATCCGCTTGTGGCGCATGAGTTCGGACAGCACGACGTACTGGTCTCCCGCCGGCGTCGTGGCGTCGAACCGCGAGCACTCCACCGGGGGGTGCAGCACCGAGGCGTCGCGGGAGAAGTACCGCGAGATGCGGCGCCGCGTCGTCTCCGAGTTGGCGATGTAGCGATCGACGCGCTGTGCGGCGATCCAGTCCCACTGGCGCCACCGCTGGAAGACGATCCGCAGCGCGAGGGCCTGGACCGGGTTGCGTGCCCGCAGTGTCTCGTCACGCGCATTCCACGCGTAGCGGAAGGGGTTGTGGCAGTAACACACGTGGATCGCGTCATCGTCGACCAGCACGCCGTGCGCCCACGCGCTGGAGGAGCTGAGAACGACGTCATATCCGCGCAGGTCCATGGACTCCATCGCGTACGGGTAGAGCGGCAGCAGCGCGCGAAACGTCCGCGCCGTGGGCCGCAGCCGCTGCAGGAACGACGTCCGGACCTCCCGGTGGCTGAAGCGCCCCTCCGTGCCGACAGGGTCGTACACCGCGGTGAACACGTCCGCGTCCGGGAAGAGATCGCACATGACCGCGAAGACGCGCTCGGCGCCGCGGACGTCGAGCAGGAAGTCGTGGATGAGCGCCACGCGCGGTGCCGCGGGCTCGGATCCTGTGGGACGGTCCCCCTCCATGGAAGGGCGAGTCTATGTCGCGGGCCGGGCGGCTTGGCGCGGCTTCGCAACTCGAGACCCCCCGCCGGTTCTCTTCTACTGTGACCGTCCCCGTGCCACGCTTCGTCCTCCCGCTCGTGCTCGCCCTCAGCGTGCTGCTCGCGCCGGCCGCTGCGCCGGCCGCGCCCCGCCAGGCGCCCGAAGGCTTCATGGGGACGATGGCGGACGGCCCGCTCATCGAGCCGGATGTGGACCTCGGCCGCGAGGTCGGCCTCATGCGCTCCTGCGGCGTCGAGTCGCTGCGCATCGTCATCTACTGGGAGGATCTGCAGCCGTTCGCGACCGCCGCCGACGTGCCGGCCGACCGCCGCAGCGAGTTCCGCGAGGTCGAGGGTGTCCCGACGGCGTTCGCCGTGACCGACCGCGTCGTCGCGTCGGCCGCGGGCGCCGGCCTGCGCGTCATGCCGGTCGTGCTCCGCGCCCCCGCCTGGGACCGCGAGGACCCGAAGAACCAGGCGTCTCCCCCGCGCGGCGACGCGGCCTACGCGCGATTCCTGCGCACGCTCATCGGCCGCTACGGCCCGCAGGGCTCGCTGTGGGCCGAGCGCCCGGACCTCCAGGCGCGCTCCGTCCGGTCCTGGCAGGTCTGGAACGAGCCGAACATCGACCGCTACTGGTCGTCACCCACACCGTTCGGCAAGCGCTACGCCCGGCTGCTGCGCACCGCCAACCGCGCGATCAACGCGGCCGACCCGGGAGCGGAGGTCGTGATGTCCGGCTACGCGAACGACTCGTGGCGCGCCATGGCCGCGGCGTACCGCGCGGGCGTGCGCGGGCACTTCGACCGCGCGGCCGTCCATCCGTTCAGCGGGCGTCTGGCGAGCGTGCTGAAGATCCTGCGCCTGAACCGCGAGGTCATGCGCCGCAACGGCGACGGGAAGGTCCCGATCATCGTCAGCGAGCTGACGTGGCCTTCGGCGAAGGGCAAGACGAAGAACACCGTCGGGTTCGAGACGACCGCGGCCGGGCAGGCGACCCGTCTGCGCGCTGCGTACCGCGCCCTGCTGAACGAGCGAAAGGCCCTCGGCCTCCAGACGGTCATGTGGTACACGTGGCTCTCCCCCGACCGGGACTCGCCGAACTCGTTCAGCTGGTCGGGTCTGCGGCGCCTCGGGCCGCTCGGCACGGACGCGCCGCAGAACAAGCCGGCCTACGGCGCGTACTGCGCGATCGCCCGGCGGGTTCAGGGTCGCTGATCCAGGAGCCGGGTGACGAGCGTGTCGAGCTCGTCCATCGTCCGGTCCCAGGTGCAGGTCGATGCCCGCTGCAGGCCGGCGGCGCGGAGTCGCTCGTCGCCGAGTGCGCGGATGACGGCGTCGGCGACCGCGTCCGGGTCCGTCGGGTCGACGAGCAGCCCGGCGTCGCCGATCGTCTGCGGCAGCGCCGCGCGGTCGGCCGCGACGACGGGCGTGCCCGCGGCCATCGCCTCCACGCAGGTCAGGCCGAACCCCTCGTGCAGGGAGGGCAGCACGAAGGCCTCCGCGCCGGCGTAGAGCCCGGGGAGCAGCGCGTCGTCGACGTGCCCGAGTGCCCGCACCCCGCCGCCGGGTCCGCCCCCGGAGAACTGCGGCCGGTCGCCCCCGGCCGCGACGAGCGCGATCCCCTGCTCGGCGAGCACGCGCGCAGCCGTCTCGAGGACCCCGAGGTTCTTGCGGGCGGTGCGGCTCGCGACCGTGAGGACGTACGGCGTGTCGAGCCCCAGTGCCGCCCGCGCGGCGACCGCGTCGGCCTGCGGCGTGAAGCGATCGTCGACCCCGCCGGGGATGACCGTGATCCGCTCGCGCGGGACCCCGAGCAGCTCGACGAGCTCCCCCGCCGAGTACTCGGATACGGTCACGACGTGCCGAGCTCGCCGCGCGATGAGGGGCAGAATCGCCCGCTGCCACGCGACGTAGGCGCGGGAGTACCAGCCGGGCTCACGCAGCGCCGCCGCGTCGTGGATGACGACGACCGTGCGCCGGGACGCCACCGGAGCGAGGTTCGCCGGGCAGAGGATGAGCCGCGCGTGCACGCGGCGCGCCTCAGCCGGCAGGAGGAACTGCTCCCATGCGTGGCCGGCGCGGTGCGACAGCGCCTGCGGCGGCCGCGCCACCGCGTACCGGCCGGGGCGCAGCGCCGGCAGCCGCGCGCTCACCTCGCGCGTCCAGCGCTCCACGCCGCCCAGCTCGGGGCGGGCGGCGGCGCGGGCGTCGATGAGCACGGGTGGCGGCACGGGCCGCCATCTTCGCGGGCGGTGGCGACGTGACGTTCGCGATCGTCGTCGTGCTGCACGAGTCGGCCGACGACCTTGCGCGGCTGCTCGGCTCCATCGACCGGTGCCTGCCCGCGCGCCCGCAGGTGATCTGCGTGGACACGGATTCCCGCGACGACGGCGCCGCGCGCGCGCAGGCGTGGGGCGCGGAGGTCCTGCGCCTCGACGACAACCCGGGGTTCGGCGCGGCGAACAACGCGGGCATGGCCCGGGTGACCGCCCCCGTGACCGTGCTGCTGAACCCCGACTGCGAGCTGCGTGACGACGGCCTGGCCCGGCTCGCGGCGCTCGCCGCCGGTCGCGATGCGCTGCTCGCCCCGCGGCTGCTGAACGCTGACGGTTCGGTGCAGCGCAGCGCCCACCCACGGCCGGGCGGGCGCGACGCCCTCGTGCCCGCACTGGTCGAACCGCGCGCGCTGCCGCGACCGCTGCGCGAGCGGTTCGACCCGTGGCGCGCCGAGACCCCGCGCGTCGTGGGCTGGGCGATCGCTGCGTGCCTCGTGGCCCGGACGTCGCTGCTGGGGCGCCTCGGTCCGTTCGACCCCGCGCACTTCCTCTTCGCCGAGGACCTGGACCTGTGCCTGCGCGCCGCGGCGGCAGGGATCCCCACCGAGCTGCATCCGGAGGTCGAGGTCGTCCATCGCGGCGGGACGAGCACCGGCGCGGCGTACGGCGGGGAGCCCTACGAGGAGATCGCCCGGCAGCGGCGGCGCGTGATCGGCGCGGCGCTCGGCCCGCGCGCGCTGGCGCACGACGACGCGGCGCAGGCGCTGACCTTCACCACCCGTGCGGCGGCCCGCCGGGTGCTGGGCCGCGATGCGTCGCGTGAGCGCGCGCAGCTCGCGGCGCTGCGGGCCGCGCGGGGGGTCTGAGCACGACGATGAACCCGTTGCCCGCCGTCCGGTCCGGGTCCCGCGACGCCGCAACCGTCAGCCCGAGTTCCGCGCACAGCTCCAGGAACGACTCGCACGTCCACACCGACCAGTGCCGGTCCTCCTCCGACGTGAACCCCGTGCGATGGCGGTGCAGGAGCTCGGCCACCGGCGTGAGCTCACGGTCACGGTCAAACGTCCGGTCGCGGTGCGGCAGGATCACGACCACCCAGCGCCGCGCGACGCGCAGCCAGTCCTCCAGGGCAGCGATCGGGTCCGGGATGTGCTCGAGCACATGGGAGGCGAAGACGAAGTCGTGGCTGTCGTCGGCGAACGGCAGCCGGTCCCCCGTCGCGACGACGTCGACCTGGCGCACCCAGCCCTCCAGATCGCGCTCGTGCTGCTTGTAGACGGTGTCGTCCGTCGGGTACCGGTCGACGTTGACGACCCGCAGGCCGAAGTCGTTGTTCGACGACCCGCCGACCTCGATGCCCTCCAGGCCGCCGAGCCACTCCCGGACGAACGCGACGGACTCGCGGCGCCGCCAGAGGTCGAGCAGGTGGGCGGGACGGCGCAGCCGCGCGACCCGCTTGCGCACGACGAGCGGGAGCTCCGCCCGGCGCGGCTTCGGCCTAGAAGAGGCCGAGCTGCGGCGCATCCGGCGGAGATTCAGGCTTGAGCTCAGCCGCCGGCTCGGGCTCCGGCTCGGGCGCGGGAGGCTCGGCCGGTTCGGGTTGACCGGGCGGCGCAAGCTCCAGCAGCGCGGGGAGCTTGGCGAAGTCCTCCTGCAGCGTGCCGAGCATCGACCGCGTGTAGAGCGCCGCGGCCGGGTGATAGATCGGGAACAGGCGGACAGCGCGGCGGCCGAGCACCCGGATCTCCGGCTGGCCGTGGATGCGCGAGATGCCCGTCGGATCGCCCCGCAGGAGCTTCGTGGAGAAGTTGCCGAGCGTGCAGATCACGCGCGGCTGGACGAGTTCGATCGTCCGCCACAGGTACTCCTGGCAGTTCTCGATCTCGACCGGCGTGGGATCCCGGTTGCCCGGCGGACGGCACCGCAGGACATTGGCGATGAAGACGTCGTCGCGGGACAGACCCACCTCGCCGAGCAGCTGGCTCAGCAGCTTCCCGGCTGCGCCCACGAACGGCACGCCCTGCTCGTCCTCCTTGGCGCCCGGCGCTTCTCCGACGAACATGAGATCCGCGTCCGCGTGCCCGGCACCGAACACGACCTGCGTCCGCGTCGACGCCAGCTGCGGGCAGCGGACGCAGCCGCGCGCGTCCGCGTAACAGGCCTTCAGCTCCTCGCGGCGCTCGGCGGATGTCGGGGTCGGCGAGGTCAAGATCTCGAGATGGTAGACCGGGGCCCGAACGGGTACCCTGTATGACATGGCCGTCACCTTCGGGGACGGACCACCCACCCGGAGCACGCACACCAACCTCGGATCGCGACCGGTATCCCTGCGGGGAACTGGACCGACAATGACCTCCTCAGCCGCCACCTGTCGCTGGGCGCTCATCGGCGCTGGCCGCCTTGGCACCACGCTCGCCGCTGCGATGCGCGCCGCGGGCCTGCACGTCGACGGGCCGCTCGGCCGCGGCGCCGACGCCGATGGGGCCGAGGCCGTCATCCTCTGTGTCCCGGACGGTGAGATCGCCGCCGCCGCGTCCTGTCTGCCGCGCGGCCTGCTCGTGGGTCACGTCAGCGGCGCGACGACCCTGGCGCCGCTGGCCGAGCACCGCGCGTTCTCCCTGCACCCGCTCATGACCGTCCCGCCGGGCGCCCCACCCACGATCTTCACCGGCGCGCCCTGCGCCGTCGCCGGCGACCCGATCGCCCGCGAGCTGGCCGAGCTCCTCGCGATGCGCCCCGTCGAGATCGGCGACGAGGACCGCGCCGCCTACCACGCCGCCGCGTCGATCGCGTCGAATTTCCTCGTCACGCTCGAGGACGCCGCCGAGCGCCTTGTCGCCAGCACCGGAGCGCCGCGCGACCTGCTCGTCCCCCTCGTGCGGGCGACCGTGGAGAGCTGGGCGCAGCGCGGCGGTGACGCGCTCACCGGCCCCATCGCCCGCGGCGACGAACTCACCGTCGCACGCCAGCGCGCGGCCGTGGCCGAGCGCACGCCTGAGCTCCTCCTCCTGTTCGACGCCCTCGCAGCGGCCACGCGCGATCTCGCCCACCGCGACCGGAAGCAGGCTGCATGAGGCTCCGCCACATGGCTCGCGCTACGCGCTCGCGTGCGGCCGGGAGTCTTCACCGGGCTCGCACATCCCAGGGAACACCGTCATGAGGACGCTTCGGAGCATCGCCGAGGTCCGCACCGCCCTGAAGGGCGCGCGGCGCGACGGGCGCAGCATCGGCTTCGTGCCGACCATGGGCGCGCTGCACGAGGGGCACCTGCACCTCATCCACACGGCGCGAGATCACCACGACGAGGTGGTCGTCTCGATCTTCGTCAACCCCACGCAGTTCAACGACACCGCCGACCTCGCCGCCTACCCGCGGGTGGAGGCCGGCGACGCCGAGGCCGCCGCGAACGCTGGTGCCGCCCTGCTCTTCGCGCCCTCCGCCGACGAGATGTACCCCAGCGGGTTCGCCACATCCGTGCACGTCGGCGGACCGAGCGAGCGGCTCGAGGGCGCCTCGCGCCCCGGCCACTTCGACGGCGTGGCGACGGTCGTCACGAAGCTGCTGAACATCGTCGGGGCGGACGTCGCGTACTTCGGGCAGAAGGACGCCCAGCAGCTCGCGGTCGTCCGGCAGATGGTCGCCGACCTGAACATCCCGACGAAGATCGAAGCCGTCGAGACGGTCCGTGACGTCGACGGCCTCGCGCTCTCCAGCCGCAACGCCCGGCTCACCGGCGCCGACCGTGAGCAGGCACTCGCCCTCTCGCGTGCGTTGCGCGCCGCCCAGGACGTCGTCACGAGCGCCAATGGCGCGAGTGCCAGCGCCGAGAACGTGCTCGCCGCGGCCCGCGCGGAGTTCGCGGCGCACGGCATCGAACCGGACTACGTCGAGCTCGTCGACCCCGCCACCTTCATCCCACTGCCCGCCGTGAACGGCGACGCCCTCGTGGCCGTCGCCGCCCGGGTGGGTGACGTTCGCCTCATCGACAACCTGCCACTGACCCGAAACGGGAGTCACTGAGAACCCGATGCTTCGTCAGATGATGAAGTCGAAGATCCACCGCGCGACGGTGAGCGACTGTGATCTGCATTACGTCGGATCGATCACCGTCGACCCGGAGCTGCTCGAAGCGGCCGACATCCTGCCGCACGAGCTGGTCCACGTCGTGGACGTCGACAACGGCGCCCGCTTCGAGACGTACACCATCGAAGGAACCCGGGGCTCGGGAGAGATGAAGGTCAACGGCGCGGCGGCCCGCCTGGTCCACCGCGGCGACACGATCATCGTCATCTCCTACGCCCAGTACGACCGCGAGGAGCTCGAGACCTACGAGCCCCGCGTGGTCCACGTCGAGTCGCACACGAATCGCATCATCAACGTCGACGCCGAGGTCGCGACCCTTCTCTCGTAGAGGGCGCGAACCAGACGCAGAACACGGAACTGATTGATATGTCCGCCGCACCCACCACCACCGGCCACCCGTCCCTCGACGCGCTCCCCATGAGCCTGCCCCGGCTCATGGACAAGAAGGAGAGCGGCGAGCCGATCGTGATGGTCACCGCCTACGACTACCCCTCGGCGGTCGCCGCCGAGCAGGCCGGCGTCGACATGGTCCTCGTCGGCGACAGCGCCGCGATGGTCGTACTGGGCTATCCGAGCACCGTGCCCGTCAGCACCGACGAGCTCCTCATCCTCACCGCCGCGGTGCGCCGCGGGCTGAAGACGCCGCTCCTCGTCGGCGACCTGCCGTTCGGCTCCTACGAGGCGTCCGACGAGCAGGCCGTCGCCACCGCGCAGCGCTTCGTCAAGGAGGCCGGCTGCGACGCCGTCAAGCTCGAGGGCGGCGGCACGTCGGTCCAGCGGGCGCAGGCGATCATCAACGCGGGCATCCCGGTCATGGGCCACGTCGGCCTGACGCCGCAGACCGCGACGTCGCTCGGCGGCTACCGCGCCCAGGGCCGCACCGCGGGCCGCGCGCTGCAGGTCGCGCGCGACGCGCTGGCGCTGCAGGACGCCGGCTGCTTCTCCGTGGTGTTCGAGGCCATCCCGTCGGCCGTCGCCGACGAGCTCATGCCGCGCATGGAGATCCCGGTCATCGGCATCGGCGCCGGCGCCGCGACCGACGGCCAGGTGCTCGTGTTCCATGACCTCCTCGGCATCCGCGAGGGGACCGGCGCGCGCTTCGTCAAGCGCTATGCCAGCCTCCTCGACGAGATGATCGTGGGCGTCGCCCGGTACGCGGACGACGTCCGCACGAAGGCCTACCCGCAGGCGGAGCACACCTACTCGATCGATCCCGGCGAGCTCGCCGACTTCCGGGGCGGGCTCGCCGCGGCGCTCACGGTCTCGGCGGTGGGGAACCCGAGCACGTAGCCCGCGTACGACGTCGCACGGCCGCATGACGGGCCGACGAGCGGCAGGCCGGCCGGCTGCGCATCGTCGGGGCGAGGCCCCTCAGCACGAGGTCGCTCAGAGGGACGGAACCGCCGGGCGTCCTTGTACGACGCCATGACGCACGCTCGCCGTCAGAGGACGCCGTGCCGGGCGAGTGCCAGCGGCGGGCGTTCGACCAGCGGCCTGGCGACCTCCTCGAGGTCCCCGTGGACCTGGGAGATGAGCGTGTCCGGCGGCGGTTCGGCGACGCGACCGTCCTCGTGCGCGCGCCGGAGAATGGCGCCCGTGACCTCGAAGGCCATCGGCGCGAGCTGCTCGAGCGGGTGATGGCGGTTCTGGCGGACGTCGAGGTCGACCTGCACGAGGGCGTCGAGCCCGACGGCCCGCCACGCATCGATGAGGAGGGCGACGTCCACCGCGTAGCCGCAGAGCAGCGGCAGGCGCTCGATGAGCTCGCGGCGCACCGCGATCTCGCCCGCGAGGGGCTGGCGCACGCCTGCGAGGGCGGGGAACATCGCGGTGAGCAACGGGCGTGCGGTCAACTCGGTGACCCGGCCGCCACCGGTCGGCTCCGTGCCGGCGGCCGAGCGGAACGGCCGCCGGTAGCAGGCCTTGGCCAGCTGGACGGTCCCGGGCGTCGCGACCGGGCCGACCAGGCCCGACGCGAAGTGCGGGCCGGGATTCTCCGTGTCCGCGTCGAGGAAGCAGATGACCTCGCCGGTCGCGACGGTGAGCGCGCGCCACATCGCGTCGCCCTTGCCGAGGACCGGGCCGTACTGCGGCAGGAGGCCCGACTGGGCGTGGACTTCGGCGCCATGGGCGCGAGCGATGCCCGCGGTGCCGTCATCGGAGTCGTCAACGACGACGACCTGATCGATGGCACCGGCCTCTCGCAGCGGCAGGAGCGCGTCGAGGTTCGCGCCGATCGTCCTGGCCTCATTGCGTGCCGGCAGCACGACGGAGACCGTGCGCTCCCGCTCGGCGGCGACGCGCGCCGCGGGCCACACGGCGTGCTCGATCGTCGCACGCTGCGCCCACGCCCGGGCGGCGTCCAGCGGTGGAAGGGTCGCGGGGTCGAGCTCGGTCATCTGCAGAGAGGTACCCGCGGGCAGGTGCGGGCGATCACTCCGGGGCGAACGATCGCAGGACGCGCGCGGGGGCACCCGCAGCGATGGAGTACGGCGCCAGGTCGCCGGTGACCACGCTGTTCGCGCCGATGACGCAGCGGTCGCCGATCGTCACGCCGCTGGTGATCACGACGTTCGCCCCCGCCCACACGTTGCTGCCGATCCGCGTCGGTCCCTTGGACTCGAAGCCCTGCCACGTCACCGGCATCGTGAGATCGGAGAAGCGGTGGTTGGCGTCGGTGATGAACGACCCGTTGGCGAACATGCAGTGGTCGCCGATATCGACGAGCTCCTGTGCCGCGACCATGACGCCGAGGTTGAGGAAGCAGCCTTCGCCGATGCGGATCCGCCCCTCGTCGCCGACGGTGATCCACACGCCGGGCTCGAACAGCGTCTGTGCGCCGATCTCCAGTCTCCCGTCCCGCAGCGCCTCGAGGACGTTGCCGTGGACGGGCCAGCGGAAGAACGCCTCGCGCCGCGCGAACTCGAGGTGCAGCCGGGCCCGGTTGTGGGGCAGCGCGCTGCGCTGGTACCACCGCCACTTCTGGGCGTACTGCTTGATCTGCGCGCGCGACGGCACGCCCGGAGCCTACCCGCCGTAGCTCCCGGATCCTTCGCCGGTTGGGGGCCCGCGCCCGCCGGAACGGACGGACCGGTGGATCTCAGGCCGCCGCGGGGACCTTGCCGGTCCCCGGGCGGCCCCGGCTCGCCTTCGCCGCCGCCGGTGTGACGAGCTCGGCGAGGAACGTGCCGGTGTGCGAACCCGGCGTGCCCGCCACCTCCTCCGGCGTGCCCGCCGCGACCACGACCCCGCCCTCGTCGCCGCCCTCGGGCCCCATGTCGACCAGCCGGTCCGCGGTCTTGATCACGTCGAGGTTGTGCTCGATGACCACCACGGAGTTGCCCTGCTCCACCAGCCGGTGCAGGACCTCAAGGAGTCGCTGCACGTCGGCGAAGTGCAGGCCCGTGGTGGGCTCATCGAGGATGTACAGCGTGCGGCCCGTCGCCACCTTCGAGAGCTCGGTCGCAAGCTTGATCCGCTGCGCCTCGCCGCCCGACAGCGTGGTTGCGGGCTGGCCGAGCCGCACGTACCCGAGGCCCACTGCGCTCAGGGTCTCGAGCCGGCGCTTGACCTTCGGGATGTGCGCGAAGAACTCGAGCGCCTCCTCCACGGGCACGTCCAGCACCTCCGCGATCGAGCGCCCCTTGAACCGGACCTCGAGCGTCTCGCGGTTGTAGCGCTTGCCGTGGCACTGCTCGCACGGGACGTACACGTCGGGCAGGAAGTGCATCTCGATCTTGATCTGCCCGTCGCCCTTGCAGACCTCGCAGCGGCCGCCCTTCACGTTGAAGGAGAACCGCCCCGGCTTGTAGCCGCGCGCGCGGGACTCGGGCGTCTTGCTGAACAGGTCGCGGATGACGTCGAACAGGCCGGTGTACGTCGCCGGATTCGAGCGCGGCGTGCGGCCGATCGGCGACTGGTCGACGGCGATGATCTTGTCGAGCTGCTCCAGCCCGCGGATCTCCTTGTGCGCGCCCGGCCGCGAGCGTGCGCGGTGCAGCCGGTTGGCGACCGCCTTGTAGAGCACCTCGTTGACGAGGGTCGACTTGCCCGAACCGGACACCCCGGTGACGCACGTCAACGTGCCGAGCGGGATCTTCACGTTCACGTCGCACAGGTTGTGCTGTGTCGCCCCGCGGATCTCGACGTACCCGTTGGGCTTGCGGCGTTTGCCCGGGACCTCGACGGTGCGAGTGCCTGCGAGGAACTGCCCGGTCAGCGACTCGGGCACGCGCTCGACCTCCGCGGCCGTGCCCTCGGCGACGATGCGCCCGCCGTGCTCGCCGGCGCCCGGACCGAGGTCGACGAGATGATCCGCCGCGCGCATGGTCTGCTCGTCGTGCTCGACGACGAGCACGGTGTTCCCGAGGTCACGCAGCCGCTCGAGCGTGGTGATGAGCTTTGAGTTGTCGCGCTGGTGCAGCCCGATCGACGGCTCGTCGAGCACGTACAGCACCCCGACGAGCGCCGAGCCGATCTGCGTGGCCAGCCGGATCCGCTGGGCCTCGCCACCGGACAGTGTCGCCGCCGCGCGGTCCATCGACAGGTACCCGATCCCGACGTTCTCCAGGAACCGCAGCCGCTCCTCGATCTCGCGCAGGATGAGCCGCGCGATGTGCCGCTCGGTCTCGGACAGCTCGACCTCGTCGAGCCACACAAGCGCCCGGCGCACGCTCAGGGCGCAGAAGTCATGGATCGCCATCCCCGCCACGCGCACCGCGCGTGACTCCGGCCGCAGCCGCGCGCCGTGGCACTCCGGGCACGGCCGGACCGACATGTACTCCTCGATCTTCTCCCGCGAGCCGTCGGACTCCGTCTCGCGGTAGCGACGCTCGAGGTTGTTCACGATCCCCTCGAATGCGGTGGCGTACGACCGCTTGCGTCCGTGGCGGTTGCGATACGTCACCGTGATCCGCTCGCCGCCGGTGCCGTACAGGAAGAGGCCGCGCTGCTCCTCGGTCAGATCCGCCCAGGGCTCGTCGGTCGGCACGCGGTACTCGTCGGCGAGCGCATCGGTGAGCTGCTGGTAGTAGTTCGACTGAAAGCCCGACCATGGTGCGATCGCGCCGTCGGCGATCGAGAGCGCCGGATCGGGCACCACGAGGTCGGGATCGACCTCCATCTGCGCGCCGAGACCGGTGCACCGCCCGCACGCGCCATGGGGCGAGTTGAAGGAGAAGATCCGCGGCTCGAGCTCCGGCATCGACGTGCCGCACGTCAGGCAGGCGAACCGCTCGCTGAAGGTCAGGACGCGTGGGTCAGCGTCCTTCGGCACCGTCTCGACCTCCACGATCCCCTCGGCGAGCGCGGCCGCCGTCTCGACCGAATCGACCAGGCGCTTGCGGACCCCCGAGCGCATGACGAGCCGGTCCACCACGACCGAGATGTCGTGCTTGAACTTCTTGTCGAGGACGATCTCCTCCTCGAGCATCCGCAGCTCGCCGTCCACGCGCACGCGGGTGTAGCCGTCCGCGCGAAGCTCCTCGAAGAGCTTGCCGTACTCGCCCTTGCGCCCCCGGACGATGGGTGCCATGACCATGAACCGCTCGCCCTCTGGCAGGTCCTCGAGCACCCGATCGGTGATCTGCTCGATGCTCTGACCCTCGATCGGGTTGCCGCAGACGTGGCAGAACGGCTTGCCGACGCGCGACCAGAGCAGGCGCAGGTAGTCGTAGATCTCGGTGACGGTGCCGACGGTGGACCGAGGATTCCGAGACGTGGTCTTCTGATCGATCGAGATGGCCGGAGAGAGCCCCTCGATGGAGTCGACGTCGGGCTTGTCCATCTGCCCCAGGAACTGCCTGGCGTACGCGCTGAGCGACTCGACGTACCGCCGCTGGCCCTCCGCGTAGATCGTGTCGAACGCCAGTGACGACTTCCCGGAGCCGGACAGCCCGGTGATGACGACGAGCGCGTCGCGCGGCAGGGCCAGCGACACGTCCTTGAGGTTGTGCTCGCGGGCGCCGGAGACGACGATCTGGTCAGAGGGAGACACGGACCGGCAGCGTAGCGGGGCGAACAGACGTTCCCCTTGCACGAGAGCATCGCGTTGAGCACCGTTGACCACTAGATTTCCGGTTCGATGTCAGACCAGATGCGGTCCCACGCACCCACCCGGTCGGACGACCAGCTCGCGGAGATCGTCCTCGACCTGGCGCAGCAGAGCTTCATCGACTACGGCTTCCGCGGCACGAAGATGGCGCATCTCGCGAAGTCCGCCCACGTCTCCGTCGGTCAGCTGTACCACCTGTTCGCCAACAAGGAGGCGCTCCTCCTCGCCGTCCACGACCGTGCGCAGCGGCTGCTGTTCACCCAGTACCTCGTGCCCGCGTACGAGTACGCGCCGGGCGACGGCGGCGCCATCGAGCACTTCGAGGTCATCGGGCGCGCGTACCTGCGGTTCTATCTCGAGAACAAGGAGATGGGCCCGCTGCTCTTCAGCACGACCTACGACGACCGCCACGACCCCGCGATCGAACGGGTCCTGACGAGCATCAACGGGCAGATCGCGGGCGGCCTGGCCAAACTGCACCAGCTGGTCACCGACGCCATCGACCGCGGCGAGATCCGCCCGGTCGACCCCACCGCCGTCATCCGCTGGTTCTGGGGGGCGATGTGCGGCGTCCTCGCGCACAACCTCCGCCACCCGGCATCGGCGCTCGGCGACGAGGAGCTCGAGGAGGTCGTCGACCTCGGGCTCCAGTCCATCTCGGCCCTTCTGGGCACCACCTGATGCCACCGACCAGCCGCAGCGACGGAACCCGTCGCCACGTCCTCGACGCCGCCGAGCAGCAGTTCCTCGCCCACGGCTACGCGGGCACGCGCGTCGAGAACGTCGCGGCGGCGGCCCACGTCAGCGTCGGCACGATCTACCTGCACTTCCGAAACAAGGAGGGGCTGTATTCGGCGGTGCTCCTCCGGGCCCAGGAGGTGCTGCTCGACGGGTACCTCGCGCCGGTCTTCGAGCTCGACGGCACGCCGTGGGAGCGCATCCGGGCGTGGTGCCACGCCTACGTCCGGTTCACCGTCGAGCACCCAGGCCGGGCCCGGCTCATGGCGATCGTCGAATGGTGGGAGGCCGCGCGCCCGCCCGAACTCGACGACCAGCTCCGCGGGCGCGTCCGGGCACGTGACGCCCAGCTGCTCGAGGTCTTCGAGCGCGCCGCCGAGATGGGCGAGCTCGAGGGCGTCGAGCCCACCAGCGCGAACCGCTTCGTCTGGTCGGCCATGTACGGGATCTGCGCGCTGAACATCCGCCACGCGGACCTCAGCCTGCCACCGGACGCGCTGCACGCCCTCGTCGACGACGGGCTGCGCATGCTCTCCGGGGCGCGCACCGCCGCCGGCCCGGGTCAGATCGACGCGTAGACCGCGTCGAGGACCGCGACGCGGTCCACGCCGGCGAAGTGCTCAGCGAGGTACGTATCGACCTGGTCGCGCGGCTGCCCGGCGAGCGCCATGTCGAGTGCGACGAGCCGCGCGCCTTCGGTGTCGGTGGGCGCGCTCGCGCGGGTCCGGTGCACCACACCCGCCGGCTCCTCCTCGGGCTGTGGCGGCGCAACCGGCGCCGGCGCCACGTGCTCGTCGGGCGGCAGGACCGCGGCGCGGGTCGGCGGCTGCGGCACGACGGCGGGCAGCTCGCCCTCCACGGCCGCGAGCCGCTCGGCCACCCGGGCGGCGCCGGTGCGCAGCGAGGTCAGGAGCGTCTCCATCTCGCGGTGTACCCCGTCGAGCTGGGCCTGCAGGCGTCGCGTGCCCGCGTCCAGCCCGCCCGCCGCGCTGCGCGTCCGGAGGTCGTCGAACGCGTCCGCGATGGCGCTGAGATGCCGGTCGACGGACGCAGGGTCGTACCCGCGGCGTGCGATCGGGAAGTCCCGCCGCTCGATGGATTGCCGGTCGAAGGCCACGATCGCGCAACGATACCCCGCCTGAGCAGGTTCTTTTCGCACTGCACGCGTCCATGCGTCCCGCACCGTGCTACGGCAGGCGGACCTCGTCCCCGTCACAGACCACGAGCCCGTCCCGCTCGAGGCCCGCGAGCGCCCGCTCCAGGCGTTCCCCACCGACCTCGGCGGGAAGCGGCAGGCCCTCCGCAAGCGCGGCGACGACCCGGCCGCGCACATAGCGATCGGTCTCCTCGAAGCGCACCGCGGGCCGTGCCGCCGAAGCCCGCCGGGCGATGCGCACAGCGTCGGCGGAAGCGCACACCGCGCGGACCGGACACACCGGGCAGTCCGCGGACCGCGCGCGGCAGATCGTGGCGCCGAGATCCATGAGCGCGTGGTTCCACGCGTCCGGACGGTCACCGGGCACGAGTTCCTGCGCCCGCGCGGCCAGGACCCGGGGCGGCGCGTCACCGAGCGCGCAGATCCGGGACACCACGCGCGCATGGTTGACGTCGACCGCCGCCACCGCCTCCCCGAACGCGAACGCCGCGACCGCCGCCGCCGTGTAGGGGCCGACCCCCGGCAGGCCGCGAAGCCCGGCCGCGTCACGAGGCCACCCCTCCCGCGCGACGAGCTCCGCGCAGGCGCGCAGCCGCAGCGCCCGGCGGTTGTAGCCCAGCCCCACCCACTCGCGGAGCACGTCGGCGGGCGTGGCCGCCGCGAGCGCGTGGACATCGGGCCAGCGCTCCAGCCACGCCTCGAACCGCGGGGCGACCCGGGCCACCTGCGTCTGCTGGAGCATGATCTCGCTGACGAGCACCGCGTACGGGTCACGGGTGCGCCGCCAGGCCAGGTCGCGGGCGTGCGCGTCGTACCAGCGCAGGACCGCGTCCTGCAGCGCCGCGTCAGGTGACAGTGCAATCACGCCCTTCAACGCGCAGATTGCACCGAATCCAGGCGGAGCTTGAACTCCCGGATGTCGTCGCGCAGCTGCGCGGCGTACTCGAACCGCAGGTCCTCGGCCGCGGCGAGCATCTCCTCCTCGGTCTCGACGATCGCCTGCTGGAGCTCGTGCATGCTCATCTTCTCGGTGTCAGGACCCTTGCGGCGTCGCCTGCGCCTGCCCGGCACCTTGCTCTCGCCCTGCAGGAACTCGGCGATGTCGCTGATGCCCTTGACGATCGTCGCCGGGGTGATCCCGTGCTCCTCGTTGTAGGCGAGCTGGATCGCGCGGCGGCGATCGGTCTCGGAGATCGCGGTCTTCATCGCCGCTGTCTCCTTGTCCGCGTACATGACGACGGTGCCGTCCTGGTTGCGCGCCGCGCGGCCGATCGTCTGGATGAGCGACGTCTCGCCGCGAAGGAAGCCCTCCTTGTCGGCGTCGAGGATGGCGACAAGCGACACCTCCGGCAGGTCGAGCCCCTCGCGCAGCAGGTTCACGCCGACGAGCACGTCGTACTCGCCGAGGCGCAGGTCGCGAATGATCTGGATGCGCTCGAGCGTGTCGACCTCGCTGTGGAGGTAGCGGACCTTGAAGCCCATCTCCAGGAGATAGTCCGTGAGGTCCTCGCTCATCTTCTTCGTGAGCGTGGTGACGAGCACGCGCTCGTCGCGGTCGGCCCGCTTGCGAACCTCGTTCATCAGGTCGTCGATCTGGTTCTTCGTCTCGCGGACCTCGACGACGGGATCGATGATGCCCGTCGGGCGCACGATCTGCTCGACGATGCGGCTGGAGTGGTTGCGCTCGAACTCGCCGGGCGTGGCGGACACGAACGTGATCTGCGGCGTGATCGACAGGAACTCGTCCCACGTCTGCGGGCGGTTGTCCATCGCGCTGGGCAGACGGAACCCGTAGTCGACGAGCGTCTGCTTGCGCGAGCGGTCGCCGTGGTACATCCCGCCGATCTGCGGAACGGTCTGGTGCGACTCGTCGAGAAAGCAGATGAAGTCGTCGGGGAAGTAGTCGACGAGGCAGTACGGGCGATCCCCGGGCTGGCGGCCGTCGAGGATGCGCGAGTAGTTCTCTATGCCGTTGCAGAAGCCCATCTCCCGCAGCATCTCCATGTCGTACTGCGTGCGCTGGCGCAGGCGGTGGCTCTCCAGGAGCTTGCCCTCGGCCTCGAGCTCGGCGCAGCGCGCGTTCAGCTCGCGGCCGATCTCCTCAACGCCATGCTCGATCGTCCCCTCGCGGACGTTGTAGTGCGACGCGGGCCAGATCGCGATGTGCTCGAGGTCGTCCTTGACGATCTCGCCGGTGAGCGGGTCGAACTCCTGGATGCGCTCGATCTCGTCGCCGAAGAAGCTCGCCCGATACGCCGTCTCGGCGTAGGCCGGGAACACCTCGAGCGTCTCCCCCCGCACCCGGAACGTGCCGCGGCCCAGCGCCGTGTCGTTGCGCGTGTACTGGATCGACACGAGCTTGCGCAGCAGCGCGTCGCGGTCGGTCTCCTCCTCCCCCCGCTTGAGCAGGAGCATGTTCATGTCGTAGGTCTCGGGCGATCCGAGGCCGAAGATGCACGACACGGACGCGACCACGATGACGTCGCGCCGCGCGAACAGCGCCGCGGTGGCGGCATGACGCAGACGCTCGACCTCCGCGTTGATCGCCGAATCCTTCTCGATGTAGAGGTCGCGTGACGGGACGTACGCCTCGGGCTGGTAGTAGTCGTAGTAGCTGACGAAGTACTCGACCGCGTTGTCCGGGAAGAACGTCCGGAACTCGTTGCACAGCTGCGCGGCGAGCGTCTTGTTGTGCGCCATGACCAGCGTCGGGCGCTGGACCTCCTGGATGACGCCGGCCATCGTCATCGTCTTGCCCGTCCCGGTGGCGCCGAGCAGCGTGCTGAAGCGGTCGCCGTCCCCGAGGCTCCGGGTCAGCTCCCGGATCGCCTTCGGCTGGTCCGCCGTCGGCGTGAAGGTCGTGTCGAGGCGGAACTCGGGCATGCGCTCACGCTAGCGGCGATTGCGGTCAGGAGCTGACCGGGACCTCCGCACGCGCGGGCGGGCCGGCGCCAAGCTCCTGGGCTGCGAGCAGCGCCGATGCGCAGTCGACCATCGCGTCGTGGCTCGTGCGGCTCAGCGCCGTGACGTTCGCGAAGCCGTGCACGAGGCCGGGGTACCGGCGCAGCACCGTCGGCACGCCCGCGCCGCGCAGGTGCGCGGCGTACGTCTCCCCTTCGTCGCGCAGCGGGTCGAAGCCGGCGGTGACGACCACCGTCGGCGGATGGCGCTCGTCGATCTCACCGAAGATGGGCGAGATCCACGGGTCCTCGATGTCCGCCCCGGCGGGCAGGTAGCGGGCCTGGCACCAGTCCATGTCGCGCTTCTCGAGCAGGAAGCCCTCGGCGAACAGGCTGCGCGAGTCGGTGCCGCCCCGGAAGTCGCACGCCGGGTAGATGAGCAGCGCCGCCGCCGGCCGCGGGCCTCCTACGGTCTGCTGGGAGACGACGGCGGCGAGGTTGCCGCCGGCGCTGTCACCCCCGACCGCGATCCGGTCCGGCCGCGCGCCGAACTTCGCCGCGTGGTCGACGACGTGCGCGAACGCCGCGATCGCGTCGTCGGCGGGCGCGGGGAACGGATGCTCGGGCGCGAGCCGGTAGTCGACCGACACCACGCGCGTGGCCGACTGCACGGCCAGCAGGCGGCACACCGAATCGTGGGTGTCGAGGTCGCCGGTCACCCAGCCGCCCCCGTGGTAGAAGACGAGCAGCCGCCCGTGGGTGTCGACCTGCGGAATGTACAGCCGGGCGGCCAGGTCCCCGGCGGCGCCCGCCACGGTCACCTGCTGGGCGCGCACCGGGCCCTTCTTCCGCGGCGCCGCTGTCGCCGCGCCGTGCCGCGTGGACGCGCGCCGCGCCTCGGGGTCGTCGCCCGTCCCGAGCGCCCGCTCCCCGGTCATCGCCATCATCGTGAGCAGCGCCCCGACCTCGGGGGCCGGGGCGACGCCTTCCGGCCGGGCGACGTCGCGGCTGATGATGCGCAGCACCGGCGCGGGCAGCGCGCAGATCAGCCGGGCGACGTAGTGCTCGATGACGTGGACGACGGGGTGGTCAGGCGTCTTCATGCCTGAAACCCTACCGAGGCGTAGGGTGTCAGTACTGCGGACCCTTGGTGTCCTTCGGTTTGGTGACGATCCGCCCCCTGCGGTCGCGCACCGTGAGGTCGAGCGTCTGGCTGTGGGTGATCGGGCCGGGCCGCAGCGCCCGGTAGGCGAACTGGATCTTCCGGCTGCCGATGTTCATCGGCAGGATGAGCGTGATCCGCCCGCCCTTGCGGGACTTCAGCCCGGTCTTCAGCAGCTGCCGCCTGCCGTTGATGACGTGGTAGACGTCCAGCCGGGCCCCGACCACCGGGCGCTTCTTCGCGTCGCGCAGGTTGCCGCGCACGACGACCCGGCGGCCGTACCGCGAGGTGTACGCCCGCTTCCTGTTGGCCTGGAAGTACACGTGCACCCGCGCGCCGAGTGCGGCCTGCACGGCCGCGGCCTGTGAGCCCGCGCCGCTCACCGATTCGGCGTTCAGGCGCGGCAGCGTGGCCGGGCCGAACACCGTCGTGGCGTTGCCCGCGGCATCCTCGACCTGCACCTCGACGACGTGCTCGCCCGGCGGCAGCCTGCCGACATCGACGGTCGTGCCCAGCCCGTTTGCGATGGTCGGGCACGGTACGGGTGTGATGAACTGGTACGGGTCGGCGTCGGCCGGCGCAGCGTCGGTGCAGGTCTCCCCCGGCACCGGCTCGGCGGTGTGCAGCGCGCCGTCGATCTTCACCAGACGCCGGTACACGCCGCCGCCCCGATCGGCGGCGTCGAAGCCGACGCTGACCTTCGTCGACTTGCCGTCGTTGTCCGAGACGCGCACGTTGCTGACCGTGGGCGGCGCCGTGTCACGCAGCGTGACGGCGGCATCCGCGACGTCCACGCGCAGCGCCGCGCCCCCACAGATGTCAGGGAAGAAGGCGCCGCATCCCGCGTTGAAGCGGACCAGGGCGGCGTCGAGCCCCGCGGCGTCGACGTCGCCCGTCAGGTCGCCGACGCAGTCCGAGCCCGGCCCGGGCGCACAGCCCTCCAGCACCCGGCTGTCCGCCCGCAGGTAGTAGCCGAGCGCCTGGCCGCCGCTGGGCGCCAGGCCGCGCGTCGTGCGCCGCATCCGCACGCGCACGATCCGCGTGTCGGCCGGCGCGACGAACTGCTGGTTCGCGCCCGTGCCGCCGTCCCACGGGCCGCTGCCGATGAGCGCCACCCCGAGACCGGTCGGCGCGCAGCCGTTCGTCGCCTCGGCGCTTCCGGCCTTCGTGCCCTGCCATCCGGCGGCGGGGGCGACAGCGCCCGCCGGCGTCGTGCAGGCGTGGACGGCGTACGTGTCAGCATGCGCGGTCGCGGCAGGCGCGAGCGCGAGCATGAACGGAGCGGCGAGTGCCGCGCGCGTCAGGCGCATCGATGGATCCTTCAAGGCTCGGAGGGCTGGACGGCGCGCCGCGTCACACCGTTCCCCGACACCGCGGCAGCGCCGTGACCCAGGGTGCCAGAGCATCGCTGCACCGACCAGCGGCGCAACGGCGGTTGCAGTGGGCGATCGCGGCGCTACAAGCCGAGTTCGGTGCCGTAGGTGCCGCGGTACTCGCCGCGCATCTCCTGCACCTTCTGCACGTAGTGCCGGGTCTCCGGGAACGGGATCGTGCCCGCGGAGAAGACCCTGTCCTCGGCGCCGTGCTCGCCCAGCCAGCGGTCGACGTTGCCCTCGCCGCCGTTGTACGCCGCGAGCGCCAGCAGCTCGTTCTCGCCGTACCGATCCAGGAGATAGCGCAGGTACCAGCTGCCGTATGCGATGTTGATCTGCGGCGTGCCGAGGTCGCGCAGCTCGAACGCCGTGCCGCCGGACTTCTGCGCGATGTACTGCGCGGTCTCCGGCGTGATCTGCATGAGCCCCTTCGCTCCGGCCGGCGACGTCTGGTCGCGGAACCGCGACTCCGCGTAGATGACGGCGGCGATGAGATCCGCCGGCAGGTTCTTGTCCTGCGCCTGCTGGCGGATGATGTCCTCGTGGCGCAGCGGCAGCGTGATCTCCTCGGCCGCCCGGTGCAACTGCGGCGCGAGCATCACCGCGCCGGCGACCGCGGCGGCGAGCGCCACGAGCACGATGGCGAACCGGCGTCGGCGCAGACTCCGGCGCCGCGCCGTGCTCTGGCGGGCGGTGGGGCGGCGGCGGGAGGTG